>NZ_OY761440.1:639166-958750 GCF_963664415.1 uncultured Desulfobacter sp. | reverse complement strand
GGGGCATGCCGGACAAACTCTGCTAGATACGGCCAGTGTGCTGCCTTTGGTCGGTGCATTGAAATATGCTGATGAGACCAGTACTCTTATCAAGAATGTTGATAAGGTTGATGATATTGCGGATGCCTCAACGAGTGCAGGCAAACTTGCTGATGCTGGTGAAGATTTTTATGTAGGAACCTACAGCAAATCAAAATACTGGAATAAGAAAACAGGACTTAATGAAACACATACCCCCCACCATGTTGTTCAAGATGCGGTTAGTGACACAACTCATGGCAAGGGGATTACCATAAATATTAAAAAAGACATTCATGCAAATCTTGAAACAACAGGTAGTTCCAAAAGACAGCTTGACAACCTTCGACAACATTTGGCGGCAGATGTAATTGAATTACGAAATGCTGGATACGATCGTTCAACAGTTAATCGACAATTGCAAGAATTGATACGCCAAAATAAAGCTACAGGAGGTTTTTAAAATAATGAATAAAGAAGATGCAATTGTTTTTTTTTTAAAATATCAACCGTTACCTAATGACGGGGAAGAGCTGGAAGCTATTATTTCAGTTTTTGATGATGTTCTTAAATATTTTCTCGATAACCCTGATCCTGAGTGCATCCCTCTTTTCCTAAACTGTTTTGGGCAGGGCAGCGGATATGGCGTATATCAGCTGATTGAAGATGTAATATCAAAGCATAATGAATCTGATGTAATACCCCATTTGAAAAATGCCTTGCAAAGCAAATATTCAAGCGTAAGGTACTGGTGTGCTCAGATAGCAGAACGGTTTGAATCTGAAGATTTAATTGATGGATTGATAAATGTCGGAATTGCAACACAAAATTGACCCCTCTCGACAACCCAATTTTGACCCCCCCTGTTGTTAAAATCATTCTCTTATCGCTTTTTATATAGTTCCGGTTTGGGTAACGGCCAGGGCCAGGGGATCGGCCCGGCGCCGGGCCGATCCCCTGGCCCTGGCCGGACGGGCTACCCAACGCAGTAGTCGGCTATTGCCTTCAACGCTCCTTTTTGGCTGTAATTAATTGATTCCCGTGATTCTACAGCTATGAGAATCGGTTTTGTGCACCCACACTCTTGTATTAACAAACCGGCATCTGTGTCTGTAATGCTCAGGATATCATCATTCTTCTCCGCCTCTTCAAAATAGGTCGTACAGTCTTCGGAGATCTCGATCCTTATCGTTTCATTTCGACCTTTCAGGGGATTATATACATCCAGTTCTTTCATTCTTTATCCTCTCGATTTTAAAGTCTGTTTAAGTCGATAACTGTCCCAGTTACATTGAATAATGTGAGCCCGGTGAGTGACACGATCCAGCAGAGCAGCGGTAAGATTTGCATCGCCAAACACCTGCGTCCAATCACCAAAACCAAGATTGGTAGTGATGATGATCGAACGTCTTTCATGGCGCTCGGTAAGGACTTGGAACAATAATTCAGCGCCGATTTTACTGAACGGGACGTACCCCAATTCATCAAGAATCAACAGCCCATAACCGGCATATCGTTTTATCATTCTACCCAGAGCCTGTTGTTCCCTGGCCTCCGTCAGTTCGTTTGCAAGCCCACAACCAGTAATAAAACGAACTCGATGTCCATACCGGCAGGCTTCCATCCCGATGCTGGTTGCCAGATGGGTTTTACCGGCTCCGCTTTTACCTATCAAAATTATATTCCGGGCTTCTTTAATGAATGTCCCTGTTGAAAGTTCTTTGATCAACCGGGCGTCCAAATCAGGGGCAGCCTCAAAATCAAATGTTTCAAGCGGTTTCTGCATCGGGAACCTGGCTTCCTTGAGACGTCGCTTGCGACCGTTTTCCTGCCGTATTTGAACTTCCGCTTCAACAAGATTCAATAAAAACTCATCGTAGCCGCAGGCCGCCTCATGCGCCTGCCGGATCTGACCTTCCAACTCTTTTTCCATCGTCGAGAGCTTCAGCGTTTTTAAGTGCTGTGTGAGGACTGCCTGGACTGCTGGGTTCATAAGATACCTCCAAGCTGTTCGTATGCCGAGATGTCAGCAGGGGGCAGTGTCTCCCAGTTCGACAAAGGATCAAATTGGGACTCCATAGAGATGTTTTGACTGTGTAAAATCTGCTTGAGAGCATTGCTGCAGCCGACATTGCTTTTCAGTGCTTCCTTTACGGCTGCTTCGATCTTGTCGACAGCATATTTTTCGTACAGCATCAGCACGGTGACAAATTCCCGGGTACCTTTGGTTACACCGTTTTTCCGGCGAAAATGTTCTAATAACTTTTCCAGGCAATCCGGCCATTGATCACGCCATTGTAAAATTGGCCGGGCGGTATCAAATGATTGTGGACGCTGACGAATCAACTCCAGATAATGTTCCGGTTTTAAACTCCACTTATTATTTCCATATAACCGATGATGGGTGCTTATTTTTCTGCCGCTCCAATAAATGATCACCTGGTCTATCTCTACTATCGCCTGCACTCTCATGTAAGCATAGCGCGTCGGGACAGAATACCGGTTCTTGTCAATAATAACGGTGGCATATTTGTTTACCCTGACCATGAACGTCTCAACGTTACTGAACGATGTTGTCGGCAATGGCAGCAATACCTGCTTTTCTGATTCAAACAATTCATTGACGCTTTGTGTTTGACCGGCGATGCGATGCTCTCCATAGGCCATGCAATCATCGAGGAGGCGCGTGTTCAATTCGTCCAGGCTGTCAGCATGTGGGATAGGAACCATATAATTTCTTCGAGCGTAGCCGACCAGGCCTTCAATCCCACCTTTTTCATGGCCCTGGCCGGGATTGCAAAACCGTGGATCGAAGTTGTAATAGGCCTTGAACCGATTATAAGATTCCTGAAGATGACGTTTTTTTCCTTTAAATACCTTTTGTACGACTGTTGTCAGATTGTCATAGATAAGAACTGGGAACACGCCTCCAAAAAATGAAAAGGCCTGGATATGAGCGTCAAATAAAGCTTGCTGCCTTTCACAGGGATAACAGCGAACAAAGTGTTTGCCCGAACATTTTGAACGTATGCAAAATAATTTCAGCTTCACGGGTTCGCCGGCAATAACTGCCTGACAGTTTCCCCAGTCTACCTCGGCTTCCTGGGCAGTCGTCGGATCTGATGGGATAAATGCCTGCTGATTCGTTAAACCCAGCCTCAGCTTTGCCTCACGCACATAACGGCGAACCGTCGTCTCTCCACCGGAATACTCGAGTTCCGATTTCAGACGATGGTATATCCGGGTTGCTGTATGTCGCTGTTTGTATGGCTTGTCCTTGTCATCGCCAAGCCAGCGGTCTATCTCCTGGATATAAGGACCAAGAACGGGATATGGCTGTTTAGATCGTTGCTTGTAGCCAATGTATTCCTGCTTTAAAATTTTTTTTATGGTGTTTTTTGAATGGCCGGTTTCTCTGGCAAGCTCTTTAATGGCCTTTCCATAAACACGGTGAGCTGTTCGGATGTAATCATACTGATCCACTTTAAGCATTCTCCTTTTCGTCTCCGGTAATGGGTTAAAAATCTCCATTCAATACCAGAGTACTGATGCAAAGTGGGGGGTCAATTTTAGGTTGTCATTTGGCCCTCAAAGGGGTCAATTTTAGGTTAGCAAAACCATAAATGTTTATGAAAAAGGTGATGTTGATGCAAAATGTGCTTCATTGACAGCACTATCCGGAATAAAAAGTGAAAAAATAAAATCTCTTGCAAAGAAAACGCTTGAAGATGAGACGGATGAAGTTTTATGCGAAATCGCTGAAGATATAGTGAGCACGGATTTTCATGGTACGCTAAGAAACCCTACTTTCAGAAAATAATTTTGCCAAAATCCACACTCAAGTTGTGCTGTCCCCAATAACAGAGAACGTTTTATTTTCAAAAAATCTGAGCCTCATTTTTTTAAATTTTTGCATTGTTGTGAGCAGTAAGGGTAGGTTTCTTTTTTTCTTAATTTTGATTGTTACCTGATCAGCTTCAATTTGTACATTCCCAGTCATTGCAAGAAATTTTTTATAGAGAGAATAATCACTGATATGCGAATAACCAGGTAAATCCATAGCAAAGAGTCGTAGCAAATTGTGTGTAAGTATGGACATTGTAAGATCAAAATCTACTTTAATAACCATTGATGATGATACTTTGTTTAGATGAAAGAATTCAATTTGTTCTGAAATGCCTTTTTCAACCAACCATCTTCTTGTATATTTTCTAATCAACTTGTCGCAGGGTTTATCGAAATCGTTTGTTATTAATAGAGCTGGTTTAATCTTACCATGCCCTGTTATTGCTATTTGCCGCACCTCACCACCATAATCTTTTAGAAATATCTTTTCATCATTAACTCTTAAGTTTCGGCCTTTGCCATTTGCCATTGTGACTCTAACTTTTTTCCATGATGAAGGCGACTTTTGGCTAAGTTCTTCGACTATCTTTTTTCCCCTTCTTCGGATGGTAAGAAATTTTATTTCTTTGCCAAGCTTGGCAAGATTTTCATAAGTGGTGAATTTGCTATCGAAAACCAAGTATTTCAGATCGTTGCCGCTGTTAGCATTATAAAAATCAAGGAACTCAATTGCGACTTGATTTTTTTGCTGATGCCTGACATTAGTGTCGCCATATGTAATGATACCGGAATCTGGATCTTGTGCTAATACAGCAGCTATGCTTGCCAACGCTTTATTCCGTGTTCCTGACCAATTATTTTCAAGGTGGGAATCGTCTCCCCAATACGGAATTGTTGTAAAATCAATATTGGACGTATCTGAAAGCAATCCTTCGTGAAGCAATATTTGATGCAGCCCTTTGAGAAATTCTTTATTCATTTCACTGGTGATTCGATGAGAGTAAGAGGTGTACCAACTAGTTTTTGGAAGAACATTCAAACCGGCAAATAACCCCAATCCTCTATCCATACACCAAATATCATCAGCAGAGTATCTGCGGACATTAGACAATTTAAGGGCAACGAAACACAGGATTGATGATAGTCTGTTTATTGTGCCTGTTTCCGGATAATTTGAATTTTGGATAAGCCTGTCAATGCTATATTGTTGCAGGTATGGCAGTAGACACAACACACCAAAACTATTTTGCCCGGTAAATGACTCAGGCGCAAAATCCAACATATAACTTTTCGGTGCTTCTATTTTCAATGAAGCGCTTGTCTTTTCACGAGTAGTGCTTTTTCGGCGGGGAAGTCGGGCGAATCCTTCTTTTTTGAGTAGATTGTAAATGTATCCTTCAGAAACAGTTTCTCCCTGAGCATCAAGAGCGGCCTTGATGTCAGGCACTGAAAGATGATTTTTCCGAGAATCAATAATGTATTGATTGGTTTCGCTGGTATCGTCTTTAGGTCTACGGCCAGCTGGTTTGGAAATAAAAAAATGCTGATCAGGATTTTCCTGCGACAGATTTTTCTTAAAATCACGGGTTAAAGAATAGAATGAACTCAACTTATAGCCAAATTGTTTGGCAACGTCTTCGGCTTGACGTTTTTCGACATAAAAAGCACGAAGAGCTTCGTACTTTTTTTGAGCGGTATTTTGTGGTCGACAAAAAAAATGTTCGGGTTCCATACGGCACCAAAATTAGGGTCAATTAATGTCATGATACGCATTTGTTAAAATTGATTAAAATCACAAAATTTGAAAAAATTCAAGAAAAACACTGCAATATCACCTAAAAACCGTCATTTTGTGCATCACGATAAACATTTTTCCAATCAATATCAAGATACTAGTAGTATAAAATAGCCCTAATTTTTGAACAAATTTAGCGTAGATCTATAGCAATACGTCTGTTTTTATTGGGTTTACACAGAAGTGGTTGAAAATTACGACATAAATTTTAGGGTTTTAGCATGACATGAAAATCCGTGGTGAGTGGGTAATTTATGATGAATCCGGCCGCATGACCGAAGTCCGGGATGCAACAGATGCCGCCATTGCCACTTATTATTATGACCCCTTTGATTAAAACGTCAAGCAAACAACGCCATGAAATTGATGGAAATCGCATTCGTGCTTTATATGGTCATTCCCTGCTTGGTAAATTGCAAACGAAGGTAACACCACCACCGGAACTGCTCTATCATGGCACATCACCTTCAATTGTTGATCAGATAATGAAAACAGGGCTCCTTCCAATGGGACGGCAGTATGTGCACCTTTCAGTGAATATTGAAATTGCCAGGCAAGTTGGGGATAGGAAAGATAAGAAATCTGTTCTTTTGCAAATTAATGCAAAAGAAGCGTATGACAGTGATATAAAGTTCTATATGGGAAATGATGTTGTGTGGTTAGCAGATCATGTATCACCTGAATTTATTGGGATCTACAAAGAAGATTTAAATCGGGGGCGCCTTACTTAATTCTGTTGCATTGATTTGAGGTGTCCCCCGATTTAGCGATTTGGGATTTCGGCCTTGCCTGTTTTATTCGTTCCATCGATTCATAAATCACTCCTCGGAAAAGAACGGATTATTTTTTTTAATGGCTCCTTTGATGATATCGGAAAGACCATGAAGCGCCGGCCCATAAAGTTCAGTAAAAGGAACAGCGTCCCGGCACACAGATTTGACAGTGACGGCGTCCATCCCATGGCTATCAGCAGCTGCGTTGATTTGACATCCACCAGACCTGCCATTGCAACGACCGACAGGAATATGGCCATTTCAATCACACCCGGCCATCTGGCCTTAGGGGGCAACCGGATGGATATGCACAGGCCATAGTTGACCACAATTGCGATGAAAAAGGCCAATGCCGCAGACTTTAAAAGTCCGGTCCCGGAATGAAACAGGCCAAGAAAGCATAAGAGATTGACGACTGCGGCAAATCCGCTAAGGATAAGGTTTAAAAAGGATTGGGCCGGTAGGGAAGTGTTGTGGACATTGTACCGCAAAATACAAAAGATGGCCCAGAAGCCGTCTTTCATGCCTATTTTTTTGCCATTCTCATACGTTCTGCCTTTGTATGAAATTCCCCTCTCGTAAATGCGCAGCCCCATGCGGGCAATTTTAGCAACCAGTTCCGGTTCCACGCCAAATCGTGATTCCTGGATATCGATATTTTGAATGACCTCTTTTTTAAATACTTTGTAGCAGGTTTCCATATCTGTAAGATTGAGATCGGTGAACATGTTGGATAAAAAGGTCAGGAATTTATTGCCCAAGGCATGCCAGAAATACAACACCCGTCTGGGTTCGGTGGATAAAAATCTTGATCCCAGAACGACGTCTGCATAACCCTCGGCCAAAGGGGCAACCAGTTTTTTCAGGTCCATGGGGTCATATTCAAGATCGGCATCCTGGACGGCAACAAAATCCCCATGGGCTTTTTTGAAACCGGTTCTCAGGGCCGCCCCCTTCCCCTGGTTTTTACTATGGGACAACACATGGACCTGGGGATATTTTTCTTCAAGGCGTCTGGCAATGCCAAGGCTGCCATCGGTTGATGCATCGTCAACAATGATGATTTCAAAATTTATATCCGGCACTTCCAATACGCGGTTGATGCAGGCTTCAAGGGTGTTTTCTTCGTTGAAGCATGGGATGACAAGGCTAATTTGATTCATAAGTCAATTGTTTTTCAGCATATGCGTTACCGCCGCAGGCGGTATATATCTATCTGGGACGAATCATCAGAAAATGTTAATTCAAGTTCAAGGCCGGTGGCCGCTTTTTTTCGTGTGGGTTCAGCAAATATGGAGTCCCGTTTTACGACACAATAATTAACGCCAAGGTCTCGCAGGCGGGATAGGCTGTCCAAAGCCGGAAAAGCTGTCATCGCCAATTTAAGGCTCAGGTATTCCGGCGGGAAATAGCCGGAATATCCGTTTACCATTTGACGGTGGTGGAAGGTCTGCCGGTACATCCATAAAGCTTCCTGCTCATATCCTGCCACATCCGGCCTGAAAGGAAATGGTATGCAGGCGATGACGCTCTTTTCAGGTGTTTGTTCGGCCAGATACTTTACCCAGGACGTGGTCGGTAAAAAGTCCTTTGCCCGATGCAGGGATTGGCCTGGAGGAAGAATTTCCGCCGCAGCAGCTACACCCAGACCAATGATAAGAAATACCGCTAATTTGTGCAGTCTGGGTTTATGGATGTGCGGTCTGACAGCGGTAAGAATACCTTGCAACCCTGTCATAGCTAACAGAACCACCATTATATGGACCAGGATGGAAAACCGGAAAACATTGCGGGCTTGGCCAAATCCGGGGACATAATTCACCAGCAGCATATATGGCTGCCAATGCCATATCCTTAACCACGGCCCAAGTGAAAGAACAAATGCCGTGCACATCAGGGTTAAACAAAAAAGTGTCCATCGTCTGTTATTTCGGGTCACCAGGCCAAATCCAATACCTGCAGCCGCCAATGCCAGTTTCAAAAATCCCGGACAAAGTCGGAATCCGTCAAAATTTGAATCCGCTTGACCAGATACCCGCCTTAACTTAGACCAGTGGGGCCATGGTGGCACCAGATAATCCGCGGCCAAGGCGGAAAAACCGGCCAGGTATTGCTGGGGCAGGGGAGCATGAAGGTGTTGTGTCTTGGCTTGACGCATGGCAACGGGAGAACAGATGATGCCTGCCGCTATGAGGCCTAAGCCTAAAGATCGCCAGGTCCCCCACCGGAAAAGATGATTTCCAATCATCCAGGCCAATGAAAGGGCGAGTGGGATTACAAGAAACAGGCCGTAATAGGCACACAAGAGATAGGTTACGCTGAACGCGACCCCAAGCAAAACGCCCCCAATTGCCGTGGGCCTTTGGGCGAATTTGAGTAACGCCGATATGGTCCAGAGAATACCGAAAACCGGGACCAGTTGCAGTACGCCGACCCAGGAATGAATCAAAGGAAGCAGGGTCATCATGACCCCGCCCGTCCACTGGACCGGCAGGTCAAAATTTAAACGCCGTAAGAGGCTAAAGGTTGCCCATCCGTTTAGACAAAGAGACAGGATAAGTAAAAAATTATAGGCAAGGATTCGGTTGCCTGTGGCCCAAATAATCGGCGCTGCGATAATGCTCAGAGGCATGGGTTCGGAAAAGGCAAAGGCTCCTTTTTGGGGATAAAAGATAGGCGCGTCCCAATACCCGGAATAGCCGGAGACTGCGCTTTGGGAGTTCCACCACACGGTCCAGACGTTGAACAGAGGAACCGTTGAACTCGTCTCCGTTCCCATGGGTAAACTGTCGGCAGGCGCCGTAACAAGGGGCCAGGTGGAAGCCAGTGAGAGAATGAGTAAAACGGCAGGCACAGCCATGTGCCGTGCCTGCCGTTTTAGGTTATTGAATTTCAAAAGTGCAGGTTGCAAGAAAGCTTTCCACATCACACATTTCAGGATCTTTGTAGGCCTCTTTGTAGTTTACTTTGATCAACCATGCCCCAGGGGCCAGAATGCGGATTTTCCCCATCCCTTGTTTATCCGTACTGGCCGCATACGCATAGACACCATTCTCGGTTGAGAATCCGCCGTAAGTTGCCAGAAATTCAGTTTTAAACGGCTTGCCGCGAAGCAGAACCTTGATAGGCAGATAGTCGCCGGGGCGCAGTGTCAAGGGGTTGGCAAGGGGAATTATTTCCAGGTCATGGCCCACCACGGTATCCACCTTGCCGCCAACCTCGCCCACGTTGGCAACAGCCTTCATGTATGAGTGGTAATACCCTGAGCTGAGCACGTTCTTTAATCCCTTTTTGGGTTGGCGCTTATAGCCTTCGGTGGTTTTAGTGAAAAAAGAGGCTTGGCGTTCTGCTGCCAGGACATAACCGCCTTCTTTGGTCAAGGGGCTTGGGGAGGTGAATTGAATGCCGGAGAGTGCCGTGACAACCGTTTTATCTCCCGTGTTCGGTCCAAAAATAACCGTATCCTTAAGATCTTCCCCGTTCATGAAGCCGGACAGGGGAAAGCGGTGCCCGAAACCGATGACCCATTTTAAAGGTCTGTTTGCGTCTATGGCGCCGTTCTCTATAATAAGCCAGGGGAAGTGTGCCTGGACCGGCGTGCAGGTAAAAAATGAGAGGGCCAGTGCGGCAAACGCCACCATCCAAATATGATTTTTTCGATTTTTTTTCATTTGTCTTCTCCTCAGTTTAAAAGATTTTATTAAAATTCCATGTCAAGGCCGAGCGTAATGGTTCTGCCCGTGCGCTGGTAACGGTCATTTCCCTTGTCTGAATCAAAAATGTTATCGACTTCCAGTGTGAGTTTGGATACCTGGCCGACCCGTTTGAACAGCTTCCCGTCAACGACCACATGTGCGTCCTGTACACGTGTATTATCGTCATCTGTGTACTGATCCGAGTTGTACTGGATTGTTCCGCTGATCCCCAATCCCCAGGGGACATATTCATAGGCAGGGGTAATGGTGAATGAATGGGTCGGGGTATAGGTCAACTCGTTGCCTGTGGATTCGTCTTCGGAATCGGTATAGGTGTAGCCGAACAAGACCGAACAGTTGTCATTTAGATAAAATTGTGCCGTTACCTCTATGCCTTGGACCATGGCCTCTTCAACATTTTCGTAGATATAAAGGTCTGCGCCTTCATAGGTTTGGCCGGTCCGGTCTGTGACCACCATGTTGTCTACGTCGTTTCTGAAATAAGCCAGGCTGGTTATCAATCTGTCGTCCAGCATCGTGTGTTCAATACTCAGTGAATAGCCGATGGACTCCTCCGGCTCCAGGTCAGGGTTGGAGGAAATCCAGAACGGAGAGTGGTAAAACGGGACATCGTAATACAATTGACGTATGGTCGGGGATTTGAACGATTTGCCCACCGACGCCCGCAGGGTGGTCGCCTCTGTGAGGCGGTACATGGCGCTTAATTTGGGGTTGAAGGAATCTCCGAACGTGGAGTGGTTGTCATACCGAATGCCGGGGACCAGGACCAGTTTTTCGAAAAGGGTCCATTCATCCTGCAGGAATATGCTGAAGGTATCAACGTCTTCTACCACCGTGGTCCGGGTTGTGGTTCCGCTGCTGCTGTTGTCCATGATATAGTCAATAGACTGGCGCTGAAATTCGATTCCGGAGGTGACAACGTGGTTCGCCGGCGCATACCAGGTATACTGAAGTTCACCCTGGTCAAAGCCGATGTCCCCGGACCGTGTGGAGGTGCTGAAGTCATCTACATAGTGATAGCCTTTTAACATGAACTGATGGTTTTGGGAAACCTTGAAGTCAAAACCTGCTGAAATGCGGTAGCTTTCTTCTTCTGTGGTGCTTGTGGTCTCTCTCTTGAAGTTGCTTAGTTCTCCCTTCATCCAGCCTTTTGCCGTATCCGTGAAATCAACATCCAGTTTCCCCATGACAGAGTCCCGGTCATTTTCATAGGGACTTAGGCTGGTCCCCTCTGAGTCTTCATGGGTATAGTGTAGTAAAAATCCCATATCCTCGTTGATTTTGGAGCCGGTATACGCGTAAGCGGTCCGTGTGTAGCGGTTGCTTCCATAATCAGTGGGGGTGGTTACGGCATCCGTGTAGTAATTTTTGCCCTTGGAAACCTTATACCATCCGTATTTTACACCGGCCCCGGCAACCGCCTTTTCGGGAACCTTTTTGGTAATAATGTTGATTACACCGGCCATGGCATCACTGCCGTAAAGGACCGAGGATGGCCCTTTGACAATTTCGATTCTCTCTATCATGGAGACGGGGATTTGGTTCAGGCCCACGGCATATTCTCCGTGGGCACCGCTCTGACTGCTGCCGTGGATTCTTTGGCCGTCGATGAGGATGAGGCCGTAACCGTTGTTGAAGCTTAAGCCCCTCAGTCTGGCACGGGAGGACGAGCCGCCGAAAATATCGTCGTTTCCTCCTACGGAGAAACCGGGGACTGTTTTTACAAGGTCACTTACGGTCTGGGCATTGCTTTGCTCAATATCCTCGCGGGTGATTAAGACAGTTTCTACGGGCGAGTCTTTAACTGCATGGGGGGTGCGTGTACCGATCACCACGACCTCGTCAAGCTTGGTGGTTGACGCGTCCTCTTCGGCCCAAAGACCACCCGGCATAAGCATTATTACTAAGGCGAACATCAATCCAACGTGTGTTTTGTGCATGTTTTCTCCTTCTCTCCTGTTGTAGTAAACGGGCGGCATGGTCGTGCAATCCGGACCTGAACCTGTTACTCCTGCCTGCGATCCAGCCGGAGGATCTGGCATGACCATGAATCCTAATCAGCTTCTTTGCTGCATAGATATTCACGGATTTTGCGTGGATATCTGAACAGCAATTATGTTCATTTGATTCATTACCCTCGAATTTTGCATCGCCTGGCCTTCCAGCCAAATAGAATTCCCCACAACCCGAAAATCAGAGACAGTCCACAGATGATTTCCAAATGGCGGTTTGTTTTATTGGGCAAAGTAGAAATAATCGCTTTTTGGGGCGCTTGGGGGGCCTCCCGGGAGGATGTTAGCGGGGCCGCCTTGTCAGACTCAACCGGGAAATCCAATGTCAGCTGATGTCCCATACCGTCGCTGACCACAACATGCCAAGTTCCGTGGATATCCGTGTTGATCACAAAACTGCCGTTTCGATCTGTATGGCCGCTTTGAAAAGGAATCGTTGTTTCAGGGGCCATGATTTCGATTTTTGCGTAGCTCATCGGCTCTCCATCATCATACATAGCCGTGATGCAATAGGCATTAATTTCGTTTACGGTTCCCATAACACCGTGACACCATCCCAAGGAACCGTTTAATAAAGTAATAAGTATCGCTGATATTAACATTGTGGTTGGTTGCATCTTTTCTCCCGTACTAATAACTATCTGGCTTTTTAGCGGTGCAAAAAATAAAAAAAACCATAAAGGTGTAGACAATAGTCCTAAACCTTCATGGCTTTATTGACGATCAACGGTTGCCGCTACATACGACAGTCTATGTATAAATACCCAGGTGCTTTGGGCTCACTCAATTATTAATTTTATAAGAAATTCTCTGTAAGTCACAGATATGTTTCACTATTCGTTGTGGGTCGAGCCTGGGTGCTGATAGACCAGGTCGGCCCATGGCCGTTCTACAAAAAGACTTCAGTCTTTGTTTTTTATTTGTTTGTAGTACATGATAAAAGAGTTACTTTTATCTATTCATATATTCTCAATATGCGAAATTATGAATAGCCGCTTTTATATTTTAAAAGTTAAAAAAGTCAACTCTTTTTTATATCCTGCCAATAAGAACGCAATCTGCCATTTCACAAAAAAATGTTAAATGATATTGTAATTTAATATGTTGGGCATGGATTGACTTGTCCATAAAAAGGTTGGGACAATGACACAAACAAACAAGAAATACTACTTTGGCAAAGACTTGGAAGCTATGTCCTTTGCAAATAATTATCACCGATGGTTATTGGCCGAATTTTTACCTTATCTCAAAGGTTCTGTTGCTGAGGTTGGTGCAGGCATCGGCAATGTTTCAAAACTCATATTGGAATCCAATATAAATAGCCTGACAGCATTTGAACCATCGGTTAACATGTATCCATTACTGGAAAAGGCTCTTAAGAAAGATATGCGGGCCAAGGCTGTCAATGATTTTTTGTGTATAGAGGACGGTGATGCATCTTTTGATTCCGTTCTGTATGTTAATGTCCTTGAACATATAGAAGATGATGTTTGTGAACTTGCCTGTGCTCATACTGCGATGACTTCCGGCGGTCATATTATGATATTCGTACCCGCGCTGCCATGGTTGTATAGTGAACTTGATACGCAATTCGGCCATTTTCGTCGATATACTAAAGATCGCCTTTTGGCACTGATTCAGCGGTCTGGGTTCTCTATTGTAAAAGCCCGCTATTTTGATCTGGCCGGCATTATTCCCTGGTTCATCAATTATACCCTGCTGAAAAATACAATGAATGGCCAGAATGTATTCATATACGATCGGTTAGTTGTGCCTGTAATGCGTGTAATTGAATCATTGGTTTCACCCTTTATAGGGAAAAATATTCTACTCGTTGCCCGGAAAAAATAGGAAATTTTGATATGTCGTTCAAACCGGCCGACTGGGTTCTAACTTCCCCTATGATTTGCCGATGATCAAGTGTTGATCAATTTGGCCTGCCTTGTTACGTTGGGCGTAATTTTAAACCACCCTTGCAGAACTTTTTGAGGTGATTTGATGCAGGGATATCATAGATGCCAAGACGGTGTTGCATGTTGCAAAATGGGTATCGGTGAAGGAAAGAGATACGTTATATGGACAAGGAAGCAAGAAATGATGTTGAACAGATTTTTCAAAAATCATATATCAGTCACAAGGCAGGCAGATTTGCCGAGGCGGAAAAAGGTTACAGGCAAGTTCTGAAGATAAAACCGGAATGGGGACAGGCCATGAGCGCACTCGGGATTTTGTACCTGGATCAGAACCGGACGGACAAGGCGATCCCTTTATTTGAAAGAGCAGCCGGCCTCAGCCCGCCGGATCTGTCTGCATGTTATCAGTTAGGCCGCCTGAAACAGATGGAAAATGATCACCAAGGCGCCATCCCCATATATCAGTTGATGCTTGAACAGCAACCCGAGGCCGGCCTGGTATGGAATAATCTGGGTGTGGCTTATCGGGAAACCGGGCAAGCGGATGACGCGATGGAAAGTTTCCGTGCCGCTATCCGGTTCGCCGCTGACATGGCCGAGGCATGGAACAATTTGGGGGTGGCTTTGGATGAGCAGGGTCAAGTAGAGCCGGCGTTAAACGCATACCAAAAGGCCATTAAAATCCAGCCGGAATATGTCTCTCCACACTTGAACAGCGGAATTATATTTCAAAAACGCGAACAGTTTGAAAAAGCCGAAAGCCATTACCGTAAGGTGCTTGAGATCCATCCGCAAAATGAAATCGCACAGTTTATGCTCCAGAGTATCGGCGGGGAGGCGTCAACCCCTGATGCCGCACCGGTGGATCATGTTCGCAGCATTTTTGACCAGTGTGCAGAAAATTTTGAGGACATTCTGGTTGGAGAGCTTGAATATAAAACCCCTGAACTTCTCTTTCAACTGCTGCGTCCTTATTTAACTAAAAATATGGAGATCCTGGATCTTGGCTGCGGTACGGGGCTTGGTGCCGTGTTGTACCAGCCGTTTGCAAAACGCCTGACCGGGGTTGACGTATCGGAAAAGATGCTTGAAAAAGCAGCTGAAAAGAAAATTTACAGCAGCCTTAAAGTCTTTGATATAATGCAGCCATGGGTGTTCCCGGTGAGATTTGATCTGATCTACAGCTCGGATGTTCTTGTCTATTTCGGCCGTTTGGATCAAGTGATCAAATCGGCAGTTGCCGCCCTGGCGCCGGGCGGAAAAATTGCGTTCTCAGTGGAGAAACTAAAAGACAATTCAAAAAATTATGCACTTTCCCCCAGCGGCCGGTACGCACATTCACAAAGATACATTCAAACCTGTCTGAACCGGTATGGATTGAACCTGCTGGCATTGGACAGCACGGCTATCCGGAAGCAGTCCGGTGATCCGGTCACAGGCTTTCTGGTTGTGGCAGAAAAATAGAATTCGTTTCAGTGTATTGATTTCAATGTACTTTGTTTATAGGATAGTGCCCGACCGGAAACCGTAAATTTTGCCGATTACTTCGTTGGATCCCAATTTTAATCCTCGGAATATTCGATATATGCCTGTTGTTAAAATTGGGGGGCCGCCTTGTACTCAACAAAATTTCCAGGTTTTCGTTCAGACACTATAATAGGGCTTAAAAAATCTTTTCCGGAGGCACCGTTTCATGAATCGAGATCTGATCCACCCCTCATTTTTATTGTTACTTGTGTTTTTTATTTCAGCGATTTTTCTTGTAATGATAAAAGCGTTTCTCATGGCCATTCTGCTGGCAGGCATTTTTTCAGCCCTGGCCTATCCGTTTTACCAGCGGCTGAATAAATGGTTGAAGGGCAGGCAGGCCGCCGCCTCCGGTATTACCATCCTGATTATTGTTTTTATCGTTCTTTTGCCTTTAAGCGGCCTTTTAGGCATTGTAACCAGTCAGGCCATCAAGGTCGGCCAGACCGCCACGCCCTGGGTCCAGAAGCAATTGTCTTCTCCCATCGCCATTTCCCAATGGCTGGAAGGCCTTCCCTTTTATGAGCACATAGAACCCTACAGACTAACCATCTACACCAAAGCCGGGGAATTGGTCGGAGCTGCAAGCCAATTTTTTGTTAACGGGCTTCAGGCTGCCACCATGGGAACAATCAATTTTATATTCATGGTGGCCATTCTTTTGTACACCATGTTTTTTTTCCTCATAGACGGAAACAGGCTGCTTGAGAAAATTTTGTTTTACATGCCTTTGGAGGATAGGGATGAAAGGCGGCTTCTTGATCGATTCACCTCTGTGGCGCGCGCCACGATCAAGGGAACGGCTATCATCGGTGTTGTACAGGGCGGGGCATCCGGCATCGCGTTTGCACTGGTCGGCATCCACAGCTCGGTTTTTTGGGGGGCTGTTATGACGGTTTTATCCATTATCCCCGGTATTGGGACCGCCTTGATATGGATACCGGCAGCGCTTTGGCTGGCCGCTCAGGGGGCATGGATCAAGGCCGTTGTGCTTGCTGTCTTTTGTGGTGCGGTCGTGGGAAGTGTTGACAATCTACTGCGCCCCCGTCTTGTGGGCAAAGATACGGAGATGCACGATCTTTTGATTTTATTTTCCACCCTTGGGGGGATTGCCATGTTCGGTATCATCGGCATCATCATCGGTCCCATTATTGCCGCATTGTTTGTTACCATTTGGGATATTTACGGCGTTGTTTTTCAAGATGTCCTGCCCAAGGTTGGGCCGTAAGGGGGGGGATAAAATGTCAGTGAAGTCTGCATCGCATATTCAAAAGTTTTTTGACCGGCCAAAAACAAGGTATCAAATAGAGGTAAAATATGAGACACGAATGTTATTTCTGCCACATCAGGACAATTGAAAAACTGATTGATAAATTCAGACCGGATGAAAAGGTTGCACAAAATTTTATTTTTTCAGTCCACAAGCTGATTGATTCAAAACGGGAACTATCCAATCCCCAATTGGCAACGGAAATTCATCGTATGGCCAAGAGTCAACTGAGCAATTCAAACCTGTATGCCGAAGAAAAATTAAAGGCCAATGATATTCTTCTTAAAGAATACCCATATTGGCAAACCATGATAAATGAAAGTGAAGATCCTTTTTTCACCGCCGCAAAACTGTCGGTTATCGGCAATATTATTGATTATGGTGCTCAAAGTGTGAATGACGACATATCAGCGCAGATTGAATCGTTTTTTCAAAAAGATTTAAAAATTGATATGACGGTGCAATTAAAAAATGAAATCAGTAAAGCCCAACATATTTTGTACCTGGGAGATAATTGCGGCGAAATCGTTTTTGATAAATTGTTTATTGAAACCATGAAGCATAAAAATATTACGTTTGCTGTACGGGGGAAACCTGTAATCAATGATGCAACACTTGAAGATGCAACTCAGGTTGGCATTGATAAGGTTTGCAGGGTGATTTCCAATGGGTTTGATGCACCGTCAACACTTATTGAATTCTGTTCAGAAGAATTTATAGAAGAATATAATCGTGCTGATCTTATCATATCCAAAGGACAGGGCAATTTTGAAGGGCTCATGGAGAGCAGCCATCCAAAAGTGTTTTTTCTTTTAATCGCAAAATGCGAACCCATAGCAAATTTACTGGGTGTTCGTAAGAATGATATGGTCGTATCAACATCAGTTCTATAGTAAAATATTTATCAACATAAGGGAGACATAGATAAATGCCGTGGATTAATAAAGAATCGTGTACGGGATGCGGAACATGCGTTGATGAATGCCCTGCCGGGGCAATCTATATGGAAAACGACGTTGCGGTTATTAAGGATGACGGTTGTATCCGATGTGGAATTTGCCACGATGTATGCCCGGAGGATGCCGCTCGTCATGACGGAGAGCGCATTCCTGAAGAAGTGCAATCCAATTTAGCCTACGCAAAAAAGTTGTTAGGGCATGAATATTATGCAAATGATAAGACAATGCAAAAGCAGCTTGTCGGACGTTTACAACGTTTTTTTACTAAAAATAAGAAAGTGGCGGAACAAACCATTGAACAGCTTGAAATTTTGAAGAATACGGAATACCCATAGTAATTAAGCGCTGAAGTTATGTTACGATAAGGATCTGAAGATCACATACATTGGTGTTTGTGGGGCCGGGTCTAAATAGATAACCGGCCTGATCAAAGTAGGTGTATGAATCATTGTTGCCCAGGTATTTATTAATATCCAGCGCCGCCTTTTTACCAGCTTCCAGAACAGCCTGGGATGCAAATGCCCCGGCCGCATCCGTTGGGCCGTCATTGCCGTCGGTGGCTCCTGAAAGAAAAAAGATGTTTTCAATTCCGGCAGGAGCGGCTTCAAGGGCTTGAAGAAAGGAGAGGGCCATTTCCTGGTTTCGCCCGCCTTTACCGTTCCCCTTTAGGGTTACCGTGGTTTCTCCACCGGCAAGCACGCAGACCGGAGGTTGGGGGGGCAGGTTGCCAAGGGCAATATCCTGGGCCATGCCGTAAAATACCAGGGCAATTTCCCGGGCTTCGCCGGTGATCCGGGAGCTTAACACCAGGGTATTGTAACCCAGAATTCCCGCCTGTTGCCGGGCGGCATTCAGGGCCGATAAATTATTGCCCAAAAGGATGTTGTCGACCTTTGAAAAGATTAGATCATCACTGATTGTGTCGTTGGTCGTCTGTTGCATCCTGTCGGATTCAAAAATTTTTGCTACCCTTGGCGGCAATATCGATGATAATCCGTATTTTTTTACAATGCCGATAGTCTGGGCAAAGGTGGTGAAATCCGGAGCTGTGGGGCCGGAGGCAATGGCGCTGAGGTCATCGCCCACTACATCGGAAAGGATCAGATTTATGGATGTGGCAGGGTACATGTGCCGGGCCAGTTTTCCGCCCTTGATGCCGGACAGCTGTTTGCGCACCCTGTTGATTTCGTTGATTTCGGCCCCGCAGGCCAGCAAAGCTTGAGTGGTTTTCTGTTTATCTGAAAGGGTGATGGATGCGCCTTCGTATTCTCCGGGGCAGGCCAGGAGCGCGGAACCGCCGCCGGAAATCAGATTAATGAACAGGGTGGTTTCATCTGCCTTTGCTGCAATGTCAATGATCTGTTGCGCTGCCGAACGGCTGTTCTCGTCCGGGACCGGGTGGCCTGCTTCAATGATTTCAATATTGTTTAAGGTGTCTGTGTGCCCTTTTTTAACTGAAATAAGGCCCCCGGACAGTTTAGGCCCAAGGATTTCTTCGATGGCTTTTGCCATGGGAGCCGTTGCCTTGCCTGCTCCAAGCACATATATTGTTTTAAATTTTTCCAAGGCCAGGCTTTTTTCCTGGTTGTCGAGACGGATTTTAAGGGTGTTGTTGTCCAGGGTTACCCTTGACTGTATCATGGCATAGGGGTCCACCCGTTTGATTGCTGCATTGTATATGGCTTTCAGATCAGAAAATGGTTGTGATGGCTTCATGTTTTTTTTCATAAATGTTATGCATCATGGTGCTAAATTTGGATGCGGTTGATTCCGTAAGCCAGAATAATTCCGACAATAGAACCTAAAGCCAGGTTGGCCGCAAGGGTTAAGGATACGATGCTCACCATGACAAATAATTCATTTCTGGTGTGCATATCGCTGATGGTTAAAGCAAGTTGGCCTCCGGCAAAAAACAGCAGTACACCGAGGATTGACATGGGTATCAGGAAAAGCACATAAAGAAATCCCGCCCCCAGAATCAGGGCAAGGCCTGCCATGATTGTGCCGATGATCAGATTTGACCCGGCGGTTTTGGCTCCGAATCGATAGTGAGCGGCAAGACCGCCGGCCCCGTGACACATGGGCATGCCCCCGAAAATAAAGCTTAAAAGGTTGCCGACAGCCATGGAAAAGCACAATGCTGTGTAGGTCATTTTTTCGGCATTGTCTCCAAAATAGTCCTTTGAAAGATCTGCCTGGGCGATGACTGCATTGCCCAGTGTCATGGGAATTTGGGGAAGAACCACGGCAAACAGGGCAAAGGTAAAGTCTGCCGAGGCCGGAAAACCATGGGGGAACAGGTGGGGAAAATACAGGCCCGGTTTAAGGGTGTCAAGGCCTTGTTTTGTACCCAGAATCAAACCGAAGAGCAGGCCCAGGGAAATCACAATCAAGGCGGCCGGCAGTTTCTTATTGTTTAAAAAGACAAGGGTAACAACGATGCCGCAAATGCCGATGACAACGGTGATGGGAATTACGCCTGCAGACTGGATTCGAAGGTAGGGTTCGGCGACCTGTTCAGCTCCTTTAAGCAGGGCTTTGCCCAGGATCATTTTCATTCCTTTGATCATGAGCAAAAGTCCTGTGGACAACTGAATCCCCCGAATTACCGACCGTGGAATGTATTTACTGAATTTGTCCATGGAACCTGTGGCGCCGATCACCACAAGGCAGATAAACATGAGGAAAGCTGACGCCTGGATCTGGGCGGCTGTCATGGCCGTGGCAATGGCATAGGTTCCGATCACCTTCATGGGTTGTACCGGCACAGTGATGCCGTAATATACACCGCCGACAATGTAGAACAGGCCCGTGGAAAAAAACAGCCCCACAGGGTCCAGGCCGTTGACCAGGATCATCCCCAGTGCTATGGGCAGGATGGTGCCAAGATCCCCCATGGCGCCTGCAAATTCATTTCGGTTAAATCGGTATTTAGGTTGCCTGGTTTCCATATTGGTTTTTAGACTATAGTCTGTGTAAGTTGCTCAAATTTTTCAAACTTTGTTGTGGGATGAGCCTGGCAGATGAGATGTCAGGTCGGCCCATGGCCGTTATATCAAAATTTTAATACGTTGGTAAATTGCTTTCGTGTTTTGTTGTGGAATAAGCCTGGATAGTGATAGGCCGGGTCAGCCCATGGCTGTAAGTTCAAAAATGCCCGGACTCAGACCATAGCCCCTTGTTTATCGAGCAGATCCCGTAGCAGGTGTTTGGCTTTTTGAATATGGGCTCCCGACAAAAGATCTTTCATGGCTTTGTCATCTGAAAAGCGCATAAGCATGGCTTGAGCAAAGTGTTTGTTGTTCATAAGAAACTGGCTGAAATGTGGGGTTTGGGGCCTGGGTTTGGAAATGATATAGGTGTTGAAAAATATCCGGTAAAATTCACGTTGGGGGCGATAATGGACGGCAAACGCCTGGAGGCGTCTGCTGATTTCGGGAATGGCCTCTTTGGGCAGAACTTTGTTAACGGAATATTTTTTAAGGGTTAAGAAACTGTTTTCCATAAGGACGGCCCGTATGCTGACCATAATTTCCCGGTCTGTGTCATGGGTTACTTCGCAGATCATATCACAAAGATTCAAAATCGCATCTAAGGATTCAAAGTCGGTTTTAGATATTAAATCGATATACGCGCTTTTGACCTCTTTTTTTCCATCCAAAAGCCGGGACGCATCTATATCAAAGTTTTCAATGGCCCGCCGGATTTCAAATAATGCGCTTTCCACCCATTCCAGACCGGTAACGATGTTGCCTTCTTGTATGGAGACCATATTAATTTTTTTGACAAGCCCCTTGAACATCTGCTGGAAAAGATCATTTACCGGAGACTGGTATGCCGGGTTTTGTGTAAATTTCCGGCAGAACCGCGTAATGTGGCGCACGCTGAACAGGACATTCATCCTGTGCCTCAGGGCGGAAACCGCAACCTGGTGCGGCATGTCCCCCGATTCAAGTGCTTTGGGCCACACTTCAAAAAACAGCCACAGCATATTTTGCCTGAGATTGGAAAATGTTTCGCCAATGATGGATCTAATCGGAATATCCAAAATTTCACTCAACCGATACGCCAGCATCAGGAAGCGGTCAATCTTTCTTGATAAACCATAGATGGCTGTATCCAGCTTTTCCATGGTCTTGAAGTACTCTTTTTTGTTTTCTTGGCTGGTTACCATCCGGGCTCGGGTATAAAGCAGTTTGGTGAACATATCATTGTAGCCGGTAATTTCCAGCCGGGATTTATTGGTGATTGTATCCAGAGTTGTTTTTTCCATGCTCGGCAGTCTGGCCCCGGCCAGTCGGCAGACCAGGTCTGCGTCATTAATATCTTCGATGTATTCAAACCACGGCTTGTCCTGGGCCAGGCTGAAAATGAGGCCTTTCAGGGTATTGGATACAAGTCGCTTATAATCTCTACCCGCCGTGCTTTGTTTTATAATGGATTGCATATCAGGGTTAATCAGGCTGTCGTCCTGGTTTCCCAGATTTGATTTTGCCAGGTCAAAATAGGTGATGATCACATTGGTGGTCAGCAGCTCAATGGTGGTTTTATTATCCGCTTCCTGGATGTCCTCTTGGGAAATGCTGGCCCCTAGATCAAATGAGACCGCCGGCATATCTTGGATCAACATTTTAAACAGTGTATAAAGTGCCTCAATATGCTCGTCCGGCAGCACAAATTCCGCTTTTTCCATCTCTTCGAGGAAAAAGCGGGTAATTCGTTTGATGGGAACAAGGGGATAACCGTTATCGTCTTCGGGGTATTTTTTTATAGGCGTCAGGCCTTCTCCCCCTTTACGCATGATTCTCGGCATGTCATTGGTATATAACCTGTCCCGGAATGCCTGGACTTTATTTTTGTTAAGTATTGTCAACGATATCTATTCCCAATTCAGAATCCTCATCTTTGGTAACAAGAGTTTGAAGGATTTTTATATTATTTCTCACTTCAAGGATTTCCGTTGATGCCTCCGGACCTTTAATTATTGTTCCCGGAATTACCCGACCTGTGACAATCGCTTGGGAAATCCCCGGGTTCCGTTGCTGCCACAAGGTGAAATTGCTTTGTTCGCCTCTTAGTTTTTCAAGGGTGCTTTCCAGCTTGGTCAATTCAGTCTTAAATTTTTCTTTTTGTTTTTTCTTTTTTTCAATGCGGTCAAGCAGCTGATTCAGCTCTCCGTCTAAACGCACCAGCAACCGGCTGTTTACTTGTATCTGGGATTTTAGCCCGGGTGAGGTGGGATCTCCCTGATTTTTTGACAATAAAAAGTTTTCGTGTCTTGCCCTGTCGATTTCGTGGACCAGTGCCAATGTATCTCTTGTGTCCCGGGAAAGTTCTTCGGACAGGGAATCGAGCTTTTCATGGATATATTCCTGCCCGTCCGTGGTATGCTCAATTTGGTCCTGTATATTTTTCAGCTCACGGGTGGTGAAAGTGTCAACACCAAAGGTAATCGTATTAGGCGCTGATTTTTCGGTACCCAGATGCTTGGTGAAAAGCCCTTTGTTGCAGATGATGTCCGAGGAGATAATTTCTCCGTTTTTGATGATCACTGCACCAGAGGTGATGATTCGGCTGTCCAGAATCTCTTTGTCCACGATGAGGTTGCCAAGACAATAAATAGTTGAGTTTCGCATAAATTTTATGTTGACATTGCCCCGGGCATATACAAAACCGCCGATCATCCCGTTCAGAACTGTAACATTTCCTGCAGCCTGGATTTCTCCACCGTCCACCGTGTCGACGCGGACCACATGGCCCACGGCTTTGAATCCGGACTTGAGGCTCCCTTTGATGACGATATCACCATCATAGTTAATGTGTCCGGTTTCATAATCAATATCATCAGGCGCAGTAAAGACATGGCTTACCTGAACTTTGTTTGATGGGTCAAGTGTGGGCGTACCGTTGATTTCGGCATAGAGTTTAAAACTGTCTGAAGAGCGGATAACCCCTGTGCCGTATTTCAGGGCCGCGTCTGCTACGGCAGGAACGTAAAGTTCCTCGCCAAAGATATTTTTTCCCTCACGGGCTTTGGTCATGGGGAATTTTTTTGCCAGCAGGCTGCCTTTTTCCACCCAGGGAATAGGACCTCTGTCTTTGAAATCGATGTTGCCGTCTTCATCAATCCCACCTGCTTTAAGGTAGTCTGTCTCAAAAAAATATTCGATTCTGGCATCCTTGCCTTTTACCGGATCCGTTCCCCGCGCAACCCGGAACGGCTTGGTTTTAAATCCTGATGAGTTTATGAATTTTTCTACCTCTGACGATTTAACCAGACCGTAAACGATGCCGTTATCCTCTAATTGTTCAATAATTTTTGCGGCAGATACCGTGTCTTTGAACTTTTTGGTTTTTCTTATTAATGCGGCCATACCCAAGGCATCAACTTTCAGATGTATTCCGCCGTCAATCTCTGTGTCTATGGAGTAATCTATCTGTGGGGGGGCAGCCTCAGCCACAGGTTTAGATGGCTTGGCAGCACTTTGGGTGGGCTGTTCGCCTTGAAGCTGCTGTACGATTTTTTGGTATTGTTCCTGGTTAAGCGTTTGGTTTTGTATCCATATTTTACTGATAAGTTCCGGTTGTTTTTTTTCCGCAATTTTGTTCGTCTGCCGGGTCATCTCCCCTATGAACTGTTCTTTGCTGACAAGACCTAAATCAACAGCACAATTTCCAAAGACCTGATTGTTTTGAATGGTTTTTAACGCAGCATAGCTGGCCAGAAGCTGTTTCATCTGTTTGTCGGTAAGAATATTTTTTTTCTCAAAATAGTTCTTTAACGCAAGATCAAGGTTCTTTGCGTCGCGACATGCTTCCATCGCCTGTGCGCACTGTGCGTTTGTAATGAATTTTTTTTGTAAAGCAAGTTTTTCTAGCATATAGATCGTCGTATTAAATGAAAAATTCTATTGCTGCAGCATGCCAACCGCACTACCGTTATAAACGGCGCTATTTATCGAGATTTGTTCAGGTTGGAAATAAACTCTCTTATTGTGGCGCATCAGGGGTAAAACTGCAAGAAAAAATAAACGATCCCGGCAACTTTGAGTAAATACAGGCTTTTTTGTGGTAACATCGCTATGCGTTTGAAAAGATATGTCCATTAAAGTTTTTTTGACGTTATCATGCTTTATTTACTATTTTTTAAGAGGTAGTGTATCTGACAATAAATATTTGACAAAACCCGTGATTTGGATTTATTACCAGTGTTGACTGGTCTTTAGGACGGCAGATGGGAATATCTGTGTCATTTTCTCATCCCAGGGCCACTGCGAAATCTGAAACAGGCCGGAATGAATGCATTTGAGAAAAATAATGTCCATTGTCTGTATGAATTTAAGGAAATAGGGCAGGTCTGCAAGGAGGCATTGTCCCTGTTAAGGAGCAGGGAAAAATATAAAAGATAAATGGACAATTGGTTCGGACTTTTATATTAACTATTTCAAATAATGGCGGCAGGCAGCAGGGTGTCATATTGCTGCTTGTCAGATCTTCTAAAAGAGGGACAAACTACTAAAGAGGGAAAAACGAATGGAATTTAACTATGAACCCATGTTTCCGTTGAAAAAGGATGCTACGCAATATCGCCTGTTGACCAAGGACCATGTCCGGGTCCGGGAGTTTGAGGGTAAGGATGTGGTCATGGTGGAGCCCGTTGCATTGACTCTGCTGGCCAACGCTGCGTTTAAGGACGTTGCCCATCTGTACCGGGCCGAACATCTGGCGCAGGTAAAGGCTATAATTGATGACCCCGAAAGTTCTGACAATGACCGTTATGTAGCCCTGGAGCTTTTGAAAAACGCTGTAATTTCGGCTGAAAAAGTCTATCCCATGTGCCAGGATACCGGTACCGCCATTATTATGGGTAAAAAAGGCCAACAGATTTGGACTTGGTCCGATGATGAGTGTGAGCTGTCCAAAGGCGCCTTTGAAGCCTATACCCAAAATAATTTGCGGTATTCCCAGAATGCGCCGCTCACCATGTACGACGAAGTGAATACCAAAAACAATATGCCTGCCCAAGTAGAGGTCGCTGCGGTCCAGGGCGATGCATACAACTTTTTGTTTATGGCAAAAGGCGGCGGTTCCGCCAATAAAACAGCTCTGTTCCAGATGACTAAGGCCGTTCTCAATACCGAAGAGGGCCTGATTGACTTCATGCTCAAGGAAATGAAGCACCTGGGTACTGCCGCCTGTCCTCCCTATCACATCGCATTTGTCATTGGCGGCACTTCTGCGGAACTCAATCTCAAAGCGGTAAAACTGGCTTCGGCCAAATATCTGGACACCCTGCCAACTAAGGGCAGTGAAACCGGCCATGCGTTCAGGGATATTGACCTTGAGCAAAAAGTTTTGGCGCGCTCCAGAGACTTGGGGCTTGGGGCACAGTTCGGCGGCAAAAATTTTGCCCTGGATATCCGGGTTGTAAGACTTCCCCGCCACGGCGCTTCCTGCCCCATCGGCATTGGCGTTTCCTGCTCTGCCGACCGTCAGATCAAGGGTAAAATTACCCGGGACGGCATTTTCCTGGAACAGCTGGTTGAAAACCCGGCAGAATATCTGCCCGCCAGTGAACCTGAAATGGCCCCTGCCGTTGAGATTGATCTGGATCGCCCAATGGATGAAATTCGCGCGGAACTGACCAAATATCCGGTATCCACCCGTCTGTCATTGACCGGCAAAATTATTGTGGCTAGGGACATTGCCCATTCCAAGTTCATGGAACGGTATGAAAAGGGCGATGGGCTGCCCGATTACATTAAAAATCACGTCATTTATTATGCAGGGCCTGCAAAAACACCTGAAGGCGAAGCCTCCGGTTCATTTGGACCCACCACCGCCGGCCGTATGGATCCCTATGTACCTATCTTCCAGAAAGAAGGTGGTTCCATGGTCATGCTGGCCAAGGGCAACCGCTCCCAGATCGTTACTGATTCCTGCAAGACTTACGGTGGTTTTTACCTGGGTTCACCTGGTGGTCCGGCCGCACGTCTTGGCAAAGATTTTATTAAAAATGTCGAGCTGGTTGAATATGAAGAACTGGGCATGGAAGCCGTGTGGATGATCACGGTTGAAAAATTTCCTGCATTTATCCTTGTAGATGATAAGGGCAATGATTTTTTTGAGGGCCTGGTATAAGTCGTAATTTTATATTCGATTTTTTTTTAAAGTCAAACAGGATAGACAGTGCTGCCGGATCTATGACGGTGTCTGTCTGTCCTGTTTCCATCTGAACAGGAAAGTCATATGGAAGTCATTTTGCTGATGGCCTCAACCGTGGACGGTAAGATTGCAAAGCATTCCAGTCAGCTTGTGGACTGGACCGGCAAGGCCGATAAAAAATATTTTGTGGAACTGACCAAAAAGGCAGGAGTTATGATCATGGGATCAAAAAGTTATGATACCCTTGGCTCCCCACTGCCCGGTCGCCTGAATATTGTTATGACCCGGGATAAATCCAGGCAAAGTGATCAGGACAATCTGATATTTACGGATCTGTCCCCGGCTGAAATTCTTGACGACCTTGAGAACAAGGGTTACACCAGCGCGGCCCTAATTGGCGGAGCCACCATCAACACCTTGTTTGCCCGGGACAACCTGATCACGCAGGTGCATTTGACCATGGTGCCCAGGCTGTTTGGTTCAGGGTTGTCCTTGTTTGCACCACCTCTTGATCTTGACACGACGCTTAATCTTGAATCTTGTCAGGATCTCGGAGACGGGCATCTTTTACTAATTTATCATGTGGTGAGCCATGAAGCATAGTGACGTTTCCGGGATAAAACCAGGCACCAAGAAAGAGAAGAAAAAAAATTTTATTGTCCGCTATTTTGAGTGGGTCGCAAATGGAACCCAAAGGGCCAACCAACAGGGGCGCGGCCCATGCAAATACTGAGCTCCGAAAAAATGATCGGTCCGTGGGACTGGAAATTTTGACATTTTTTGAAAAAGGATTGTGCTATCATGAGTAAAGCAAAAGTAAGGATTCAGGCTGCCGCTACCGTTTGCGGGCTTGTTTGCCTATGTCTTGTATTGGTGTGGATTTTTCGCGGTGAGACCCCGCCCGTTGACACCCATTCCAAAGAACTGACCTTTAATCTGGATCAATTCATTGACCCTGAAACCTGCGGGGGGTGCCATGATGAGATTATGGCCCAGTGGCAGGATTCCATGCATCATCTTTCCCATCAAGACCCGGTCTATACTCGGGTGGCAAAATTTTATCTTGAGGGTCTGACCGAAGCAGGCCATATTGAGGAGGCTGAGTCATGCGTGAAGTGCCATACCCCTGTGGGATATGTGAGTGGTTTTCCCCAAAAAGTGTCCGATGAGTTTGCAGACGTTCAGGAAATTCCTGCCCAGGGTATTCAATGCGACTATTGCCATGTGGCCGTAGATGTCAACAAGATGTACAACAACGGTTTGGTCTTGTCCCCCGGTCAGGGCGAGGATGATCCCGGTATCAAGCATGGGCCTTTTGACGATACGGAACCTGAGTTCCACGATGCCGCGTATTCAAAACTGCATACCGATTCAAAAATTTGCGGTACCTGCCATAATGTTAAACATGTGGCTTTCGGCACCGACCTTGAAACCACATACACGGAATGGGAAAAGGGCCCGTACAACAGCCCTGACCCTGAAAAACATATCTCCTGCCAGGGGTGCCATATGTACCAGCGGCCGGGCGTACCTGCCACCGCCTCCACACCGAGGCCTGAAAATCCGGGCAGTGCCACACCGGACGCAAAGCAGCGTTCCCATATTTTTACCCACTATTTTGTGGGTGCCAATTCCGGCTTGCCCCAAATGTTTTCCGACCAGGAGAAATCCGATATGGCTGTGGCGCGTCTAAAGCATGCGGCCCAACTTTATCTAGAGGTGGAAAAAGATAACGCCGTCCGGGTAGTTGTCGCCAATACGGGCGCCGGACACAGCCTGCCCACGGGATTGACGGATATGCGCCAGGTATGGATTGAAGTGACATTGGCGGACAGCGATGGAAGCATCGTATACCAGACCGGCGTTCCTGATGAAAACAATGAACTGCCGGAAGATACGGTGATATTTAATACCATTTTTGGGGACGGCAACGGCAATCCTGTGGCCAACATTGCCAAAGCCAAGGAAATTTTATCTGACACCCGGATTCCTGTAGGCGAAAGCGTATCCCATTTATTTGGATTAGATCCTGTCCCCCAAAGTGGGTACACGCTGACCGCGCGCCTGCTGTACCGGTCCATGCCGCAGAAAATTCTCAATCAATTGCCTGGCGATCCGTTAGGGCCTTTGCCGGTGGTGGAGATGGCTGCGGTAAGCAAAATATTTTAATGGCTTAAAATGACGGCAGTCTTTGCTGCCGCCAACGGATAATAAACATACAATGCATTTGTTCGATATTGTTGTCATTTCCATCGGACTGGCCATGGATGCCTCGGCGGTGTCCATGGCTGCTGCGGCCTGCGGGCATGCACAAGACCCGCGGGCAGTGTTCCGTCTGGCGTTTCACTTTGGTTTGTTTCAGTTCATGATGCCGGTGGTCGGTTGGTTTCTCGGGACTGGATTTGTCGCATATGTCCGTGCCGTGGACCACTGGATCGCCTTTGGCCTGCTGGCCTTTGTGGGCGGGCGCATGGTTCGCGAAGGCTTAACACACACCGAAGAGTGCCTTCACAGGGATCCTTCCAAGGGCCTGACCATGGTCATGCTCAGTGTTGCCACAAGCATCGATGCCCTGGCCATCGGCCTGGGACTGGCCGTGATGGATGTCAATATCTGGTATCCATCTGCCTTGATCGGCATTATTACCTGTGCCATGTCCGTGGCCGCCATATATATCGGCAAACGGGTTGGCTCTGCCTTTGGCAGTAAAATGGAGGTTGTGGGCGGCATTATATTAATCGGACTTGGCTTGAAAATACTCATCCCTTCACTTTTTTTTGCTTCTTGATTGTAAAACTATGAAAACGATTCACACCCACTATATCGGCAATGCCGCAAAGATGAAAAAATTAGCTGACCGCAGCGTCAATCTTGTGGTGACATCACCGCCATATCCCATGATTGACATGTGGGATGAAATCTTTAGCCGCCAGGATTCTAAAATTGAAAAGGCCCTTAAAAAACAGGACGGCCCACTGGCCTTTGAACTCATGCACCAGGTTCTGGACCGGATCTGGAAAGAGGTGTTCAGGGTGCTTTCTCCCGGCGGGTTTGCCTGTATCAATATCGGCGATGCCACACGCACCATCAGGGAACGTTTTGCCCTTTATCCCAACCACGCCAGGATATTGGCTGCTACCCAGGCATTAGGATTTACGGCCTTGCCATGCATTTTATGGCGCAAGCAGACCAATGCACCCAACAAATTCATGGGGTCGGGCATGTTGCCGGCCGGGGCCTATGTCACGTTAGAACATGAATACATCCTTATTTTGAGAAAAGGGGGGAAGCGCGAATTTACATCTGCTTCGGCCAAGGAGAACCGTCGGCAAAGCGCCTTGTTCTGGGAAGAGCGCAACCAATGGTTTTCAGACGTCTGGATGGATCTTAAAGGCACCCGCCAGGCCATGGGAAAGAAAAAGAACCGTAACCGCAGCGGCGCTTTCCCCTTTGAACTGGCCTATCGCTTGATCAACATGTATTCCGTGAAAGAAGATCTTGTTCTGGATCCGTTTATGGGTACGGGCACCACAACACTTGCGGCCATGGCTGCCGGGCGCAATAGTGCAGGATATGAAATAGACCCAACGCTACTGGAAAATTTCTACGATAAATGCAAGGATTCCATCAGCCAGTTTTCTTCTGCCATCCAGCACCGCATAGATTTTCATAAAGAATTTGTTCAGGTGCGTCTGGATGACGGAAAACCCATCAAATATGAAAATTCCTATTATGGGTTCCCCGTAATAACGCGCCAGGAAAAAGAACTTGTATTCAATATCCCTGTATCTGTTGAACAACAGACTGATCAAGATTTCGTTGTTAATTACGACATGCCGCCCCGGGAAACCATAAATGCCGTCACTGTCCCGCCAGACACCACGGCTGTGCCGGGCTCATCCAGTAAAAAAGACAAGGCTGCTGGAAGCTTATTTCCTGACTTTGATGCAGAGGCCCCTGAGCCCTGAGATTTGTTTTGGTGCCTTGGAGAAAGATTGATTCATACAGCATCAAGCTCACGAATAACGGGGTGGATTGAAACTCAGAGTCACTATCAATAAATTGAAATGCTTAATATCAGCCGCTTAATACCTGTTCTTGGTTCATGGGAATGCCGGGAAGGTTTTCTGGTATTTGGCGATCACAGCTTTTTTAGGGCTTCGGAAAACTTGAAATATCAGATATAGCCATTACTCTTTACAAGATATAGGCATGGAAGATATTATAGTGAATAATTTTTCCAAACCGACAAACGAAGATTCAAACGAAACGTATGAAAACAAAAAAGGAGAACTTTCATGGGATCTATTACGCTTGGCGGCAACGCGGTCACTTTGGCTGGTGATTTTCCTAAGACAGGTGACAAAGTAAAGGATTTTACCCTTGTAGGCCAGGATCTGTCAGACGTCAAACTGTCTGCGTATGCCGGTAAACAGGTGGTACTCAACATTTTTCCAAGCCTCGACACCCCGGTTTGTGCCACAGCTATTCGTAAATTCAATGAAACAGCAGGTACCAAAGAAAATACCGTTGTAATCTGTATCTCAGGGGATCTGCCCTTTGCCCACAAACGGTTCTGCGTTGCAGAAGGCATCGAGAATGTTGTGACTGCTTCTGCCTTCCGCAGTCCCCAGTTCGCCCTTGACTATGGTGTGGCCATGCAGGACGGCCCTCTGGCGGGTCTTACTGCCCGGGCTGTTGTTATTCTCAATGCATCCGGCGAGGTTGTTTATACCGAACTTGTACCGGAAATCAAACAAGAGCCGGATTATGAATCTGCGCTGGCCGCATTGTCCTAATAGCTAAACGCCAAGGGACTCAATAAAAAAATGAGCGCCCATTCGGAAACCGGCTGAGAAATTATTTCCGGATGGGCTTTTCTATTTATCCAAATAAGAGCCGTTCCTTAACACCTCAAGGAGGGTTGGTATGGTCAGATTCTTAAAGTGGGTCATTATAACCATAGTCATTTTTGCCGGGCTGATTATCGGGGCTGCTGTATTGGTCCCCATGTTTGTGGATGTCAAAAAATATCTGCCGGACATTGAAACCATTGTGACACGGCAGACCGGGCGCAGTTTTTCAATGGGGGATGATATCAAACTCTCCCTATTTCCCTGGGCCGGAATCCGGCTGTCTGATTTAACCCTGGGCAATCCTGAAGACTTTGAAAAAGGGCCCATGATCTCGGTGAAAAGCTTTGAAGTCAGGGTAAAAGTTCTACCCCTTTTGTCCAAACATATCCAAGTAGAAAAATTCATTGTGGCGTCACCCAGTATTGCGCTGGTTAAAAATAAAGCAGGGCAGGGGAACTGGGAACATATCGGCTCTCCAGCAACCGGCGATTCGGATAAAGGCACTAAGGCTCAATCCAATTCCCCCCCGCAGGATACCGGTACAAAATCACAAACAGATAGTGCCGCCCTTCCCATTGAGTCGCTTCTCGTTGACCGGTTTGCCGTCATCAACGGGGCAGTTTCCTATGTGGACGAGGGCGGCGACCTTTCCAAAAAGATTTCAGATCTTAATTTAGAACTGTCCGGCGTCAGCCTCGATAAGGCCATTGCCATTACATTCGATGCCAAAGTGGACGGCAAGCCCGTCTCTTTAACCGGAACTGCCGGACCTCTTGGACAAAATCCCGGTAGCACGGATATTGATTTTAACTTGATGGTCAAGGCACTGGATCAACTGGCTCTTTCCCTTAAAGGTCGGTTGATTAAACCCCTGACCGAACAGACTGTTGATCTTACCGTTGATCTGGCTCCGTTTTCGCCTAAAAAACTGTTTGACGTCCTGGGCCTCCCGTTTCCCATTGAACCCAGTGATGCCTCAGTCCTGGATAAGCTTTCCCTGAAAGCTGTTGTCAAAGGGTCAACCCAGGCTGTGACCGTTTCAGACGGAACCCTGGTGCTGGATGACTCTACCATGAATTTCAGTGCCAAAGCCCAGGCATTTGACAAACCGGACCTCAAATTTGCCCTGACCCTGGATAAAATTGATGTGGGCCGGTATCTGCCTTCGGCTACTAAGAACGATTCGGGGCAGGCTGCACCGGCCAAGGATGGGGCCCCGGCCGTAAGTACCGGTCAAAACGGCAAAAAAACCGGAGCTTATGATTATACGCCTTTGCGCAAACTGGTACTGGATGCAAAGGTGAATATCGGCAGTCTTAAGGTCTCGGGATTAAGCATGACCAATGTTACAGGCGCTCTGACTGGTAAAAATGGAATATTTACCCTGGAGCCGTTTACCCTGGATCTGTATAAAGGAAAAGCTGGGGCAAAGGCCAGGATCGATGTGCGTAAAAAATACCCGGCAACAAACCTTTCCCTTACAACCAGCAATGTTCAGGCTGGTCCTGTCATTCAGGACAGTATCAACAAAGATATCATTGAAGGGGCCTTGACCTCGAATATTTCTCTTTCCATGACTGGTGACACCCCGGATATGATTAAACAAAGCCTGGGCGGCAAAGGAGAGCTTAAATTTATGGATGGTGCCATCGTGGGGATTGATATTGCCGGAACCATTCGTAACGCCAAGGCCGGTATTGGTCTGGGCGAGGCCACAACGGAAAAGCCTAAAACTGATTTTGCTGAACTTAAGGTCCCATATACCGCATCCGAGGGCCTTGTAAAAATTTCGCAGGCCTCCCTTGTCTCTCCTTTGTTAAGGCTTGCTGTAAACGGACAGACCAGTCTGGTAAAAGAAAATCTTGATTTCAGGATTGAACCGAAATTGGTGGCCACAATTAAGGGGCAGGGGGATACAAAGGATCGTTCGGGACTATTGATTCCTCTCGATGTAACAGGGACTTGGGAAAAACCAAAGGTGCGACCGGACCTTGAAGCTATATTAAAAAATAAGTTGCCCGGCACCGATGAGCTTAAACAACTTCTTAAAGGTGAAAAATCGGACTCTGGTGAGAAACAGGATATTAAGGATACTGCCAGGGGATTGATAAAAGGGTTCTTAAATTAACTATAGGAGACGTGTTAAATATGTGTAAAAAAAGAATCAGCGTTGCCGCGGTAGCTTTCGTTTTTACCTTTATTTTGGGAGGTGCTGCGTATGTTCTCGCGGGAAATTCCCTGCTGGACCAGGGCGCTTCATTACTTAATACCCTGAACAAAAGCGGCAGCAGTGAAGGTAGTAACAGCGGCGGTTCCGGCTCTGGAAGTTTGAGCAACAGCGAAATTATTTCCGGCCTTAAAGAGGCGTTGGAAACAGGTGCCGGCACCGTTATCGGTCAGTTGGGGGCTGAAAACGGATTTAATTCCGATTCCAGCATTCATATCCCTTTGCCATCCTATCTTTCCAAGGCGCAGTTTTTGATGGATAAGGCCGGGTTCGGGTCTTATACCGATGATTTGGAATTGAAGTTGAACCGGGCTGCCGAAGCAGCTACACCCAAAGCCAAAGCCTTGTTTATGGATGCTATCTCCCAGATGTCCTTTGACGACGCCACAAGTATTCTTAATGGTGCTGATGATGCGGCGACCCAGTATTTCAAGAAAAAAACGTCCGACGATCTCACCGAGGCCTTCACCCCGGTGGTGGAAAAGACCCTGGAAGAAGTCGGGGTTGTGAAATCCTATGACCAGATGATGGCGCAGTATAAATCCATGCCTCTGGTTCCCGACGTAAAGGGCAATTTAACAAATTATGCTGTTGAAGAAGCCCTGAACGGCATCTTTTATTATTTGGCAAAAGAGGAAAAGGCGATCCGGGAAAATCCGGCAAAGCAGACGACGGCATTGTTAAAAAAATTATTTAACTGATGTTTTAAAAAAGGACTCACCTATGGTTGAAGTTGGATTTTTCGGAGCAGCAGGAGAGGTGACCGGATCCATGCATGTGCTGGATACAGGCGCTGATAAAATTTTACTGGATTGCGGCATGTTCCAGGGCAGAAGAAAGGAGAGCCGGGAAAAAAATGAGAATTTCCCCATAAACCGGTCTGACATTACGACCATGATTCTTTCCCATGCCCATATTGATCATTCCGGCCGGATTCCTTTGCTGACAAAAGAAGGCTTTTCCGGTCGGATTGTCACCACCCGCCCCACCAAAGATGCCCTGGACTACATGCTTCTGGACTCAGGACATATCCAGGAATCTGATGCCCTGTACCTGAACTATAAAGCCCTGCGCACGTTTTTGTACCAGGCAGAACAGTCTAAAACCAAACAGCAGATTGCAAACAAGGAAAAATCCAGGATTAAAAAGCTGCTGAAAAAAGGCCCCCACGAACTGGATGTGGATGCCATTGCCGCACTTCAAAAGGAGTATGGCCTTGACATGGTGACACCACTGTATACCCAGGAGGAAGCACTGGAATCCCTCTCTTTTATTGACGGATACCCATTTGGTTCACAAGTGACCATCGGCAGGGGAATCACGGTGAAATTTTACGTGGCCGGTCATATTCTCGGCTCCGCCTTTTCGGTGATTACAGTGACACCCGAAAACGGCGGCAAACCCCTTAAAATTCTTTTTACCGGTGATATTGGTCGATTTGAAAAACCAATCCTAAAGGATCCCACCCTGGAATTTGATGAGGAGGATCGGGACATTGATCTGATGATTATCGAGAGTACTTACGGGGACCGTGAGCATGCGCCGGTGGCCGATCTTTCCGGCAGCCTGAAAGATACCCTGATCCGGACAGTTGAACGGGGCGGCTCTCTTTTGATTCCTTCTTTTGCCTTTGGCAGAACCCAGGAGTTGATTTACATTCTTCACCAGTTGTATGAATCCGGTGCCGTTCCCAAAGTGCCTGTTTATGTGGACAGTCCTCTGGCATCAAATATCACAAAGGTCTTTGGAGAACATCCGGAAACCTATGATAAGGAAACCCATAAAATATTTTTGGAAAAGGGCATTAACCCCTTTTATTTTAAAGACATCAAGTTTGTTGAGTCGGTGGAGGAATCCATGCGCGTCACCCAGGACGAGACCCCGCATATTGTGATCTCGGCGTCAGGCATGTGTGAGGCGGGCCGGATTCTTCATCACCTGCGTTATAAAATCCATAATCCTAAACATACCATTCTTACTGTGGGGTATATGGCCCAACACACCTTGGGGCGGCGTATTGAAGAACTTGGGTTGCAGGAAAATCAGGCTGCAGACAAGGCGCCGGAAGTTAAAATTTTGGGGAAATCCTATCCCTTGAAAGCCCATGTGGAAAAAATCGGGGGGTTCTCCGCCCATGCGGACCGCCATGAACTGATGCGGGTGGTATCAGAGTCAAATCTTCGGGTGAAAGATATTGCCGTTGTCCACGGTGAAGCGGATCAGAGCGCAGCATTTGCCCGGCGTCTTAATGAGAACGGATATAATGCTTTTGTCCCAACACCTGGAGAGCGGTTTAAATTGCCTTGATTCAGTTCTGCCTTTTTTAGGAGTCCATAGTTACAGGAACAAGTACGATGGACTCCTTGTTTTTTTAGCCCCTGCGAAGATGACGTCTACCTTGCGCTTTAGCGCAGCCCAAGCCTTCCTGATTCGTTTCCGGTCTTCTCTTGAGAATACCTTAGTATTTTTATTCTGTTTTTGCATCCTCATAGATTTCATATACTGTTTTAACACCTGGAATTGCATCAATTTGGGATTGCACCTCACTTCTTTCTTCACTTTGGTACCATTTCTGCCAATCCTCCAAAGATTCCCAGGTGCTGATAGCAACAATGTCTTTTGGAGGGTCTATCTTTTTTACATATCTGCTTGAAAGATAGCCTGGTTGAAGAGGAACAATCGTTCTGATTTTTCGTACAAGCGTGATCAGCTCTTTTTCTTTGCCGGCATCTTCACAGATACGTTTAATGAAAACTTTAATTGCCATGATAATCTTCCTTTCGTGGTTTTTAAATTTTACTGCATAAATAAATTGTTAAACCTTAAGCAGAATGATTTTTCCGGAACGTCTACTGATCAGTTGAAATTACAGATTTTGATTCTGTTGCCCAATAAGGGTGATCCCGCACAAAAATTATGTTTACAAGATATTATCGAATAGACCCCAAAGGTATATTTTCAGACTACGAGAACCGATAGCAAAGATCAAGAAATATTTTAAAACCCCTCTTTGGGACGTTTGGCACATGTCATATGATTAAATAAAAATCGATATTGATCAGCGTTTTCTAAAGGCAAGGCGTTCACTGATTTTAGCGGCCTTTTCTGACTCCACAAACGCCAGGATCTGGGAGGCGGAAACCTCTCGCATTCTTAAAAATATTTCATATGCAACAGAAAGTTCCATTTTATTAACAATCTCTGCAGCCGCTTTGGGTTTCATACTGGCATACATTTTTACCAGGCGATTCATTTTTGCCTCGAATGTAGCCGCTTCTTTTTGTTCTGCGGCGGTTTTTTTTGTTTCAAGCCGGGCCATATCTGCTTCAATCTGTTTTTTAAGGGCTGTCAGAGACTCTATTTTTTCATCAATTTGAGCTTCATAGGTTTCCAGTTCCTTTTTTTCCTTGGCAAGTTGTTCACTGGCCTCGTCCACGGCTTTTTTTCTCTCTGCAAGGCCCTGGAGAACAACTTTGGCTGGGTCGGGACATTCGGGACACTCGGGGCATTCCGGGCAGGGGGCATCTCCTTCCTCGGTGTTTTCGCCTTCAACCGCTTCTTTTTCCGGTTCTTCCGGATCTGCTGCCAAAACCTGTGCCGGCTGCCCGTAATGTATATATGAAACACCGACAAAGACGATGGTAACGATAATTAAATTAAGCAAAAGGCATGCCGTCCAGCGTTTAAGTGTGTTCATTATTCACCTCCCTGGCCGTTTTTAAGGATGCAATTTCATCCAGACCCTTCTGCTCTTCCCGGAGCATTTCATGGATATATTCCCGCTCCTGTTTTTCCCGCAGACGCTCCAGTGATTTTTTGTCAATGGTTTTTTGTTTAAGAATATCCCGTTTTTCAGCCAGAATTTTTTCAAGTTCTGTTTTTTTGTTACGTTCAAGAATGATTGTCTGGTCTATTCCGGTAATAAACTGTCTGTACCGGTTGAACTGGCCTGCCCCAATCCCCTGTTCCACCAGGACATCAAGCTGGTCTGTTGCCGATATTCTCTCTTTTTGTAATTGGGTAATACGCTGTTCACAGGCCAGGACATCTGCCACAGCCTTGGCCATTTCCTGCTTGGCGACCTGCTCAAGGTGGCGTTTGTACTTTAAAAGGCTTTGCAGTCTGAACTGGAATCTTTTCATGGATTAAGCCTGGTTCTTTTTGAGTTCAGTCGGCGCGCCCTTGATTCCCAGCGCTTTTTTCAGGCCGGTGATGCTGGCCTGCATATCCATTTTTTGGCCAATTTGCTGGCGCAGCAGCTGGTTGATGCCGGGCATCAGCTTCCTGGCCTGGTCCACATCAGGATCTGACCCGTCCACATACGCACCGATGGTGATCATGTCCTCGGCATTTCGATATGACGCCATGATATTGACGGCTTTGTCCCGCATGGTCATGTGGTCGGGATTGCTGACATCCCGCATGACCCTGGAAACACTGGCCATGACATCAATGGCCGGGTAGTGTCCGCGATTGGCAAGATCCCTGGACAGGACTATATGTCCGTCCGTTATGGACCGGACCGTATCGCCCACCGGATCATTCATGTCATCACCTTCCACCAGAACCGTGTAGATGCCGGTGATTGACCCGCCGCTTTCAAGGACGCCGGGCCGCTCTAAAAGAATGGGAATCTGCACAAAAAATGAGGGGGTATATCCCCTGGTGGTCGGTGGTTCACCGGCCGCCAATCCCACATCCCGGGAAGACATGGCAAACCGGGTAATGGAATCCAGCATGAGCAGCACATCTTTACCCTGGTCCCTGAAGTATTCGGCAATGGTAGTGGCCAGATACGCTCCCCGCATACGGGTCAACGGCGGGGAATCCGATGTGGCCGCCACAAGGACTGCCCGCTTGAGCCCCTCTTCGCCCAGGGTCTCCTCTACAAAATCTTTGACCTCACGTCCCCGCTCCCCAATCAGTCCGATCACCACCACATCCGCATTGGTGTGTTTGGTCATCATGCCCATGAGCACACTTTTGCCCACCCCGGAACCGGCCATGATAGCCACACGCTGCCCCCGGCCCAGGGTAATCATGGAATTTATGGCCCCGATGCCCACATCCAGGGGCTCTTTGATCATTTTACGTTCCAGGGGCCCCAAAGGCTTTCCATATAGATAATAGGCGGTTGTCCCTGAAATGGGCCCCTTCTTGTCAATGGGGTTTCCCATGCCGTCCATGACCCGCCCAAGCATGTCATCACCCACCGGCACCATGGGGGAAGATGCCACCGGCACAATCCGGCTTCCCATGCTGATGCCCCGGATATCTCCAAAGGGCATGAACAAGGCTTTTTCCTGCCGAAAACCCACGACTTCGGCCATCACTGCCATGCCATGGTCATTGATAATGCGGCACACACCTCCCACGCCAAGACCTAAACTGTCCCCTTCGGCAATCAGGCCGATCACCTGGGATACCCGGCCTTCCGGTGTCACGGTCCTGACCTTTTTCACTGCATCGGCATAAACGCTGAAATTTATTTTTTCAAAAAGATCATTCATGATAACCCCAACTAAGCCTTTGCCTGGACAATGGCGTCGTAAACTGCCTTCAGTTTGGATTCCGGATCTGTGGCAATGGTGGCACCAGCACTTTCAATACGGCACCCCCCTTTGGGAATCATGGCATCCGTATTCACCGTAATCTGGGTTAAGGAGCGCACAGATTCAAAAAAGGTCTCTTTAATCATCTCCACATATTCATAGTCTTCGGCAGCCACACTCAGGGTAATTTGCTCCGGGGAGGCAAGGTGGGACAACGCGTCCATGATTGTATGCTTGATCACGGTATCATCCGAGTCCAGTTTGGCCAGCACCACTTTTTCGGCAATTTGACAGACCAGTTCTACCAATTGGGTTTCGTATCTTGCCAGCATGTTTTCCAGCATCTTGTCTGCGGTGCCCAATGCTTGTCTAAAAGGATCAAGCACCTGCGACATTTCCTGGATAATTTCCTGTTTCCCGGCATCCAGCCCTTCTGCCATCCCCTTTTCCAACCCTTCAGCCTCGCCTTTGGCAAATCCGTCGGCCTCTCCTTGCTCGAATCCCTCCTGCCTGCCTTGTTCCAATCCTGCTTCATAGCCCTTGGCATGGCCGTCAGCCTCTCCTTTTTCAAGGCCTTGGGCCATACCCTGTTCATACCCTGCGGCAAAACCCTGTTCTTCCGGTGTGGGACCTTCTTCCGGCTCATCTGCACCTTCAGTTTCTTCCAAGGGTTCTGCGACATCCTTTTGGTCTGACGAACCTTCCACATCCGCACCCTCAATTAGGGGTTCGAACAGCTCCTCTTTAAGCTTTTTGGTCACTTTATAAACAGCTTCAAATCCGCCTTCCTCCCTTTGGACTTCCAAAGGGTCAAATAAAAGCTTGAACCGCTCAAAATCTGGCTCGGTGTTTGGCTCCTTCAATGACACCTCTTCATCGAAATTGTCAAGAGCGCCTACATCAATGGCCTTGAATTCATCCTCTTGTGACAACAAAGATTCGGCTTTATGTTCATCTTGATCAGACAAGGACATCATCCTTTCCTTTACCTAAGGTTATGGTACCGTCGGCCTCAAGTTCTTTGGCTGCCCGGACGACTGCCTGCTGGGCTTCTTCAACCTCTGCCAGGCGAACAGGACCCATGGCATCCAGATCGTCTTTGAGCATTTCACCGGCCCGCTGGGACAGGTTGGCAAATATCTTGGACTTCATATCTTCGGTGGCCGTCTTCAAGGCGTAGGTGAGCTGCTGGCCTTCCACCTTCTTGAGGATTTCCCTCATGGCCGTATCATCCACATTGGTCAAATCCTCAAATACAAACATGAGTTTGCGTATTTCATTGGCCATTTCCGCATCATCTTCCTCAACATATTCCATAACCGCGTCTTCGGTGGATTTGTCCACACCATTGATAATATCCACCAAAACTTCCAGACCGCCGGCCTTGCCGCCCGGGCCCACCGCACCGCTGAGCTCATATTTCAACGCTTTGTCCACGTCCCTGACAACGTCTTCGGAAATTTGGCCGAGCCGGGCGATTCTCATGGAGATATCACCCTTGAGTTCATCCGGCAGGTTCATCAGAATTTCCGCGGAAATTTCTGCAGGCATATGGGCCAGGATCATGGCGATGGTCTGGGGATGTTCTCCTTCAATATATGAGGATAACGTGCCTGGATTTACATTGCGGCTCCATATAAAAGGTTTTGCCTGTTTCTTTTTTTCCAGATCGTCCAGAATGGCTTTGGCTTCTTTGTCCTTGAGTGTCTTGGTTACCACATTTTTTATAAAGGAGTCCCCTTCAACAATCATCTTGGATTCCCCTTCAAATTTTACATTGAAATCAGCACACACAACCTTGAGCAGTTCAGGGGTAATTTGCTCAACCTTGGACATTTCAAAGGCGATTTCTCCAATTTCCTGCTCTTTCATTTTTGACAAGACCTGGGTTGTATATTCTTCTCCCATGTACATGAGAAATATTGCCGCTTTTTGATTACCATTCAGGTTTGCCGGATCAATTTCTTGTGGCATGGAATTAGTCCTCCTCTTCTTCCTCTATGTCACTAAGCCATCCTTTGATGATATTTACGGTCCTGAACAGGTCTCTTTCCGCGTAATACCTGGCCTTTTCCTGGTCACTCATATTTGTCAGGTACGCGTTCCGCTCAGCGCCGGTCATTCTCTGGATGAAATCTTCTTTCTGCTCTTCGCTCATCATTTCAAAAAATTCGCGCTGCTGATCGGCATCCATATCAATAAAGGCGATTTCCTTATCCTTTGCCTCAAGCTGGGCAAGTTCCTCGGGTGAGGGTAATGCTTCTTGTTCGACAGTAACTTTGATGTCGCGAACCGTTTTTATGATCGGCCGAATGATAAACAGGAACAATACAAAAACCAGCAGTAGATTGGCAATGAGGCGTCCGTATTCCTTTTGAACCATGCGCCAACCCGTAAGTTTTTCCTGGGTGCCCTGCATATCGTCAATGGAAGCAAAGGGAAAGCACTCCATGGAAACCTGATCGTTGCGCTCTTCGTTATACCCCATGGCTCTGGTTACAATACTTTGGAACTGCTGCATCTCTTCGGCGGACCTGGGCATATACACCCGTTTGGTTTCGCCATTGTCATCTGCCTGGAACTCATATTTACCGTCAATCACAGCTGCAACCGAAAGCCTTGTGAGTTCAGCCATGGGTTTCTGGGTTTCCCTGACCCGCCGACTGATCTCGTAATTGACCGTGTCATCGCTTTTATTGACCCGCTCCCGGGTTTCGTTCGCGGCCTGTTTTTCGTCTGTGATGGGGTTTACCGATGACGGGATACCCACCTCTTTATCAAGCTGAACGATCTTTTCAGCTCTGTTCTTTCGGCTGCGTATGAACTCTCCACCCCGCTCAAAGGGATCATAAATTTCTTCATTCATGTTATTTTTGGAAAAATCCATTTCCGAGGTAACCCGGACAATGGCTTTGTCCGCACCCACGATACGTTCGAGCATGGTTTGTATTCTGCGTGTCAGGTTTTCTTCGAACCGTACCTTATACTGATACTGCGCATCTGCAAGATTTTCTGCATCAATACGGGCCTGCTCCTCTTCGGATTTTCCTTCAAATAGAATCCGGCCGGCAGTATCCACAATGGTGACCAATTTCGGGGTCAGGTCCTGGATCGAAGAGGCCACCAGGTGTGCGATGGCCGCCACTTCTTCTTTTTCAAGATCATCGATCAGTTCCAGCAGAATGGATGCCGAAGGCTGTTTGGTCTCTTCCACAAAAACCGATTCCTTGGGCAGCACAATCATGACTTTGGCGTCCTTAACCGCCTCAAATGCCGCAATGGTGCGTGCCAGTTCCCCCTGAAGCGCTCGTTTCTTATTGATTTTTTGGACGAACTCGGTGGTGCCGAACTCGCTTTTATCGAAAATTTCGTATCCAACCCCTGTGCCTTTGGGGATCCCTTCCTTGGCCATGGTCAGCCGGACATCATACACCATGGGTTCGGGCACCATAATGGTCGTCCCGTCACCAGTAAGGCGATAGGGCGTCTTGGCGGATTTTAGCATTTCCACGACAGCGGCGGCATCTTCCTGGCTTAACCCTGAATATGCAACTTTATACGGGGTTTGATTGGCCCATACAAACATGGTGATAAACCCTGCCACCACCACCAGGACCAGTCCGCTTAAGAGAACTTTTCGGACCATGCTCATCTCTTTGACCATGGTAATGATTTTTTCAGCTACTGGATTCATTTAAGCCTCTTCTGCTTTTGCAAGGGGTTATACCTGCATACGCATGATTTCTTCATAGGCACTCATGGCCTTGTTCCGAACTTGTGCCAGCACTTTCAGGGAGGTGGAGGCTTTGCCTAATGCCATCATGCCTTCATGGATGCCGAGCCTGCCTTCAATGACGGCCTCAACAGAATCATCTGCCACATGCTGATTATTATTCACTTTCAGGACAGCTGATTCCAGACGTTCCATAAATTCGGGGCTTCGTTTGGCTGCCCGGTTCGCCACCGATTCCCTGTACAAGGAGAGTTTGCCGGGAACTTGTGTGTTTATTTCATCCATTGGTTCACTCCTTTACCCTAAAATTATTTTCCTATCTCAAGGGCTTTGCTGATCATATTTTTTGTGGTGGAGAGCGCTGTAACACTTGCCTCATAACTGCGACGGGCCACCATCATGTCCGAAATTTCTGTTAAATGATCCACGTTGGGCATTTTTACGTACCCTGTATCCGGATCTGCATCGGGGTGAGCCGGATTGTACACCAGATGAAAATCTTCTTGGGACCTGACAATCTGATCCACTTTGACCCCTGTGCCGTTATCCGGCTTTTTTTCATCCTCAAACTCGATGGTGGATAATTCAATGTTGCCGGACTGCTCTTTTCGAATTTTTTTTTGCACTACCGTTTCAAAAGAGTCGATATCGTCACCTTTGAAGACCACCATTTTTCTGCGATAGGGTCCGCCGTCTTCGCTTCTGGTGGTATCCACGTTGGCCAGGTTTTCTGCGATGACGTTAAGTTTCATACGATGGGCGGCCAGGGCCGTTCCGCTGATTTTTGATGCATTCATTAAATCCATGGATTATTTTCCTCCCTCATCAATGGCGTAGTTGAGTATGGTCATTTTGCGCAGCAGCATTTCGGCCGTGGATCTGAATTTGACATTGTTCTCCATCAGATTCATCATTTCCGTATCAATGTTCACCGAATCCAGGTGATAGATGTCCACATCCTCGCTGTCCATACCGTCAATCCGATCGGGTATCCCGTCAATGTTTCCGGGCAGATGTTTCCCATTGGTTTTGTCCAGGTAGTCCGGTTCCGGTTCCGTCATGGCCCGTTTAAGCGCACTTTGAAAATCTATATCGCTGGGTGTATACCCGATGGTATCCATGTTGGCGATATTGCCTGCGATCAGGTTGTGCCGCCGGGTTGAGATGTCCATACTTTTTCCGATCATCTCGTAGGTGTGCCCGAAAATTCTTGAATCGGCCATGTTAACCTCCGTATTTTAAATTGACGCTCCGGGTCTTTCACGGGTGAATTTTCTTTAGATATCCGGACAGGAACACTGGGATATCGACGTTACAAACGAAAAATGCAAATTGTATGCCTGGGATTGTGCGTTTCGGGGATAATCAGAGCGGTTCTTTGTATTCGTTTAGTTTATTACGGAGGGTTCTGACACTGATCCCTAAAATTTTTGCCGCATGCGTCCGGTTTCCCTCGGTCTGATCCAATGTCCTGAAGATCATTTTTTGTTCCATATCTTTGAGTGATCCTGGGGAAAAGTCCTCATTTGCAGCGGATTCTAAGCCTGTATCATCATCGGCAAGGGGGATGTCCGCACCATCATCCATGAGCAGGTCAGCAGGGGTGATCTTATCGTTGTCCGCAAGAAGCACGGCGCGATGGATCACATTTTCAAGTTCCCGGACATTGCCGGGAAAGTCGTGGGATTGAAGTACGGAAAGCGCCTGATCTGTCAATCCTTTGACATACCTTGCGTCAATCCTGCAATATTTTTTTATAAAAAAAGCGGATAAGAGCTGGATATCCCGACGCCGCTCCCGTAAAGGAGGAATAATCAAGGGAATGGTATTGAGACGGTAAAACAGATCTTCTCTAAACTCCTGGTTCTTTACGGCTGCCTTGGCATCCCGGTTGGTGGTGGCGATAACCCGGACATCCACATCCACGGGCTGGGTTCCCCCCACCCGGTCTACGACCTTTTCCTGGAGTACTCTTAGGAGTTTTGATTGAAGGTGAAATTGCATCTCGGTGATTTCGTCAAGAAACAAGGTGCCTTTGTCTGCCAGTTCAAACTTGCCGGCTTTTTTTGCCAATGCGCCGGTGAAGGCTCCTTTCTCGTGGCCGAATAATTCACTTTCCAGCAGGTTTTCCGGCAGAGCTGCGCAATTGATAGCGATAAACGGTTGATGCCGACGGGTACTTTTTTCGTGTAAAAACCTTGCAATCAGTTCCTTGCCCGTACCGCTTTCCCCCTGAATGAGTACCGATGCAGACGAATCCGCCACCCGGATGGCAAGTTTGAGCAGTTTCTCCATTCTGGGATCTTTGGTAATAATCTGAACCGCTTTGTGTTTAACCGGTTTTTCCTTTTCTACAGGCGAGGGTGCAATGGATGTGGCCAAAGATTTTTTAACGCTGAGTTCAAGCTGTCTTGGATCAACCGGTTTGATCAAATAATCCATGGCACCGTGCTGTATCAGACTGACGGCATAATCCATCACAGGATCCTGGGTCAGGATAATGGTTTTCGGCACCCTGGTATCGGAATTCGCCGCTTGTTTCAGGAAATCCAACGCTGAGAAGCCTGGCGTACCATCATCAGCCACAACCACAGCAGGTTTTTGGGAAAGCAGGTGCGTGAGCGCATCCGAGCCTTCGGGCACAGCATCAACCAGAAAACCCATCCCTTCGAACAGGTCGGTATAGGTCATACGCTCTTTTGGGTTTTCAACTATGAGAAATAATCGTTGTCCAGACACGTTGCCAAAGCATCCTTATGAATTTATTATTTTTTCGGCCAGTCCCATCGTACTTAACCGCTGGCGTGCAAGCCTGGCCCAGACCGAATCGTAAGACTGCGCGACCTGCTCAAAGGTTTCTTTCGCCTTATCCAGTGCATTGCCTTTCTGGTAGGCATCCCCCAGCAGAAAACCGATATTGGCCTTGGCCCGGTCACCTTCTGAAAAATCAAGGGCTTTGGCAAAGGCATCGGCGGCCTGGCCATAGGATTTCATTTCCAGGTAGGTTGACCCCAACGTTTTGTAGGCGCTTGCCAGTATCTCGTAATTTTCGCCGGGAGACGCGGCGAACGCTTTTACCGCACGGGCCTGGAGTTGGGACGTGGTTTTTAAGTCTGGTTTCTTTTGGTAAACGCCTGCGCGAAGCATGAGTATTCGCCCCTTTTCCAGCGCGTTTCCCCCCGCCTTATACGCCGAGCCCAAGGCTTCATCCGCCTTCGAAAAACGCCCCTTTTCCAGGTAAATCTGCCCGATCCGGGTCAGGGCTTCCACCCGGTTTTTATGCTTTGGAAATCTTTTTGTAAAGGCATATAGTAGTTTTAACGCATCGTCATCCCTGCCGGACTCATCCATGGCCTTGCCCAGTCCAAACAACAGTAACGACGGCCGTTCTGACCTTTTATAAAGTTTATAAGCAGAGATCAACTGATTAAAAGCCTCTTCATACAGGTTGGCCTGTAAATATGCCATGCCCACATGAAAGGGAATCAGCCGCCCTCCCATTTTGTTTAACTTGAACTGTTCTTTTTCATACCTCATCAGTACGGAGGTATATTCGTCGGCCTTTAATTGTTCTTTGAACAATGCTTCGTAGGCTTTTTGCATGAGCTTAACCGCCTCGTAGCGCAAGCCCCTGGGATGGGTGGACAACAGATCCTCAATTTCTTTGATACACTTATCATACTCTCCATTTCTCTGATAAATTTCAGCCAGACGCATCATGGCAATCCGAGCATAGGTGTTTTCTGGAAACCGGGTCTTTATCATTTCGTAAATTTCAATCTTTTCAGCATCCGTTTTGAGGTATCTGGCAATTCCAATGGAGGCATTGATATATCCCGGAGAGTCCGGATATTTTTTCCGGACCAGTTCGTATAATTTGATCGCCTTTTCTTCCTGATTCTCCATGCCGTAAGCATCACCGGCTTTACTTAAGGCCATGTCGGGATCTTCGATATCGGGATAAATATTCAGCAGCCGGATATAATTGTCCCGGGCACCTCTACTTAAGCCCAATTCAAAATTGGCATCTGCCGTGTATCTAAGCAGGTCGGAAGATTCATACACCTTTTTTACATCATTTTGTATGACATAATTCAAAACACTCAATGCGTCATAATACCGCAGGTTTTTAAACAGCGCTTTACCATAACCCAGCCCTGCAGACGAAATATAGCCGTTGCTGAGTTTTGATTCAAACACCTTTTTATACAGATTTAAGGCTTTGTCATTATACCCTCTGTCATTATAGATTTCAGCAAGATGATACTCGACCTCAGGCATGCCGGAATAGTCCGGAAAGTCCTTGGTGATAATATCAAAATAGCCCTCAGCGGTTGCACTGTTGTGCAAACGGGTATGAATCAATCCCATGGCGGCATAGGCAAAGGGAAGATAGCTTGACTTTGGGAAGGTGGCCATGGCGTCCTGAAACAACCGTTCTGCATTCAAAAGTCCTGCCGGGTCATCGTTTTCAACTCCCATAAAGTTGACATAGGCCCTTAAATAGTAGACCTGTTCCCGGCAAAAGGGGTTTTCTTCAAACAGATACTGCTCCAGAATGGCGCCGGCTTCTTTGTACAACTGTTTTTTGACCAGAAGCATCGCATTTCCAACCGCGTTGGACTGGCAACCTTGCAACGGATCCTCGCCCCGGTACATATCGCTGATGTCGCCTTTAAAACGACTGGCCTGGCGCTTTGGTGGTATATAAATCGGGGCTTCCTTTGATTTTTTTTTCGTTTTGGGCAGGCTGGAAACCTTTTCTTTGACAGGCTCCGGGGCCTCATCTTTCGTTGTCGGTTCGGGCTGGGGTTCAGATCCTTGTACTACCGGTTTATCAGCGGCGGCATCGGCAAGGGGTTGTTTTTCCCCAGGGCTCGTGGTCGAAGCGATCGGCACCTGTTTTTTAGGTTTGGGAACAGCAGGCGTTGCCGGTGCCGGGGGGGGCTGTACGGTTTCGGCTTCATGTATAGTGGGCTCTTGGGGTGCCGGCGGCGCAAGCGTTTCGACTTTATTTAAAACTACGGTTAGTTGGTTATTGGCGGCATCAAAAGAGGGCTTAATTGATTCTTGACTGGCGTGCTTACCTGTCACCATCAGGGCGACCACGTTGCCGTCAAGCGTTTCCACATGGAGAGATTCAAGGTTGGGATTATCCTTTCCATCGATGACAAGCCCTTTGATCAGACTTGCATTTTTAATAGCCACAAGGACTTCCCGCTCTCCGATACGGACAACTTTTACAGGGGCTTTCCCAGTCAGATTAACCGTCACTGAAAAGGGGTTGTTTCTGACGTGGATGGCTTTGACAACCGGATGTGCAGCCATGACCGTTGTTACTGGAATGAACATGCAGAAAATTACGGTCCAAGCCGATGATAAAACCTTGAGGTATGTGGGGATTAATTCTCTCATGATATATTAATATCCAAAAAGGTTCATGGTTGGAGAATTAAAAAGCAAGTAACATGCCATCCCTTTAATTATGCGTCATACTCTTATTTTAAGGGATGTTCGGAGGATGAGTGCGCAAACAAGGTCTGCACAGGGTGTGGGTATTTCCGGCGGCAGGTGTCAAAAAACCGGCATCTCATCTTCCGGTTCAATGTCCATTTTTTTTATTTTTTCAACCAGAGTCGTCCGGTTCATTTTTAACATTTCGGCGGCCTTGGCTTTTACCCATCCGGTTTGATTCAGAGCATGAGTAATTAAGGTTTTTTGAAACGATTCCACGGCCTCATTAAACCCGATGTTCTTCTGGAATACGCCGGCCACACAGACCGGGGTGGGATCTATTCGGGCATCGGTCATACAGCCCGGCAGATCAGCGATGGCGACAGTGTCCTCCTCCACAAGTACCGACAGCCGTTCCACCAGATTTTCCAGTTCTCGGATATTTCCAGGCCATTCATAGGCTTGGAGCACCTGTTTTACTGACTCTGGAAATATCTTGGGCACGTATTCGGTATTGCGTTGTGCGAAGCCCGACTGGAAATGATCCACCAGGGGCATTATATCTTCAGGGCGTTCCCGCAGGGGCATGATGTTGATGGGAATCACATTAAGGCGGTAATACAGGTCTTCCCTGAATTGGTTCTCTTCTATGGCTGCAGTCAGATTTTTGTTGGTGGCTGAAATTACCCTGATGTCCACTGATATGGTCTGGGAACCGCCGACCCGCTCAAACCGTCTTTCCTGCAAAGCACGCAACAGTTTTACCTGCAGATCCGGGCTCATATCCCCGATTTCATCCAGAAAAATTGTGCCTTTATCTGCAATTTCAAAACGTCCGGTCCTTGCCCGGTGGGCACCGGTAAATGCGCCTTTCTCATGACCGAACAATTCACTTTCGAGAAGCTCGCTGGGAATGGCCCCACAGTTGATGACTACCATGGGGCCGTCTTTTCTTGCTGAATTTTTATGGATCGCCCGGGCAATAAGTTCCTTGCCGGTACCGCTTTCTCCGGTGATCAGTATCGATGAATCAGAGCGCGCAACTTTACGCACCCGGTCGAGCACGGCCATCAGTCCTTTGCTCACACCGGCAATGCCGCTGCGGTTAAAACTCGCTGCGGTTTTCGGCGGGACATCAACAAAACCTGTTGTTTTTTCGGCAGTTGCTTGGGCCATTGGGCGTCAACTTATTTAAGAATTTTTTTGAGTTTATCGGAAATCGCCTCTGCGGTAAACGGCTTGACCACGTAATTGGAGACACCTGCTTGCACGGCTTCTATAACGTTTTGCTTTTGAGCCTCTGCCGTGACCATCAAAAAAGGTGCTTTTTTGTATTGATCACTGGCTCGTACTTTTTTCAGCAGTTCAAGGCCCGTCATTTTGGGCATGTTCCAGTCGGAAATAATCAGATCAATCTCCTGGCTTTCAAGGACGTCCCAAGCCGTTGTACCATCATCGGCCTCCACCAGATTTTTAAACCCAAGCTGTTTTAAAATATTCTTAAGAATACGGCGCATGGTCGCAAAATCGTCAACTATCAAAATCTTGATGGATGTGTCCATTGGCACATTTTCCTCCTTAATTGGATTAAAACCCATCTTCTATCTTTCAAAACACACCTCAATTGTAAATTGTCCACCATCGGTCTGGAAAGGGATTGCGATTTTAGGGCCGTCTCCATAGTGCCTGATGGTATGTCTTCTCCCGGTTATCACTGAGGGGATGGCAGCCTTGAATACCTTGCCCATTTCATCAAGCTCCCGCCGGGCCTGTCCGGAGATCATATTTGTCAACTCCCCAACGGCATCGGCGATATCATCATTGAGCCCGTCCATTTTTTCCCCGAACATGTTGGAAACAACCGTTAAAATACATTTTTCTTCAAAGGTCACAGCAATGGTTCCCTGGGCGACGCCGGTCAGCCCCAAGACACCGGTCACATCACCCACGGCGATATTGTCTTCTTTTAGATAAGGCTTTCCCGCCGAAACCGTGACAAAGGCCATTGTTTCCAATACATTAATGGTTGCATTGATAAATGGATTTATCAGTGTGACATCCAAGGTACAACACCTCCAACCGGTTTAAAATTTACCCAATATGCTGCCGGAACAATTAATCAGATCCTTCGATATTATATAAAATTAATGTCTTAAGATGGGTATATGTATCTACGTCCATTGACTTGAACTCTACAGCAAATCCGCTCTGTGTGTGTCTGACGATTCGCCCCTGAATTTCCAGCTTGATGTCGTCTATTCCTCCAGACAGATAGACATTTACCTGACACGCCGATTCCAAGGACGGCCGCTTGTCTGTCTTGACAAACACGCCTTTCTGGCTCAAATCCTTTGAATGGGCCTTAAAATGGACGTTTTGCCCCGATTCATCAAGCATATGAATTGTGATTTTAGTTGCAAAAATTACCCTGGAAAATTTTCGCCTGTCGTCTTTGTCTGAAATGTTCAATGCCATTTCACTCCACGCTGAAAGATATAAAATGTTATACTTACTAATTTTCTAGATCAGATTAGCATATTTCATTTTCAGGCTCAAGCCATTAAAAATCATCCGGCAGGTTTTGATCAGCCACCCGTAGAAAAGCATCCACAACATCAGGATCAAACTGAGAGCCGGAGTTTTTGATTATAATGTCAATGACGACATGCTTATCTATTTTTTTCCGGTAGGCCCTGTCCGAGGCCATGGCATCATAACTGTCAGCAACGGATAATATCCTTGCAAGCTTAGGGATCTGTTCGCCTTTAAGGCCATCGGGATATCCCGTGCCGTCAAAACGTTCGTGGTGATGCCGGATAATCTGAGCTTCCCTGCCCCACAGGCCCAGGTTGCTTATAATATCAGCACCGATTGCAGGATGCTCTTTTATTTTTTCGTACTCGTCCTCAGTAAGTCGTCCGGGCTTTAACAATATATCGTCCCTGATACCGATTTTACCGATATCATGAAGGCTGCCTGCCACATTGATCATGTCCAGTTCTTCTTCAGTGCACGCCATTTCCTCGGCGATCATATGGGCGACTTGGGCCACCCTGGTGGAGTGTTTGCGGGTATAAAGATCCCGGACCTCCAGGGCGGTGACAAACGCAAACAGGGTGGAAAACAGATTTTCATATATATTTTCATATAAGGCGATATTTTCTATACTGGAGGCGGCTTTCTGGGTGATAAAATTTAAATAGTAAATCTCCTGTTCTCCGAAAAAACGCGGCCCTTGGAAAATATATGCCGAAACAACACCGAAAATTTTTTCCCGGATTTTCAAAGGCGCAACCATAAAGGAGTGCACCAGCCCTTTCATTGATGGGATACCTGCCGCATCTGCGATAAGACAGGGCGTGTGATCCTCTCCCAGCGAGTCTATGATAAATGCTTTTTCTTGTTCAAGAATATCTGTGGCATAGGACGCTGGATATTTTTTATTTTTTGCGCCGGCTTTATCCACAAGGACCAGGCAGTTGTCCTCTTCTGAATATACGTGGAAAAAGACCAGATCCGCCTTAAGTTCTTCGACGCCTAAACGGACAACCTTGTTGAAAATTTCGTAACTGGAATCAATGGCGGCAAAATCTTCCATGACCCGGTTTAAGGTATTGACTTCTTCCACTTTTTTAAACAGCTCGTTGTTGAGTTGGCGCAGGCGTTCACGGCGTTCCACCTCTTCTTTGAGGATTAGATTTTCAACAAAAAGTCCGCGTTCGCGCAGTATCCTGCGAAGGGTTAACTCCATCTGTTCGAGATTCACCGGCTTGATCAGATAATCTACAACGCCGTTTTTCAGGGTCTGGATGGTATTTTCAAGGGAAGGATATCCCGTCATCACAACAACAGGCAGGGTTCTATCAATATGGCGGATTTGTTCGGCGAGTTCGAGACCGTCCATCACGGGCATATTGATATCGGTAAAAACGCAATCTATTTTTTCCCGATTGACAATATCCAGGGCGGCTGACCCGTTTCCTGCGGTATATACCTGATAGCCCTTTCTTTCAAAAAATCCTTCGGTGACATCCAGAATGCCGCTTTCGTCATCCACCACTAGGATTTTAATATTGTCCTTGTTCATCCACCTCAACCTGTTGTTAATCGGAATTCGTTTAAGATTTACATGTATACGAAACACGATATTTTATCAACCAAAATCAAGTCATCTAAGATTCCAACGAAATTTATTTTAAGAGAAGTTCATATGTTTTTTATGTGGTTATTGAGAACAATATTCTTGACTTTGTATAAATCAGAGAATATCTTTCCGTAAGGGTAAAACTTATATAATAAATTTAGCATAATTTGAAGAGTATTGGTATGGATAAAACTGATCTGGAAATTCTTAAAATATTGCAAAAAAAAGCCAGGATCCCCAATGTTGAGGTTTCCAGAGCCATTGGTATGGCGCCTTCTGCTGTGCTTGAGCGAATTAAAAAACTGGAGGCAAAAAAGATCATCCAGGGTTATGAAGTGCGCCTGAACCCGGATATGTTCGGCGGTGCCATGACCGCCTTTGTCAGCATCCAGGTGACCCATCCATCCAAGATTCGGGAAACCGGCGAACAGCTGGCAACCATTGAACAGGTCCAGGAAGTTCATTATCTGGCAGGTGGCGACCTCTTGATGATTAAAGTAAAAGTGTCCGGTAACAATGAGCTGGAAGAACTAATACAGACCCGGATTTCCCATATAAAAAGCGTAAAAACGACAAAAACATTTATTGTGCTTTCCACGTTTAAAGAAAGTGCCAAGATTAAACTGCCGGACGACGTCTAAATTTTAAAATAAAGGAATAATTACCATGCCCATGTCACCTGAATTCAAGAAGAGATTATCAACGGTGGTCCAGGAGGCCGTTTCAGCCTTTGGCAGCCCTTTTCACATCTACGATGAAACCGGGATCGTTCAAACGTGCCGGGCCCTGAACAACGCGTTTGCTCCCATTGACGGATTCAAAGAGTATTTTGCCGTAAAAGGACTGCCGAATCCTACGATTATGGGGCTTCTCAAGGCCCAGGGGTTTGGCTTTGACTGCTCTTCGGTGCCGGAAATAGAGCTGGCGCGTAAAGTAGGGAGCAATGCTGACGATATTATGTTTACCTCCAACAATACCACCCGGAAACAGTTGAAAACGGCCATGGACAATGGCGGCAGCATTATAAACTTGGATGATATCTCTTTGATTGCAAAATTGCCGGCTGTACCTGATCTGCTTTGTTTTAGATACAACCCCGGCGCGACACGCCAGGGGAACGATATTATTGGAAAACCGGAGGAAGCCAAATACGGCCTGACCCGGGAACAGATTTTTTCAGCCTATGAACAGGCGCTTTCACTTGGTGTCAAGCGATTCGGTCTGCATACCATGATGGCATCCAATGAGCTTAATCACCAATACATGATTGACACGGCGGACATGTTGCTGGCGTTGATTGAAGATGTCAGCCGTGACCTTGATATCCGGTTTGAATTTATAAATATCGGAGGTGGGTTGGGCATCCCCTATACCCCGGATGCCAAACCATTCAATCTGAAAGGTATGGCTGATGGCATTATCCGTTCCTTTGAGGCTTTTAAATCGAAAAATGGTTGGGTCCCCAAATTGTATATGGAAAGTGCCCGGTATATCACCGGTCCCCATGGCGTCCTTGTGACCTCTGTGATCAACCACAAAAACACCTACCGAAACTATGTGGGCGTGGATGCATCCATGTCGGCATTGATGCGTCCCGGAATGTATGGGGCGTACCATCATATTCATATACATGACAAACCCGAATCAGCCACTTTAAAAACAGTGGATGTTGTGGGTGCACTGTGTGAGAATAATGATAAATTTTCCATCCAAAGGCAGCTGCCTGAAACCCAGCACGGCGACATCCTGATCATCCATGACACCGGGGCCCACGGACATGCCATGGGCTTTAACTACAACGGCCAGCTGCGTCCCAAGGAATTGCTGCTTAAAACCGACGGCAGCATTGAACTGATCCGGCGGGCGGAGACCATGGAAGACTATTTTGCCACATTAAATTTTGAACCCCGAACCATCACACCGGGACAGAATTGATGTTGCAGATTTAATTCTGATAATGGGCCTTACCGGGGTGGGGCGTCGCACCCCGGTTCTTTGCATGGTTTAAGGCGGATGAGCAAAATAAAAACAATTGATTATCAATGCAATTTATGGTTTGCTTTAGCCTGTATATGGGCCCAAAGATTTCGACTCTGGCATTGACCCGGCAGGAGAAACTGCATGGATTTAAAACAAGTCTGTCCTGAGAAGCTACTTACCGCACAAGCAAGTGTAAAAAAAATTAACAATGGTTCCCGGGTATTCATCGGTACAGGATGCGGAGAGCCCCAGCACCTGATTCGAGCCATGGTTGAGGATCAGTCACTCCAGGATATTGTTGTATATCAAATGCTGTCAACCACCTTGGCGGAATATCTCAATGACGACAATTTCTCGTCCAGGTTTTCCATTAAACTGTTTTTTATTTCCGTTCTTATGCGTAAATTTGCATTTGAAGGAAAGATTGACTATATCCCGGCCTACCTGTCCCAGATTCCAAAGGTTTTTCGGAATAATGAAATCGGCCTGGATGTTGCCTTGGTTCAGGTCAGCCCGCCGGATGCCCATGGGTATTGTTCTCTGGGTATTTCCGTGGATATCACCCTTTCGGGGATGAAAAATGCGCGGATGACCATCGCCCAGGTCAATCCCCAAATGCCCAGAACCTGGGGCGATTCTTTGGTGCACATCGACGATATCGATTATTTAGTGGAATACGAAGAGGAGCTTTTAGAATCCCTGGCCAAGACAAAAAACCAAACCGTGGTCGAACGTATCGGCCATTATGTCAGCCAGCTGGTGGATGACGGTTCCACCCTGCAGATCGGTTTTGGGCATCTGCCCCATGCCATCATGCCTTATCTGACCGGGAAAAAAGATCTTGGTATACATACCCAGGTGATAACGGACGGTCTTTTGCCTTTGTTTAAACAGAAGGTCATTACCAACCGCAAAAAAAATTTTCTTCCAGAACGGGCTGTTGCGTCCCTGTGCATGGGATCAAAGGAATTATATAAATATATAGCCGACAATCCCATGTTTTATTTCAGGTCTTCTGAATTTGTGAACGATCCCAATGTTATCGCTAGAAATGATAACCTGATCTCCATCAGTTCTGCTTTGGAGGTGGATCTGACAGGACAGATATGCACGGACTCAAAAGGATATCTGTTTTATTCGGGCATCGGTGACCAGGTGGATTTTATCCGGGGGTCTGCCATGTCCAAAGGCGGATTTTCCATTGTTATCATCCCATCCACGGCCCAAAACGGCCAGGTCTCCAGGATTGTTACGCATTTAAGCGAAGGGGCAGGCGTGGCAACAACCCGAGGGGACATTGACCTTGTGGTCACTGAATACGGTATTGCAGAAATTCGGCGGAAAAGCATTTTCCAGCGGGTTATGGAATTGGCCCAGATTGCCCATCCAAAATTCCGTAAAGAACTTATTGAACAGGCCAAACAACGCCATTATATTTTCAGCGACCAGCTGCCGCCTACAAACCAGGACCTGTTGTTTCTCGTTGCATATAAATACAATATGCTTTTGCCCAGTGGAAAACAGTTGGAAGTCCGACCGCTTCAGCCTTCAGATGAATTCGAATCAAGAAATTTTTACTATTCCCTCCAGGAAGATTCCATCTATTTTAGATTTTTCAACCGGCGCAAAGTGTTCTCAAGGCGCATGCTTCAGCAGATGTGGGCCCAGGTAGATTACAGTCGGAATATGACCCTGATTGCCCTTATGCAGCAGGGCAAACGCAAACAGATTGTGGCGGTTGCGTCTTACGCAGAAGTGGACCCCAAGAATGCAGAAGTGGCCTTTTTGGTGCAAGAGGAATTGCATGGTCAGGGAATTGCCACCTTTATGCTGAACTGCCTTGAAAAAATTGCTCGGAAGAACAATTATTCCGGTTTCACAGCCCTTGTCCTGGCCGAAAACCGGAAAATGATCAGTGTGTTTAAACACACCTATCCCCACGCAGAATTTGTACGGGGAGAAAGTGGCGAAATTGAAGTAACCATGCCCTTTGACATGATTGGAAAGCCAAATATGGATGATGATCAGTTGCTGGAATAAAAATTTATTTATTTTTGCTTAATTCGGGAAAGTCCCAGTAAAAATACTCTTTGATGGTCGCTTCTTCAATCTCTTGGCTTCCCCGCCGATCCGCTTCGCTATCCTGCAAGTCAATACGACGAATTTTTCCGGAAATGGTTTTGGGTACTTTATCAACAAATTCAATGATCCTGAGCATCTTAAATTTGGATAGAATATTCATGGTGTGTTTGAACAGCGCCAGGGCCAATTCCCTGCTGCCGGTTTCACCCGGGCTGAGAATAACATAGGCTTTGACCAGCTGGTACCTTTTGGGGTCAGGGGTTCCAACAACCGCGGCCTCGTCCACGCTAGGGTGTTCCAAAAGGGCGCTTTCCACTTCAAAGGGGCCGATGCGGTAATCGCTTGATTTAATAGCATCATCGTTCGGCATCCGGTTGATCTGTTCGTTAAGCTCTTTCATTCTTTAGGAAACACTCCTTGCAATCGAATTTAATCTTGTTGTATAGCAGATCAAAAAATATTGATTCTATAAAGGATCTCCCTCGGGTTTGTCAAAATATTTAATTGATCAAGGTTTATAAATTAAGGAGAACCATCCCCAAATGACAGATAGTTGCCCCTGTTTGATATTGGCCCCCCTGCAGGGGGTTACCGATGTGGTGTTCAGACAGACGTACGTACGGCATTTTACCGGTATTGACCAGGCCATGGCCCCGTTTATCTCCACCATGAGCAGCAGGCGACTGAAACCGTCCAGGCTCAAAGACGTAGATCCGGAATTGAACAAAGCACTGCCTGTCGTCCCCCAGATCCTGGGAAATCAGCCGGATGATTTTATCTATCTTGGGGATTACCTTTTTGACATGGGCTATGCCCAGGTGAACTGGAACCTTGGGTGCCCTCATTCAAAAATTGCAAAAAAAATGCGGGGATCGGGCCTTTTATCACACCCGGATAAAATAGATGTCTTCCTGGCCCGGGTAATCCCAGCTATGAAACCTGCTTTAAGCGTTAAAATCCGTCTGGGACGTAAAAGCAAAGAAGAGATCCGGGATTTGATTCAAATGTTTAATAGCCACAAACTTGACGAAATTATCCTGCATCCCAGAACCGGGGAGCAAATGTATACAGGGGTTGCTGATGTTGATGCCTTTGAACGGGCAATGAGCGACTGCATCCATCCCATGGTCTATAACGGGGATATTGTGGACACGGCATCATGGGAAAGAATCCGGCTGCGTTTTCCGGGAATCAATCGATTCATGATCGGCAGAGGTATTCTTTCCAACCCCTTTTTGCCCGAGCAGATCAAGGGGGTGAACATCGATTACCAAAACACCGAAGCCCAGGTACGTGAACGATTAAAAAATTTTCATGCAGATCTTTTTAACCGTTACAAACAGGTCTTTTCAGGCCCGGGGCACCTTACCGGAAGAATGAAAGGTTTCTGGGGCTATTTGGGCCCCTCCTTTGAGAACAGCAAAAAACCGTTAAAAAAATTGCTCAAGTCAAATTCAGAACAAGACTATTTAGATAGGGTCTGTGAATTTTGGGAAATGAAGTTAAGATTTTGTCCGGGCCCTAAATAATATTTGCCTCATGGTTTGGGTTACAGCCCGGTCACGGTAACGCAACAAAAGTTTTCCGGGCTGCAACCTTGAATCTGGGGCAAGACTGCTATGAACTTTTCAGACTATTCCGCAAGATCTAAAGAAGATGGCAAAAATTCATCTTCATTGCTTTGTGTTCGGCAAAGGGCCTGGGCTTTATCAAATTCGGCAAGTGTCGCGTCACACGGTTTTTCAGTTACCAGGCTCACAGAAACAATGGAAATGGTCGCAAGTAAAAATCCAGGCAGCAATTCATAAAAGTACTCACCCTCAATGGTGACAAAATTTTTAACAATAACAATGGTCACGGCCCCTGTAACCATTCCTGCCAGAGCCCCGTATCTTGTCATCCCCCGCCAGAGCAAAGACAGGATAATCAAAGGCCCGAAGGCCGCACCGAATCCGCCCCAGGCATAGCCCACCATGGCCAGGATACTGCCTGAATCGTTTGAGGCAATCAAAAAGGCCAGCAGGGCAAAGCCCAAAACGCCGAACCGACTGATCCAGGCCCGGGTTTGGTCTTTGGTATGTTCAAAAAAAGGAAGATCTTCTGTCAGCGCCGAGGTCAGGACCAACAGCTGTGAATCAGCCGTGGACATGACTGCTGCCAGGACCGCCGCCAGAATAAAACCACTGAAAACCGGATGGAACAATGCCGTTGTCAGTGCAAGAAAAATACGCTCGCTGTTGCCGTTAGGCCCAGCAATGCCTTCCATGGGATGAATCGCATTGTATCCGATTCCCACAAGGCCGATCAGAGATGCCAGGACAAGACAGATCAACATCCAAGACGTACCGACACGCCTGGCCTTGGGCACGGATTCCACACTGTCGATCCCGATAAACCGGGCCAGGATGTGGGGCTGGCCAAAATATCCGAAACCCCAGGCACAAAGAGATGCCCCTGTGATCCAAGAGGTTGAAAAGGAAAATGCTTCGGGACGGATGGCGGTAATATCCACCCCGGATCCGGAGACTGCGGTGAAGGCCATGGTGCAGCAAAATACTAGAGCGGCCAGCATGAGAAGCCCCTGGATTAAATCTGTCCAGCACACGGCAAGATATCCGCCCAAAAAGGTGTAGGAGACCACCACAAAAGTGGTGATTATAAGGGCGGTTTCTTCGGACGCCCCAAAGCTATGGGCAAATAAAAGAGTGCCGCCTTTAAGTCCGGAGGCAACGTATAAGGTGAAAAAAATCAGAATAACAACGGCAGAGACGATTTTAAGCAGGCCGGAATTGTCGTCAAACCGTTTGGAAATAAACTTGGGAAGGGTAACTGCGTTCATTCGTTCAGTCATCGCTCTCAGGCGTGCCGCCACAACAAGCCAGTTGATGTAAGCACCTGCGGCAAGTCCGAGGGAAATCCAGAAACCACCGATTAACCCCTTTGCAAACACAGCCCCGGGCAATCCAAGCAAAAGCCAGCTTGACATGTCTGAGGCGCCGGCGCTGATAGCGGTTGTGACTGGGCCAAGTGTCCGGCCACCGATCAAAAAATCTTCATTGTTATTTGTCCGTTTCATCGAGACATAGCCGATGCCCAGCATCAGTAATAAATACAGGCCAAACTGAAAATATAAAATTTCCATAATTCTCCATTTTTTTTGTCGTTTTTAACTGTTCTTATTTTTTGGACTGATCATTTTTTATGACAGCCAATACCTTGTAAAGCTCCTTTTCTATGTTCAATAATGTAAATACGTCACAATGGTTGAACCATTATGGCGTATTGTGCTATCCTATTCGTTCCAAGTTCGTCAAGTTTTTTTTATAACGGCCATGGGCTCACATGATTTTTCACCATGGTTCAGATGACAATGACAGTTATGAGGTGTGTGTCGGTTCCGCAGACTTTTTTTAACCGTCACGGGACAGTCCGGCTTATCAGCACCTATACTCAACCCACAACAAAACATGAACGTAAATTACTAACTAATTGGAAATTATATACGAAGATTCATCCGGAACCGGATATGATATCTGAAAGGATTTTTTGAATATACTAATTAAATGGAGACAGCCGCCTCATAGCCACCATGCACCGCATCAAAGGCTGTCCCTATCTTTAAGGCGTCACCGGCCACACGGTGATCAATACCGAGCTTTTTAGCAATCTGTGCCAATGGGTTGCAAAGGCATTCCACATGTTTGAGTTTGAACAGGTTGTCAAGACATCCTTGGGCGCAGGCAATGCAATGAACAATTTCCTTTTCTCTGCCCTCACGGGTTTTTTTCGGCAGATCCGGGTCCGCGATCATACTGCGCCCCATGGCAACCATGTCACAAAATTTTTGATCAATCATTCTCACGATCAAGGGATAGTCATCTCCCACGGCATCCCGAACCGCCTGGGCCACTTCCAAACCAAACCGCATGCGGTTCTCACGGCTGCCTCCATATTCGTCGGTGCGCTGGTTGGTCAGCGGAGACAAAAATTCGGAGATCAGATATCCTGTGCCTGATAAAATTTTCACTGCATCAAATCCTGCCTTTTTTAACCCGGGCTGCCGCATTTGCAAAGGATTGAATGGTTTGCTGTACTTCGCTGATTTCAAGGGCTCTGGGGATCTGTCATTGTGCACCCTTTATGTTTGGCGTTAATCTTTTTTTAGTGGGATGTCCCATTTTTTCATGTACTTCCAGACAAGGGTGCGGCTTTTTCCAAGTTGCCTCGCCACCTCAGCCTTGTTCCAGTTGCAGGCATATAGAAGCGACACTAGACGCTCCCGGGTCAAAGGGGCCGGAGAAAAGGAAGGTTGATGTGAGAATGAATCGTTTCCTGGCGGCGATGCAGTATGAGATTGGTTGTTACTGCAAACCTCATCAGGTAGATCTGCGCAAGTTATTTCCCGGGTACGGCAGAGCACAAATCCATGGGCAATGGCGTTTTCCAGTTCCCGTACATTTCCCGGCCATGGATAGGCCATCAGTGCTTTCATGGCGTCAGGGGTTACATTACAGATGTCCATGTCCTCGTGTTTATTACCCTTTTCGATAAAGCTGCGGACCAGCAACGGTATATCCTCCAGCCGCTGCCGCAACGGCGGAAGCCGGATAGGAAACACCTTAAGTCGGTAGTACAAATCCTCACGAAACATGCCCTCCCGGGTGAGGGTGCTTAAATCTTTATGGGTGGCAGCAATAATCCGGATGTCGATTTTCTTTTTCCGGGTATCCCCCACCCGCTCAATTTCCCTCTCTTGAAGCACCCGCAGCAGTTTTACCTGCATATACGGCGTAAGTTCTCCGATTTCATCAAGAAATATGGTGCCGGTGTCTGCCTGCTCAAACCGCCCTATCCGGTCTTTATGCGCACCGGTAAACGCCCCTTTAACATGCCCGAATAACTCACTTTCCAGCAGCGTTTCGGACAATGCCGAGCAGTTAACCGTTACCAGAGGCCGTTGCCCCCCGGCCGCCTCATAGTGGATGGCCCGGGCCACAAGCTCTTTGCCTGTGCCGCTTTCTCCCTGAATCAGGATGGTGGCCCGGCTGTCTGCTGCCGCCCGGATGGCATGGAACACCTTTTCCATGGCTGCTGATTTTCCAATGATATTGCCAAGGGCGTAACGTTTTTTAAGTTCCTGTTTGGCAGAGGCCTCCCGGGCCTTTATGGCTTTGATTTCCGTCAAGTCTGTCAAGGTTTCCACAATGCCCAGCACGTTATTTTTTTCATCCCGGACCAATCGGGCATTTTTAATAACCGGAACATCATACCCGTCCTTGTGCCGGATAAAGCATTCTTTGGCTTCTGCTTGACCTTGTGTCAGCACCTTGCATTGGGATATATCCATCGGTTGTGTCTGATCATAACACCGGCTGCACTTGATCAGACCGCATTGTTGGCCCAAAGCCTGTTCGGCGGTGTAGCCGCTTATTTTTTCCATGGCCCGGTTCCAGGCTGTAATGGTACCGTCCTGGTCCAAAGTGAACAGCCCTTCAGCCATAGCATCTAAAATATGGTTTAAAAAATTGAGGTTCCAGATTCCGTGGTTTTTCACACTGCTCCTATATCGTTACTGTTCGACACCGGGAAATGATAGAGTAACGCTACTTAACAATCAATTGTTATCCTCAAACGGATTATTTTTTTTCTTTTTGTCTGTCACCTGACAGGCATTACGCATTCAGGTGGAAATACCCATTTTAGGAAGAATATAAATTTGGAGCAGCAGATAAACGGCAACAAAACCAATCATAATTAAAAATTCCATTGACCATCTCCTTTCACATTAAAATTACGCAGGCCCCTTGTCCTTATTTTAGAAATATAAGAGTTATAGTCCCAATGTACAGCAAGCAATATGCCAAAATTGTTATGTTCTTATCTAATATTTATCTGTGTCAGTACAAAAAACGGGATTAGCGCTTGCTTACTAATAACTATGAGCTATTATTGTAATATAAAATATTAGGTATGCAGTAACCAAAATGGAGTTAGAGTATGATCCAGAAACCAAAACGTATATTGTTCGCCTCGGACCTGTCCACTAACATGAAAGAGGTGTTTAAACATGCCGTATCCCTTTCCACGCTAAGCGATGCGAACATCATCGTGCTTCATGTCATGGACGAGGCCGGCAAAAATTCACAACGGCGTGTACAACGCGCATTTGGTGAAACACTTTACAACTCGATAAGATCCGAACAAAAAGATGGGGCTCGGAACCTGCTCACGGGGAAAAATGTGGATGCTCTGGGTATCAAGCAAGCCATTGCGGGTTTTCTGGAGGACAAGGAAGTAAGTCCGTCAGAGATGGAGATAAGTTCTCCCATTGAAAAAATTCTTGTCACGGAAAGCAAGTCCATTGCCGATGAAATTACCCGGACAGCAGTTGAGGAAGAATGCGATGTCATTGTTATCGGGTGTGGGCACCACAGTTTTATAGAAAGTGCCATTGGAGATAACATTGCCCGTAAGGTGCTCAAACGAACTTCTGTTCCTGTGCTGGTGGTACCGTTGCTGGACTGATACTTGCGGTGTCACCCTGTCAAATCCCAACGTTTGATAAATTTTTGTCTGTTCTACATTTTTCCGGTCGGATACGATTTAACCGTCAGCGTCCGATCGGAAATAAAGACTTTTAACAGACCAACGCCTGATTATGGAGGCCGCATGGCTGAAATAGAAGATATAGTATTGATTTACATGGAAGACGATCCTGTCAGTTTTGCCAGAATAGAAGATATTGTGCCGGATCATAAAAAAGACTGGTATCAGATCAGACTGCTGATGCTGCAGGTGCCGTTGCAGATCGTCACCTGGATCTTGAAGGCTGATTACATCGATGGAGAGGTTTTTTCTATGAACGGCAAAAGTATGCGGCTGGAAAAGGTAGTCGCTCCAGTCGTGTACGGTGAGTATGAAAAAGAACCTGAAATACCACCTGAGGACGGTAATGATTCTCAATCCCTTGAATCGGATGATCCGTCTGAAAAAAATCAGGGTAACATTATCTCTTTTTCCAAGCGGAAAAATCGTAAAGACGGTCAGGGACAATAGATTGACTGGTCCGACCGGCATTTTGTCCGCCTCCAGGCGGACAGATATTCCAGGATGGTACACCCCTTGGTTTCTGAACAGAATTGAAAAAGGCTATTTTATTGTAACCAATCCATTTAACAGACAGTCCCGCAGGGTTGATTCCACCCCTAAAGACATTCACACCATTGTTTTCTGGTCTAAAAACTATGGCCCGTTTTTGGACTTAGACGCGCATAAAATTTTATCCCGGAAAGGATTTCACCTCTTTTTCAATTTTACCATCAATACACCTGTAAAAGCGCTTGAACCCGGCTTGCCTGATCTGCCGGAGCGTTTAGGTCAGGTCCGGCGTATTGCTCGTCACGTAAGTCCCGCACAGGTTGCCTGGCGTTTTGACCCCATTTGTTTTTGGGAGAAGAGCGGGGGGGAGTTTAACAACCTTGATGCCTTTGAATATATTGCAGGGCAATTGTCACAAATGGGTATCAAACAATGCATTACCAGTTTTTATGATCCATACAAAAAGGTGACTGCAAGAATCAAACGCCTGACTAAGCCGGGCACCCCCATGCTTAAATTCATAGATCCGGGCATGGCGCGTAAAGCAAAGATTATCCGCAGTATGGCTAAATCTCTCAATCCCCTTGGTATGGACCTTTTTTTATGCTGTGAAAAAGAATTGATGGATGCCGCCGGATTACACAGGTTTGCATCCCATAACAGCTGTATTAACGGGCGGCTTTATAAAACCCTGTTTGGCGGGAATCCGGAAACCCGCGGCGATTATGGACAACGGCGCAAAAAAGGCTGTCAATGCACAAAATCGTTTGATATTGGTTCCTATGAAGATCAGCCTTGTTTTCATAACTGCCTTTTCTGCTATGCCAGAACAGGCCTTGACATCACAAAACCGTCCATGGGTTGAATCAGTCTGTCAACTCCCAAATTACCCAAAAATAAAATATGAAAATAAAAGATTTAGAAATTAATGGTATCACCTTTCTGGCGCCTTTGGCAGGGATTACCAATCTGCCCTTCAGACAGCTGATAAAAGATTGCGGGTGTGCTGTGGTATGCTCGGAGATGATCAGTGCCAAAGGCATATTCTATAACTCGGAGAAAACGATAACCTTGCTTAAGTCGCAGGAAAACGAACGGCCTTTATCTGTTCAGATTTTTGGGTCGGATCCGATATCCATGGGGCAGGCTGCCGCATTTATCGATAATCTTGGTATAGCGGATATCATTGACATCAATTTTGGGTGCAGTGTCAGGAAAGTTGTTAAGCAAGGCGCCGGTGTCGCCCTCATGAAGGATCCGGCCCTTGCGCAAAAAATTTTAAAGTCTGTCAGGTATGCCACGTCGCTTCCGTTTACCATAAAAATACGCAGCGGGTGGGATGCTTCCGGAGATCAGGCCGTGAATCTTGCAAAAATCGCCGAAGACCATGGGGTGAACGCCATCACCTTTCATCCGAGGACAGCCGCTCAGGGATTTAAAGGGAAGGCGGACTGGCAGTTGATTGCAAGACTTAAACAAGCCATCCGCATTCCCGTGATCGGGAACGGCGACATCATTACCCCCCAGGACGCAGGAAAAATGCTTTCCCAAACCGGCTGTGACGCCGTCATGGTGGGAAGGGCGGCCATGGCCAATCCGTTCATCCTTTCACAGATCGAACAGTATGTGGCCCATGGCACATTCGTCAAGCCTGAGCCTTGGGCCATCTTCAGAAAAATGGAAGCCCTGATCCAGGGGTATGTCTCTTATTTTGGAGAAGTCACAGCGTGCAGGATGCTCAGGGGGAGGCTTTCATGGTTTGTCCGGGGATTGTCCGGGGCTGCTGCGTTCCGCAAAGAATTATCCACCCTTGCAAGCAGTGCTCAGGCTCTTGAGATGATCCGGAATTTTGAGGCCGGCCTCAAGGCTTGATATATTCAGCAGATCCTACGGACGAAATACCGCCGCGCGGGGTGAATTCGCCGGTCACCTTCATGTAGAGAGGATTTATCACCGAGACCAGATCGTCCAGAATTTTATTCACCACATGCTCATAAAACATGCCGACGTTTCTGTACTGCATTAGATAGTATTTAAGTGACTTCAACTCTACCAAGTGTGCGTCAGGCTTATACTCGATAATGATGGTGCCATTATCCGGCAAACCTGTCATGGGGCAGACAGACGTGTATTCAGGTTGGGTGATTTTAATATCAATGCTTCGCTTTGATTTATAAGCGTATTCAATGGGTTCCAGTAGATCCGGTGTGATTACATCAGCCGTGTCCACTGTAAAAGGGGTGTCGTAGTGCTTGTTTTCCATCTACAATCTTTCATCACAAATCTTTACAGTTTTTACCCGAAAATTCGTTCTGACGGGTTGCCAATTTTTCTGGAATTATGGTACCATACACCATGGAAGTATTCAATATACTTCAAAGCATACTGTCGCGGCAAATTTGTTGTTGAAGAACATTGGATTATGCAATCTCTGGTTGTACAAGATTAATGATTTATTAAAAAAATCTTGACAAGCGGCCTAAAAAATTAGATAAAAGCGCTTGCGATATACCCAAAGAAAATGAATTATTAAGTCCTTATTATTGCTCGCATTAGTTGATTAAGGAAAACCAAGGCAACTCCCAGGCCGAAAAACAATTAAACATGCGGCATAAGGGGAATCAAGGAGAAAGAGGTTTTTATTATGAACGATTTTTTACAGAGCCTTCGTAACGGCCAGGCCGAAAAGGCGAGAACACCTAAAACAAGAAAGAATTTTGACAATTCGTATTATTCCAACACATCCAGGTTCAATTCATATGGGGGCTCCGGTTATCCTAGTAACAACAGGTCTCCGCAAATGAAACGTCCAATGCCGCCAGGCGTGCCCCAGGCGCCCGGTAACCAGGTCGCTGAAGATCCTAATACCGTTCTTTTAGCGGATATTCTGGATAATTTAGGCACCCAGGTGGATATTCTGATTAAAAACCAGGAATATATGATTACGATTCAGGAAAGAACAGCAGATCTTCTTCAGCGTCAGGCTGACGCCATTGAGATCATCATGGATCGCCTGAATCTTTCCCAAGAGCAGGAAATGGATATCGCTCCGACGTTTGAGCATCATTACGTATCGTCCCAGGCGCCGGACGAAGACGAAGTGGACGGCACAGTGGAAGATCTGCTCAGGGCGGAGATGGCCGAGGAAGAACGCCGGAAAGCATCACCCCAACCCCAACAAACTGATCAAGGCAATAATATTGTCAAGAAACGCAGAAAGATTGTTGCTCCCCCAGCAGCACCGGCGCCAACACAGGCAGAATCATCCGGTGGCGCGGCGGAGTTGATGCCCAGAGAAGAGATCATGGATATCATTAACACCATGCGGGAGCAAGGTGCCACCTATGATCAGGTAGCCAAGCATCTCATAGATCTTGGACAGCCCACCTTTTCAGGTCGCGGCGAATGGCATGCTCAGACCATCCACAGACTGTGCAGCAACAAATAGCAATTAAGCATTAATCACTCAACAAAACGGCCGGATTCATTCCGGCCGATTTTTTTTATCCGCCCCAAGCCTTAGCATGTATTCATCCCACTCCGCCGGCAGCATTCGCTGTTTTTGCGTATTACAGTCCTTGCAGCATGGTACCAGGTTAAATTTTTCCGATCGTCCTCCCCGGGAAAGGGGAATTACATGATCCATGGTCAACTCTTTAGGGGGGAAGCGTTCTTCGCAATAGTGACATATTCCGGATGATCGTTTTCGCTTCCACCACTGACTGCTCCTAAGCTGCCTGGCCTTGGCACGTTCTTTTTTTGTTACAATATCGTCGGGAAAAGAAAAAAAATTATTTATATCTATCATATCGTCTTTGTTTAATATTGAAACTATAGCCCTGTGTTTGGACGGCTCGTTAGAGGGACGAATGTCCACAAAGTTGTCCAGATGCAACGCCGCAGTTGGTTGATTTTACGTCCAAATACCTTAATATCCAAATTCACTGAGGTGCCGCTTATTAGACACCCAATCCCGGGTCACCTTGACGAAGAGTTTGAGCAGTACCTTGCTACCCAGCATCTGCTCAATATCTTTTCTGGCGTTTGATCCGATTCGTTTGAGCATGCTGCCGTTTTTGCCAATGACGATCCCCTTCTGGGAATCGCGTACCAGATGAATGCTGGCATGGATGACAATCAGCTTTTTTTCCACATCAAAGGCATCCACCGTTACAGCTGATGAATAGGGGATCTCCATGCCGGTGAGCCGGAATACCTTTTCCCGGATAATTTCGCTGACCATATATTTTTCGGAAACGTCGGTAAAGGTCTCCTCCGGGTAGAGGGGCGGTCCCTGGGGTAGACGGGATTCCACTTCATCAAGAAGCAGGCCCACCTGGATGTTTTTTCTGGCAGAGACAGGCACAATGGTCTCAAACGCGTACATATGCCTGAACATTTCGACTTGTTCGTACACAGCCGCTTTTTTGGCCAGATCAATTTTGTTTAATGCCAGGATTACAGGTTTCCCAACGGTTTCAAATCTCTTTACGATCATTTTTTCCGACGCATAGTTCCGGGATGCCGTATCCACCATAAAAAGAATCAAATCCACATCGTCCATGGCCTGAACCGCTTGGTCTACGATTCGCTGATTAAGCAGGGTTGTACTTTTGTGAATTCCCGGCGTATCCAGAAATACGATCTGGGAGTGGGGGCGATTCACAATACCAAGAATACGGTCACGAGTCGTCTGGGGCTTTTTGGATGTAATTGAGATTTTTTGGCCAAGAACCTGATTGAGCAGTGTGGATTTGCCGGCGTTGGGTGCACCGATAATACCCACAAATCCTGAACGGGTGATTTCAGACATTTAATCCTCCTCCTGATACCAGTCAATGAGGTTTCGGATTTCATCCCATATGGTCTGGCGACCCTGGCGGGTTTTAGCCGAAAAAAGAACGATACCGTTTCGGTCCCGGTCGAACGTTTTACAGACTGCATCCAGGTGATTTAATTGTTTTGTTTTTGATAGTTTATCTGCTTTGGTTAAGACCAGAAGGCAGGGCATCTGATTTGATTCAAGCCAGCGGACCATATCGAGTTCTTCTTTGCCGGGATCCCTTCGGATATCCATGAGTAGAATCAGGCCTAACAGATTGTTGCGCGTTCCCACATAGGTTTCCACCATGGGCTGCCATTGTGCCCTGATTTTTTTGGACACCTTGGCATATCCGTATCCGGGAAGGTCCACCAGGGATAACGCGCCTTGGTGGACCTCTTCCCGGGGCACATCGCCGTTGACCAGAAAAAAGTTAATCAGCTGGGTGCATCCGGGCCGGGAGCTTGTTTTGACCATGTCCTTTCGGTTGATCAAGGTGTTGATCAAAGACGATTTCCCCACATTGGATCTGCCCGCAAACGCGATTTCCGGAAAATCGTACTCCGGATACTGGGCGGGTTTTACCGCACTTTTTATAAATTCAACGGCACGGATTTTCATGCATACCTTTTCAAATAGTCTTCCAACCGATCCATTCCAATTTTAAGGTTTTCCAGGGAATTTGCATAGGAAAACCGTATATACCCTTCTCCATTGGCACCAAAATCAATGCCTGGGGTGACCCCGATGTGTGCCTTTTCCAGGATATCAAACGCAAGGGCATAGGAATCGGTGGAAATATGTTTGAAATTCACAAATACATAAAAAGCGCCGGTGGGCTCCACCATCATTGACAGCCCCATCTTTTTAAGTCGGCTGATCATGAACTTTCTGCGCTCATTATATGTATCACACATGGCCTGGGTTTCCTTATCAGCATCGGTCAGAGCCGCCGCTCCGGCCAGCTGGGTAACCGAATTGGCACAGATAAAGAAATTTTGCTGCAGCACCTGAAGAGCCCGGACAAATTTTTGCGGGGCAATCAGGTAACCTAACCGAAGTCCTGTCATGGCAAACAGTTTGGAAAACCCGTTGAGCACAAATGCCTGGTCGGTAAATTCGAGAATAGAGTGGTCTTTGCCTTCATAGGTCAGGCCATGGTAAATTTCATCAGAAACAACGTACAGGCTGTGTTCTTTGGCAACGTCAACAATTTCCTTCATCCGGTCCGCGGAGATGACGGTGCCCGTGGGATTGGATGGGGAATTGATAAAAATTGCCTTGGTTTTAGCCGTGATTTTTTCCCTGATGGCTTCGGGAGTGTATATAAATCCGTCTTGCTCATGCACTTTAACAAAAACAGGTTCTCCCTGGACGTAGCGGATGAAATTGGCATAGCAGGCATAATGGGGATCTGAAACGATGATCTCATCGCCGGGGTCCAACAGTGCGCTGAACACCAGAAGCATCGCCGGAGAGGTCCCGTTTGTTACAAGTATCTGGTCGGGATCCGCAGTCGTGCCGTAGATGCGCTTGTGATAATCGCTGATAGCCCGACGTAGGCGAATATCGCCTAAACTGTTGGTGTAGCAGGTTTCGTTTTGCTCTAAGGCTTCAACACAGACCCGGTTAACGCATTCAGGTACGTTGAAGTCAGGCTCACCGATCTCCATATGAATTACGTCAATCCCCTGGGCTTCCATCTTATGGATTTTTTCCATAACGTCCATGGCAATGAACGGTTTCATCTGTTCACATCGTTTGGCAACAGTCATTTTCAGATCACCTTGTTCAATGCGCATTCAATGATACCTTCAGCACCAGCCTTCAACAGTTGGGGGATCAGATCCCGGACCACACTGTTTTCAACCACGGTCTCTACGGAGAACCAGTCGGACTGGTAAAGGGAGCCCACGGTGGGGGCGTTGAGACTTGGCAGGAGGTCTACCACACCAGCAATTTTTGATTCAGGGACGTTCATTTTAAGCATCACAAGCTTTTCTGCCACAAGGGCTGCCTGGAGCAACATGGCAATCTGCTCAATTTTTTCCCGCTTGACCGGATCCTGCCATGCGGTTTTATTGGCAATAAGCTGGGTGTTGGTTTTCATGATCTCGTGGATCACCTTTAAATTGTGCGCCCGGATCGTGCTTTCGGTCTCCGTAATCTCCACAATGGCATCGGCCAGGCCGGATACGATCTTGGCTTCTGTGGCACCCCAGGAAAATTTAACATTCACATTAATGTTGCGGGATTCAAAAAAGCGTTTTGTAAATTTTACAAGCTCGGTGGAGATGGTTTTGCCTTCCAGATCCTCAAGGGTGTTTATCTCGGAATCACCTGCTACGGCGATCACCCACCGGGCCGGGCGGGCGGATACCTTTGAATAAACAAGATCGGTTACGACGTGGACATCGGACTCGTGCTCTGCTATCCAGTCAAGGCCGGTCAGCCCGGCATCAATAACGCCGGATTCCACATTAATGGACATTTCCTGGGCCCGGCACAGGGCGCATTCAATGGTGTCATCATCAATGTCCGGGAAGTAGCTTCTGCCTTCCACGTTTATTTTCCATCCCGAACGTCTGAACAGGTTGACAGTTGCATTCTGCAGGCTTCCCTTGGGAATACCCAGCTTTAACTTTTTATCCATTATTTGTATACCTCTTCCGGGTCAAAGACCCGCTGTTCAACTATTTTGAATTCATTGTTTTCAACAATTCTGTAAAAACAGCTTTTATACCCTTTATGGCAGGCTGCACCGCCAATCTGGGTCACCTTGAGAAGCACGGTGTCGTTGTCACAGTCCACCCGGATTTCTTTGACCTTTTGAACGTGTCCCGAGGTTTCTCCCTTTTTCCATAATTTTTTCCTGGACCGGCTGTAATAGACTGCATTGCCGCAGGCAAGTGTTTCTTCAAAGGCCTCTTTATTCATATAGGCCATCATCAGCACTTCACCGGTGTCCGCGTCCTGGGCAATGGCGGGGATCAGCCCGCCGGTTTTGTCAAAATCAAGTTCCGGCATGACGCTTTTGTCTTCCTTATAATTTTGAGTGTTCGATAAATTGAAGGCGGCAAATGCCGCTTGAAGCCGGGCCATCAACGCGCTCAATCAATTTGGAAGCACCTTAATATTATACACATTTTACCCAGCCGACCATATCAAAACTTAAATATTTAATGGTTTGGGCTCAAAATGTCAATTTGAAAATGGAATCAAGGATGGTCAAAGAAAAAATTTTGATCAAAAATCAGATGTTTGCCCTTTCGAACCCGTTCCCGCAAAAGTCCCAGCTTTTTGTCCAAATCAGACAGGCAGGCAGCGCTTTTTTTCTCCGCATCCAAGGTTTTGACAACATCGGCAATGCCGCCGTTTTTTATTACAATGCGTCGGTCACACGATAGGGCAAGCAATGGATCATGGGTGGCAAGCAAAACAATTTTTTCTTTATTGAGCAACAATGAGATGGCTTTGACGCGGTCTATGCCTGCATTTTCAATTTCATCAATCAACACCACTGGGGATGCACTCAGATAGGCCACATCGGCGATCATCAGGGCCCGGGACTGGCCGCCGGAAAGAGAGGTGATGGCTGTGTTCAGGGAAAAAGGTTCTCCGGCAAGCATGACCGCTGCCTGGTAGATTTGTTCTATTTTTTCAGAAATATTGTCAATCAGGCGGCTTTCGGCATGCATCTGCAAGAATGCCTCCACAGTCAGGTCCATGACAAAATTCATATTCTGGGAAAGTTGGGCCACCAGCCTGAATTCGCCGGAAAAACGCGACTGGGCATCCATCGGTTTGCCGTTCGGTAACACGTTTCGACCCGAGGGTGTGTCCCCTTGGGCCAGGCATTCAATATCGGAAAGAAGCTGGCTTTTGCCTGAACCGGTGGGGCCCACCACGCTGACCACCTCGCCGGGGAAAAGAGTTATTCCCATGGCTTCAGCGGTTTGGTTTTTATCGAATCCGGCTTCAATGACAAGGTATTCCAGCTTGCCATGGCCCTTGTGGCGGCACTGCTCCATCGTTGCAATAAATTCCAAAATCTGGGCGGACAGGGCTTCATGGTCCAGACCAAATTGGGACAAATGGTCTGTGGTTAGACTTTCGATGAGCATAACCAATGTCTTATGTTTCGGATAAGGTGCAATCTCAAGGGCGTTGAAGAAATCCTTCAAATATGGATATTTTTCCATCAGCGCGTCAACCTTGATATTCAACAGGTCCGTATCGCTACCATGTTTTGTGTCCATTTGTTTCATTACGTAAAATCCATGGTTTTGACATTGCCGATTTGACTGTCAGGCCCGATTTTGGTCTCACCCAGGCAATAGGAACACAGGGCGGTCGGCATGGTAAACCGAAGACGCATCCCGTTTAATGAATGGATGGCAGGGGCTGTTTTAAAATGGCCGGCACACAAAAGAGAACCCTGGCCCGTCAACCCATTGACCGGCAGTACCGCGGCTTTTGCGTTGGCTTGCCGGACACGAAAGGAAAAGACTTCCCGTTCGGCCTGGGATACAATATCACCCTTGGTCAGCACCACAAGATCGGCGTTTTTCAGCATAGGACCGATTTTTCGGGGTGTATGCACACCGCTTAAATGATCGATGACACAGACGGCCATAACCCCTTTAATATGGGGCGAGCACCGGTTACAAAGCCCTGCGCTTTCACTGATCAGCAGGTGGAAACCTTGGTCCATACCCCATTGCACGCAGGCCTCGATATTGGCAATAAAAAAATGATCCGGGCACAACGCCCCGGCCAACCCCTTTTTCACTGGCAGGCCTGCCCGTTCATATCTTTTGTGATCGTCTCCGGTGAGGCAATCAAATTTGATGATACCAATACGAAGCCCTTGTTCCAAAAGCACTGCTGCCGTATGCAGGATAAAAGAGGTTTTTCCGCTTGAAGGCGGTCCTGCTACTGTTACCAGTCTGATAGTAGAGGCATCTGATTTTTTCAATGTCTGGTTCATAAATTATCAAGGCGCCAGGGGTGTAAAAATTTTATCAATTTCAATATTTAAGGTCGGCAGGTCGTTTTGCCTTAAAAAGTCCCAACCAAGCCATTTCAGCGGTTTGGACTGGACTTCGGCGGCTACATCTGCATGGGGTACGGGAAATCCTGCACCTGCCAGAATCTGTGCGAGTTGACGCCCCACAAGATAATCAAGAACCGGTTTGAGTTCTTCTTTTTTTTCGGGTTTGACTTGGAGAATGACCGGGCTTGCAAGGGCGCCGTCATCCGGCCATATCACTTTAATTCGATCCTGGTGCCGGATGCGGTCTGCAAAAAAAGCCGGCATCACATAAAGTGCGCCCGGGCCGTTACTGTCTATCCGGTTGACCATCTGTGCCGGATGAAGCCCTTCAAGCACATTATTCGCCAAGGCTTCCAATCCTTTTTTGCCATGTTCCTTGAACGTGGGCAGCAGGACCGCGTGGCAATAAAATCCGTCTCCACCTCTGATGATCAGGCTTTTTTTCCATTCCGGAGCCAGCATATCCTCCCATGTACGCGGCAATTCTCTGGTTTCCAGCTTATCAAGGTTGGCAATCACCACCAGGGGATTTACGCACAAAATGGTGTATTCGTTTTTGGGATCTAAAATTTGCGTATCTGAAAAATTGGGGCCGGCGGTTAGTTCGCCATAACCTGTGAAATGTCCCGGGGCCACAAAGCTATTATAAAACCGATGGCCCAAAAATACATTGAAATCGGCTGACACTATGATATCAGGCAGTTCCTCCTTGGACTCAATGGTATCAACATAGGAATAATAAGATAATTCCTGGTTGACATTTCCTTCAACCGCCGATTGAATGGCAAACCCTTCTTGGGTTTGAAGTTCATTTAAAAATTGGGAAAAAGCCCGGCTGAACGGCATTTTCAAGCCACATGGCATAAGCCCCAGAAAGCTTAAATCTTTCTGGGCCTCCATGGAGGCAAGTCCGGGAGAGTCGATGACAGGCTCTTTGGCGATAGCGCCCTCAAGCATTTTAATGAACGCTTCAATGTTGATAAATCGACTTTTTAAGGCTGTGCCAAGGGTTAAAAACGGTGCCAGTACCCGCATGGCATCATCACTGACCAAGGTGCCCAGACCATTTGCCACAAAAACCGCCCGGGTTTGGGGAAAACGCTGGATAATTTCATATATTTTTAAGTCTGGATGGATGTTAGTTGGCATATTGTCAAAGGCTCCTTTATTGTTTTCCTGATTGTCGGAAGTATTTCCGTAAATGATGATAGCAATTCTAATGCCAGTTATCTTAAAAAATAGTTCTCACGCAATAAATATGGCAATAAAATGTTTGATCAAACGATGATGTAGTAGCAAAATTTATTAATTTTTATAAAAGCAACATTTTGAATTGATTGGATTTTTTCCGAATTTTTAGGCCAAAGTGATCGGTCGGAGTAGCCCCCCTGTCTGTTATGAAAGATGCCTACCTTTCATGAATATGGAATCGTTTATAGTTACAAAATTGTTATATAGTGCGAAAAAACACCCGTGGTTGAAAAAATAAATACAAATTTGTTGTTTGATGGGCCTATTGCCGGCAAGCCGCTTTCTTTGTAAATCACATCAAAAAAGGCTTTTTCTTGGCTTTCATTCGCTTGCTGAATATAACCCAAATGCATTGCTCAACAAAGGGTTTCAGACAGTTAGGGCCTTCGCCTTTCTATTGCTATCTTAATTCTAATCTGATAAAAGCTACTATTTTATCAAAATATAACACTATTTCGAAACCTTATGACAAAACAACAAAGCCGGACCCAGATTCTGAAGAAGCGAAGCAAGAAAAAAGCAAAAAGTATATGGTTTTCCCTTTTTATGTGGCTATTTATCCTGCTCTTTCTTGCAGTTATTGCCGGATGTGCTGCTGTTACTGCCGGATTTTTTTATCTGAGCCAGGACCTTCCCCAGATTAATACGCTCAATGATTACCGCCCGGCCATCGTAACCAATGTATTCTCCGATGACGGCAGAAAAATCGGCGAGTTTTACAAAGAGCGCAGGATCGTTATTCCGTTGTCGGACATGCCTGCCAATCTGCTCAACGCGTTTGTGGCGGCAGAAGATTCCCGCTTCAGAGAACACCCGGGTATTGATGTAAAATCCATTGTTAGGGCATTTATTAAAAATTTTAAGGCCGGCACCATTGTCCAGGGGGGATCCACCATCACCCAGCAGGTGACCAAATCGTTTCTGCTTACCCCGGAAAAAACCTATGAGCGGAAGCTTAAGGAGGCGATTCTTGCCTATAAAATTGAAAAAAAGCTTTCCAAAGATGAGATCCTTTTCCTCTATTTGAACCAGATTTACCTGGGACATGGTGCTTATGGTGTTGAAGCGGCGTCTGAAAACTACTTCGGCAAACATGTCAAAGACTTGACCTTGGCTGAATGTGCTTTGCTGGCAGGTCTGCCCCAGGCGCCTAGCCGATACAGTCCATTTCGTCATCCGGAACTGGCCAGGCAGCGTCAGGTGTATACGCTGAACCGTATGAAGGAAGAGGGGATGATTTCCAACCTGGAGGCGACCGAAGCCCTGAACGCCCAACTTGATATTAAGCCTCGGAAAAACTGGTTCATTGAACGGGTGCCCTGTTACACTGAGCATGTCAGGCGGTATGTTGAAAAAAAATACGGTAAGGATATGCTTTACACCCAGGGGTTGAGCATTCATACCGCGGTGAACATTGAATTGCAGAAAATAGCCCAGAGCGCAGTTAAAAAAGGTCTGTTAGACTTAGATAAGCGCTGCGGATATCGAGGCCCTGTAAAAAATATATCCGCCCTTCAGGTGGAAGATTTCAGTCAAGCCATTGCCGAAGAACTGAACGGAAGTCGCCCCATTAAGGGAGAGGTATATAAAGGGGTTGTTCTGAAGGTGGACGATCCCAATGGGGTTACCCATGTAAGGGTCGGCAATGTTACCGGTATCATTCGGTTGGCCACTATGACATGGGCCAGAAAACCGAACCCCAAAGCATCCTACAAATATGCCCAAATTATAAAACCCTCCCAGGCCTTAAAAACCGGGGATGTCATCTACCTGGAAGTTCGTGAGGGGATGACAGGGGGAAATACCTATGAGTTTGCCCTGTACCAAGAGCCCATTGCCCAATCGGCACTTTTGAGCATTGAAGCTGAAACCGGCCATGTAAAAACCATGATCGGGGGGAGGGATTTCAGGGACTCCCAATTTAACCGGGCCTTTCAATCAAGACGCCAGCCGGGCTCTGCGTTTAAACCCATCCTGTACGCTGCGGCCCTTGATAAGGGATATACGCCGGCCACGACCATCATCGATTCTCCTGTGGTGTATGAGGACAAAATTCATGACAGGGTGTGGAAACCCAATAACTATGCACATAAATTTTACGGTCCCACGTTGCTTCGCCAGGCATTGACCAACTCCCGAAATATTGTCAGTATTAAAATCCTTCAGGATATCGGTATTGATTATGTGATCAATTATGCAAAAAAGCTTGGGATTACATCTCCATTAGCCCAGGATTTGTCCATCGCCCTCGGATCTTCAGGCGTTTCCCTGCTCGAATTGACCAAGGCGTATTCCGTATTTTCCAATTTGGGCTACCTGATTGAACCGGTATTTATCACTGAAATTTATGACCGGGATAGCAGGCTTTTGGAGTCTTCCAAGCTTATTCGTAAAAAGGTCATTGATATGGGGACGGCCTATATAATGACGAGTCTGCTTGAAAGTGTGGTACAAGCGGGTACCGGGCAACGGGTGAAAGCTCTGCACCGCCCCACGGCAGGTAAAACAGGTACCACCAACGACCTGCACGATGCTTGGTTCATGGGTTTTACTCCCAGGTATACCACCGGGGTATGGGTGGGGCTTGACCAGAGCGCCCCGATCGGCCGGGGCGAAACAGGGTCCAGGGCCGCAAGCCCGATCTGGCTGGATTATATGCAGCATGCCCTGGAAGGTAAATCTGTCCGGGAATTCACTGTTCCCGAAGGTATTATCACCGTTAAGATAGATGCCGAAACCGGCCTTCTGCCCAGCGCCCAAAGCGAAAATACCATTTTTGAATGTTTTAAGGAAGGAACGGAACCCACCGAGCGAACCCCAAGTCCGGATGAGGTCTTGAGTACGGAAGATTTGTTTAAGGAAGAGTTTTAGGAGTCCCTAAAAGCCGTGGGCCTGCTTTTGTGCCTGGGCCATGCGGGCGGCATCTAATTGACGGGAGGGGATATGTCTTCGCTTTGATACAGGCGAATTGTTGGTGTTGAGCACCATACCTGCATGAACAATGCTCCCTCGTGCATTGATCGCCTTTCCGCCAAAAATCGTATCCGTAATCTGTAAACGGCTATGGGGCGCTCCGGCGGCGGCTTGGTCCGGAAGAACGAACGCGGGGCGTGCGCGCGAGAAGAATCGTTGTGTTAAAAAAAGATGTAAAGAAAAATCAGGCCATTGACGATTCTATCATTGATTATGTATGGCCGGGTATCGGCATTCCTCCGGATATGGCTGATGTGATCATGGAAAAAAGATTTCCAAAAGACCTTAAGACCAGCCGGTTTCTGAATTGGGGAGATTTCAAATAACGGCCATGGGCCGATCTGACATATCAATGCCCGGACTTCGAACGCCATAAAGGGTTGAAGCTTTGAGTGACTTAACCAGGCAGCCTTACAGAACTGCCATGCTTGGCCGGCAATATTTCACAAAATGATTCAGGAGAAGCGAATGTCCGAGCTTGAATTACTTAAAAAAGCAATTGCCTGTCACACAGCAGGCAACTTAAAAAAGGCCGAGCAGATCTATCTTCAGGTGCTTGATCAGGAGCCTGATCATCCTGATGCTATTCATTTTATGGGGGTGCTGGCCTACAATGCCGGAAACAATGATGCGGCCATTGCCTATCTTAAAAAAGCCATAAAATTAATGCCTTCAAATGCCGGGTGTTTTAATAACATGGGTAATGTTTTTCAGCAGCAGGAAAAATATCAGGAAGCGCTTAAATGGTATGAGATGGCTGTCAGAATAAATCCCGGGCATAAAATGGCACATAATAATATTGCTGTAGCATATCTTAATCTTGGCAATTTGGATAAGGCTCTTGCTTCTGTTGAAAGGTCATTGGTGCTGGATCCGGACTGTGCCGAAACCTATAATAACCGGTGCGAAATTTTTAGGTCAATGGGAGACAACGACAATGCCCTTGCCGCCGTTAATAAAGCGCTTTCCCTTTCTCCTGACATGGTTAGTGCCCACTGGAACCGTGCACTGATCTGGCTGTCAAATGGGAATTTTCAGGACGGATGGCCTGAATATGAGTGGAGATGGCGCCGGCCAGCGACACAAAACCGAGCCTTTGCCTATGGTACGGCCTGGCGGGGTGAGGATGTAAAGGGAAAAACCTTGTTCGTTTATGAGGAGCAGGGACTGGGTGATACCCTGCAATTCATCCGTTATCTTCCGATGCTCCGGAATCTGGGTGCCCGGGTGGTTTTTGAAACCGGCCCTGCCTTGACCCGGCTGGTGGCGGAAAATCCGGTATATGACCGGCTTCTTGTCGGGTTGAAAGATGTGGACACCCGGCCTGTGGACCGGTTTGATTTCCACGTTCCGCTTCTATCTTTGCCGCATATATTGAAAACTAAAATAGAAACCATTCCCAACAAAATTCCCTACCTGTCCGTTGATCCGGCTCTTTGCCGGATTTGGAAAAACAGGCTGTCCAAAGATGCGTCGTTTAAAGTCGGCCTTGTCTGGGCTGGCCGACCGTTGCATAAAAATGACCGCAATCGGTCAATTTCTTTAAGTATGTTTAATCCCCTTGGTAATATCGACGGGGCTAGTTTTTACAGCCTTCAAAAAGAAAAACACGAAAAATGGACTGATATGGACACTTCAGCCTTTTTTGAAAAGGATCTGGGGCCGGAAATTTCAGATTTTGCCGATACTGCGGCCATAATGGAGAATTTGGATCTTATTATATCTGTCGACACTTCGGTGGTTCATCTGGCAGGTGCTTTGGGGAAGCCTGTCTGGACACTTCTTCCCTTTGCCCCGGATTTCCGCTGGTTGCTTGATCGGGATGATTGTCCCTGGTATCCAACTATGCGTCTGTTCAGACAACCTTCTCCCAGAGCCTGGGCACCTGTTTTTGAGCAAATAGTCAGTGCGCTTGAACAACTCGTGGATAAAAAAAGAGTGTAGATTAGCCCTTGATTTGACATAGGTTGATAAAGGCTTTTGGGATTTAACATTTTATTTATATTGAAAATAATCAGGGTTACATCAGTTTTGTATAGTACTTTTTGGATTGAATGATTATAAAAAACGATCTAAATTAAAAAAGTAGTTGACAATAAGGGTAATAACATATAGATTACCCGTGTTTTTGACGCACCCTACGGGCCGTTAACTCAGTTGGCAGAGTATCTGCCTTTTAAGCAGAGAGTCGCTGGTTCGAGCCCAGCACGGCCCACCAACTTAAAAGCGTCAAAAGTTAAGTGTCCCCATCGTCTAGCCCGGTCCAGGACACAGGCCTTTCACGCCTGCGACAGGGGTTCGAATCCCCTTGGGGACGCCACTTAAAAATAAAGGCTTTTCAGAATCATCTGAAAAGCCTTTTGTATTTTTATGGTTCATAACGAAGTTCTCGCATAACCTCATGAGCGTCTCTGGTAACTTCCTTCCAAATTTCAGGGGTCAAATGATTTTTATAATCGCCTGAAACGCCTTTTCTGAAAAAACTTGTTCGATCCTCGTTGCCTGCTTCTCTACCCTGGGCAAGTTTGTTAAACCGATTTTGGTCAATCACTTTTTCCACTTCTGCCCGGTCTGTGGGTACGCCAATGAAAGTAAATACAGACGCCATAGTGGGAATTGCGTCCAAAAGAAGGTCTTCATACCGGACCCAGATTAATTGATTGTCAGCACCTTTGAATTCATGGCTTAAGTTAAGAATGCAGGTGTTCCAGTTTGTGGCAATTGTTTGGGCCCATGCGGCAAGGTCCCCTCCGGATCTTTCATGAAAATTAGTTTCCACCCTTAAATTGTGAAACCAGCTTGAAACAGCAATATCTTTGGGATTTCGTACAATGCAGATGAATTTAGCTTCAGGGAATAGTTTTTTATATAGCCCGGCTTGGTTGATGATTGCATTGTCTTTGGTACCTGCAGCAATAACTGGTTGTCCGGATGTTTGGGGTTTTGATAGGGCTTGTGTTACAAGAAATTTGAAGCAGTTTAGTACATCATCTTGATTATAGTAAAATATTTCCTTTTGTTGGGCTGTTTTTTTGTTTGTCTTGTCTAAAAGGTTGTTGTAACCTTTAAGGAAGCTTTGTAACCCATTTAATAGTTCAGAGAACGTATCCTCAGGGCGGCAGAAAATATTTTGATGGGTATTGAGTAGCAGTTGCATCCACGTTGTGCCGGATTTGGGGACGCCTGTGATGAAAAAAAAAGAGGGTAGTCTGTTATTCTGATCCATTACTCACTCGTCGCTTCACATATTTTTTTGATACTGATTTTAGATTTGACGGATTGTCTAAACACTGAGTGTATTTTAATTAGTAAGGAACACCGTTTCTGTCAAGAGACAAAGATTTAAAATTGTAATTTTTTAACTTATCCCTCTGATTTAAACAATACCACATAATTATAAGGGCCGAGTTCCGCAGTATTTATTTTTTTTAAATCCTACGTCAGTGACCAGTTTTTCCGTTTTTTCCTGGGACAGGCGTATATGTGCCGGTGGGCCCAGTAAGCTGCGATAGAAATAGTGAATACAGTCCTTTTCCACAGGCCAGATCCAGAATCACGGAGCCCGGTTGAATTGGCAGCATCTCTTTCAAGATCTGTGTGTTAATCAGTTCAAAGCTGCTTTTGCCGGCACCTTTGGGTTTTGCCTGATCCATAACTTTTTCTCCTTTGGTTTATGTGGTTGAGCGCCTGGGATGGCTGCGGCGTATTTGTTTTGCCGCAGCCATTCTGATTTTGGCGGAAAGAAGATGGTCTCCTTGCCCTAAGCTGCTTTGATTTCAATCTGTCTGGGTTTGGCCGCTTCGGATTTGGGCAGATGGAGGGTAAGCACCCCATCTTTGAGCTTGGCTTCCACATTTTCTACGCTAATGGTTTGGGGGATGGAAAAGCTTCTGACATATTCAACGTCCATAAATTCCTCCCAGTTTGACACGCCCTGGCGATCAAGTCGGCGAACACCGGAGATGGAGAGCTTGCCGTTTTCAATATTTACCGTGACATCGTCCTTGTGAACGCCCGGCATATCTGCAAAGAGCAGGATCTCATTTTCATTTTCATAAATGTCCACTGACGGGGTGGCGGTTCTCAGTTCACGGGTTTTTTCAATGGTCTTGTTTTCGGTTTTGGCAATATCTTTTCTGTCAGTCATGGTAACCTCCTGTGGGTTTATTTTTTTTGTTCTTTTTCTAAGATGCGTTTTTACTTTCGTTGTGGGCTGAATCAGAGCGAAATCTTAAGTCAGCCCACAGCTGTTATATTTAATTAATGGTGATCTGTCTGGGTTTGGCAGCCTCTGATTTGGGCAGAGTCAGGTACAAAACGCCGTCTTTAAGTGTTGCATCCACTTTTTCCGCATCAACCTCATCGGGCAGGGTAAAGCTGCGTGAGAATGTGGTGGCAGACCTTTCATTCCTATGGGCCTTATACCCTTCGGGTGTCTCAATAGCGCGTTTCCCGCTGATTTCAAGGTAATTGCCCTGGATTTTAATGCTGATGTCATCTTTTGAGATACCGGGAAGTTCTGCCCGGACTTCAAAGTTATCACCGTTTTCCATCAGGTTGGTTCTGGGTGAATTGGACCCCAGGGTAAATGCCGGTCCATGCAGGTAAGGTCTGTCTACTTCGTTGAAGAGTCTGTCCATTTTGGTGCGGAGCAGATCCATGGCCCCAAACATTCTGTCGATTTCATTCATTCTTGCAAACATAGTTCATACTCCTTTTTCTGGTTGTTGTTTTCTCGGTTGGCTTATTTAAATCTGCCTCCCGTTTGTTTGAAAATAAAATATGTATAAATAATTTTATGTCAATATAATTTTCATTATTTTTTCTTAAGAAATTGACAAAGTAATACTGATCAATTAGTTTAAATAAAAAGAGGAGGATTAGAAAATGAGCGAATCGAAAAAAAGACCAAATGAGTTCTCCCTGAATGCACTTAAAGGGATGCAGTCTGTACGGGCGACGTTCACGCTACCTAAGCATGCCATCAATTTAATAAGCACTGTTGCCAATCAATTGGGTGTAAAGCAAAAATCAATATTTGACCATTTGATTGAAAATAAAGATATCATTGATCAGATTGCAGATGAGGCAAAAGCGTATGAACCTGAAAAAAAGCACCGCAAGCAAAAAACATTTGTCTTGAGCCGCAATTGTTTAAGTACCCTGGATACCTTTGCCCGGGAATACCAGCTGCCAAGGGATGTGCTGGTTGAACTTTCCATTCGGCAACTTGACCCTGTTATTGCCCAGGAAAAACAGCGGCATGAAAACAGAAAAATTTTGCTGTCGCAGATGCAGGATTTTAGAAAAGTTGGCAGCCATTTTTTAAAGCGGGCACGCGATCTGGTCGGCCGGGATGATGAAACGGTTCAAACCCTTGAATCTTTTTTCGGCCAGTATGACAAAGCAATGGATGAGCTTGGGGCTATCATTGAAAAAGGCAAGTCCGTGGAGCAGTTCGGCTCAGGCGGGGAGCAGCAGATGTCCGCCTGATATTTAAAAATATAAACGATATCATTGAGCCCGCAACGATACATAAACAGCTATCGGATAACCTGGGTGGATGAAATGGTGTTGATTCCGTATTTGTCTATTTTTGCATGGAGCGTCGGCCGGGATATGTCCAAAAGCCGGGCGGCCTGGGAGCGGTTGCCGTTTGAGATTTTCAGGGCTTCTTCCACGGCCATGGCACAGATGGTATCTGAAAAGAATTCAAAGCTGTGATTATTGGATGGGTGGGACAGGCAGCTGTGGACCCATTGGCGGATGGCCTCTTCCTGGTTTGAACCCGGGGAGATTTCTCCCGGGGTTTCCTGTTTTCGGATAATCTGGCTTAGGTCGCTGACCGACAAGGGGTTACCGCGGTTAAAGATAAGGGCCTTGTGGATCAGGTTGGCAAGTTCCCTGACATTGCCTGGCCATTCGTATGTTTTTAAAAGGTCCAGGGCCTCTTCCCGGATGCCGGGGTTGTCGATTTTCAGTTCGTGGGAGAACCGTTCCAAATAATGGGCGGTCAGGGGGTGGATATCTTCCAGACGATCCCTGAGAGGCGGCAGCTCAATGGTGACGACCTTGAGGCGGAAATAGAGATCTTCTCTGAAAAGCCCCTGGGCAATAGCGGCTTTAAGATCCCTGTTGGTTGCGGCAATGATGCGCACGTCCACAGGTATGGTTTCATCGCCGCCCAGCCGCTCAATGCATCTTTCCTGGAGCAGCCGCAGAATTTTGGCCTGGATGGAAATGGGCATGTCCCCGATCTCATCCAGGAACACCGTACCGCCGTCTGCCTGCTCAATTTTGCCGATATGCCGCCGTGCCGCACCGGTAAATGCCCCTTTTTCAAAACCGAATAATTCGCTTTCCAGAAGATTTTCCGGGATGGCCACGCAGTTAATGATGGAAAAATTTTTATCTGACCGGATTCCGTGCTGGTACACGGCCCGGGACACCAGTTCCTTGCCTGTACCCGATTCTCCCTGGATCAGCACCGTGGCATCGGTCTGGGCCACCCGGCCTATGGTTTTATATACTTTTTGCATGCCGGGACTCTGGCCCACAATGGCATCCGGAGAATAGGTTGCAGGCTCGGCATCCACATGCACCGGGGTGCGCATACAATAGCCCGCATCAATGGCTTGGGTGATCAGTTTGAGCATTTCAGGAATGTCAAAGGGTTTGAGCAGGTAGTCAAAAGCACCGGCCTTGGTGGCTTCAATGGCTGTGTCCGTGGTGCCGAATGCCGTGACAATAATGGCCGGCAGGGTGGCATCGAGTTTTTTTATCTCTTTAAATGTTTCAAGCCCGTTCATGCCCGGCAGGCGGACATCCAGAATCACCAGATCCAGGGGCATTGTTTTGACGATTTCAATACCGGCCTCTCCGGAAGCCGCAGACACCACGTCATATTGCTCTTCGGTGAGAAGTTTGGAAAAACTGATTCTCAGCTGATCGTCGTCGTCAATGATCAGAATCTTTGCCATGGACACCCTCCCCTACAGGCAGCGTAATCGTAAAACAGGCACCCTTGCCCTCCTGGCTGTCCAGCACCAGGCAGCCGCCATGCTCGCTGATAATATTAAAACAGATGCTCAATCCCAACCCTGTTCCGTCGTCTTTTGTGGTGAAAAACGGGTTGAACACTTCGTCCTGGATAGATGCGGGAATACCGGGCCCGGTATCCTGGATTCGTATCACTGCCGTGTCCCTGTCTGTGTTGATATTGTCCATGGTTTCGCTGATGGTGATCCGGCCACCTTTGTCCATGGCTTCGCAGGCATTGATAATGATATTGGCCAGGACCTCTTTGAACTGGCCCGCGTCCAGCAGTACATCGTCCAAAGGTCCGCTGCGAACGACTTGGACCATGACCCCGTATGATTTTAACCGTTGTTCCAGCAGGCGCAACGTATTATCCACTACCAGGGACGGACTTTGTGCCTTCATGGTTAATTTTGGCGGTCTGGAAAATTCCAGAAAATTTTCCAGAATTTTATTGATCTGCCCGATTTCTGTTGAAATTACACTGATATTCTCCTGCTGGTCCTGGGACAGCTTGGTGGACCGGCCCAGGGAAAACAACCTCATTTTAATGGAGGTTAAAGGATTTCTGATGGAATGAGCGGTCCCTGCGGCAAGTTGACCTACCAGGGCCATTTTTTCGGACTGCATCAAAGACTCCCGGCTTCGCTCAAGTTCGGCATGGGTCTGTTCGGCATTTTCAATCAAGCCGTGGACACTGCTTTTCAATGCTGCCAGTTCGTTGCCGGACACCCGGCCTTCTCCTAAATGATCTGCTTCCGCCGCCAGTTTCCGGATGGGTTCCAGGATGTGGCGGGTAAAAATATAATTGATCAAAAGGCTGAGTAACACCACAGTGACAATGGCCAGAAGGCCTATATAGCGCAGGTTTTTGGCATCGGTACGGCTATCTTCCACGGTAACGTCTATGGCCTTTTTATGTGCAGCTTTAAATTTCTCACAAAGCTCATAAATTCTGAAAAAATTTGCCCTGACTTCACGATGGAGGGCGGCCCCTGCACCCGGGTCGCCCTTTTCATATAAGCTCAGCGCCCTGTCCTTGGCCGTAATATACGTGGCGTATACGGATTCAATCCGGCATAGATCCTGCTTTTCCCAACTTTCGGTGACCAGAGGTTTGGCCCGGGCCAGCTGGCTTTCGAAATCTTCTTTAAAGTCAGCCAGCTGCCTGAGCCATTCAGGGTTTTTATCCAGAAGATAATAGGATAGATACCCTTTCTGGTTGAGCAGAGAGGTTTCAAGGGCCTCGGCGGCCTGATACATGGGAATATGCCTTGCTACAATACCGGTGAACAGATATTCAGTTCTATATGTATACCAGATCATGGCAATGCTGCCCATGACCGTTATTCCTAAAAGTACGGCATTGGCAAGATATACCCGTTGTCTCAGGCTCATTAATACGCTCCTTTTCAATAGATTATCTCTGTTTGGACGGCTCGTTGGAGGCGGTTTAGATCATAAAGCAGCCCCTCTGTCGAACCGTTCAAACATTAAATATCTCCAGACCGCCTCAGCAACAACCGGGCTTCAGCCTTGCGGATACGTTCTTCCTGTTCGTCTTTCCGCTTCCAGGCATTGGCCAGCTTTTCGCTGATATCATCAAAATCAGCCGGTTTCATCAGGTAATCAAAGGCACCTTCCTTCATGCCTTCCACCGCCGTTTCGGTGGAGCCATGTCCGGTCAGAAGGATCACTTCCACCAGGGGATGACCGGCCTTGATTTTTTTCAAGGTCTCTATGCCGTCCATGCCGGGCATGCGGATATCCAGGATTACCACGTCGATTTCTGTTTTTTCAAGCAGGTCAAGGGCCTCTTGTCCTGAATAGGCAGTAGATACCTTTTCCCCTTGCCCGGTCAGGCGCAGGGAAAACATCTCTACAAAATCTTTTTCATCATCAACGATCAAGATTTTTACCGGTATTTTTACCATGGGTTTTTCTCCTTAAAATATTTATGAAAGCACTTGTAATTGTTTATTTAGAATGCCATTCAGGCAAGCAGATGGTAAACGTGGCGCCTTGTCCGGGTTCTGAATCCACATGGATGCTGCCTGAAAGTCCGGTCATGATTTTGTGCACCACAAACAGCCCAAGTCCGGTGCCGGATTCATTCTCCGACACATTGGGCTTAGTGGTGAAAAAAGGATCAAATATCTTTTCCATATTTTCCGGTGTAATGCCGCTGCCGTTATCCCGGACTTCAAGACAGACCGTTTGATCCTCCCGGTAAAGGGAAAGATAAATCTGCCCGCCGGTCTCCACGGCATCCACCGCGTTTTCTAATAGATTGATCAATACCTGGCGTGCCTGGAACGGATCGGTGTGCATCAGCATCTGGTGTTCAGGCTCGGTATCCCATTGTACAGTTACCTTTTTAGCCTGTGTTTTCTGTTTGATCAACACCACGGTATCCTCGGTAAGCTGACGGATATCCACCGGGGTGAGCTCATGACCGTGTTTGCGCACATAGCCCAGCAGCTGGTGCGTGATCCGCCTGGCCCTGTCCACGCTTTTCTCTATTTTTTCAAGTCCTTTGAAAAGCATTCCCTTTTCTGAAATCCGGTCCGATTTCTCCAGCACCATGCGCATGAATCCGGCTGACTCCTTGATTATCGCCAATGGGTTGTTGATTTCATGGGCAATGCCTGTGGACATGGTACCAAGGGAGGCAAGCCGCTGGGTGTGCATCATGCGTTTTTCCAGGCGCCGCCTGAAGATTTTATCGCGCTCCCTGGCCGCCTCCAGGCGTTTAAGTTCCCAGGCCTGTCGGATCTTGCCGGCCAGATGCTCTATTTCAATGGGCTTGGACAGGTAGTCAAAGGCTCCCGCCTTGATCCCTTCGACCCCTTCGGTTACCGCAGCGTTTCCGGTCAGGAAAATTACCTGCAGGCCCGGGTGGTACTTGTTGATGGCCTCAAAGGTCTCTATACCCGACATACCGGGCATCTTCATATCCAGCACCACCACATCGGCTTCATTGGTGCCAAGATATTCCAGGCAGGATGTGCCGTCCGGCGCCTGGCTGACAATCATATTTCGTCGTTCCAGACGCCGGGCAATGGCCTTTCTAAAGCTGTCCTCATCATCTACCAGCAGCACACGGACAACTTTGCCGGTGTCATTTTCTAAGGTATTGATTTCCATCAGGTTCAGAACTTTCCTTTTATATTAGACCTAAAATTTTCCACCATGTACATACCACGCCGATCAGTATCAAAAGCAGGGTTGGTGTGGCCACAAGACCCAGTTTCGTCAGATCCGAGGACTTAAAATACTTGTAGGAATAGGCAATGGCATTGGGCGGACAACCAATGACCAGGAGCATGGCAAAAGATGTGGCCATACCTAACCCCAAGGCCAGGATGGCCGGGTTGACGCCTTCAAGCTGAGCCATGGGGATAACAATGGGCAGGATTAACGCCGCTGCCGCCACATTGGCCATGGCATTGGTGACCAGGGCACCGAATACGGCCACACCGACAAAGAGCACCAGCCAGCCTTTACCCTGGATCAGCGGGAAGAACAGGTTGGCAAAATAATCTGCAGCCCCGGAGTATCCCATGGCAAGACCTAAAGAAATACCGCCGCCGAAAATAAACAGGGCAGTCCCCCATTCCAGGTTGTCATTGATGTCCCGCCATTTCAAGACGCCGAACAGCACCAGACAGGCCACACCCACCATACCGGTAATGGAATAGTGAAAGCCGTGGATGCCCTTGGTGAGCCAGGACACGAAAGAGAGTGCAATGATGATCAATGCTTTTTTCTCGGCAGCCGTCATGGGGCCTAAATCCTCATCAAAATCAGGCAGCTTGAATTTGGGGTCGGGCCGGTAAACCAGATAGGTAACCAGAACTGCAACGGGCACACAGATAATGGCTGCCGGCATACAATATTTTATCCACTCAAAAAAGGTGATTTCAATACCGGTGAACTCCTTTAAAAATGCAGCGGACACCATGCAACGGCCACCACCCACAAGGGTTCCCATGCCGCCGCAAGAGCAGGCAAAGGGCAGGGAGAGCATCATGAATTTGGCCGTATTGGTATTGGGGTCAATGCCCACGGCCCGCATCAGGGGCAGCATGGTCACAATACCGATGGCACAGGCGGCTGCATCGTGCATGAAAGAGGATGCAAGTCCTAAACCTACGGCAATGATAAAAGTAAATTTAGTTACCGAATTGCCCGCTTTTTTAATAATATAATACCCCAGGCGTTTTGTCAGCCCCACCTTGTCCAGAGCAATGGCAAAGATCAGACAACACATGATGAAAATAACAACCGGATGCATGTAGGGTGCCCACGCCCCTTTCACATCGGTAATGCCCATGAAAACAAGGGAGGCGCCAATCAGCACTGCCGTGATTTCAAGGGGAATGGGCTCCACCACAAACAAGATAACCAGCACCGCAAGCACGGATAAGAACCGTTTGGCTTTGGGACTCAAGCCATCCACATAATCCACATTAACTTCTGAAAGGCCCATTTCCTTGGCCTGGTTTACAAGGTACTGTACCCGGGCCTGTTCGGTGCCGGGGGCCTTGGCTGTCAGAATAACAGGTTTTCCCGGTGCTGTTTCCTGGGTTGAAAAATATTGACTGACTGCCCCACTTAATTGGTCTGCACCGGTGCCGGAAAGCTTAAATTTTGTTCCTTCCGGCCTGGGCAGAATAAACACGATTACACCGATCAACACTGCTACCACCAGTTTAAATCCGCTCGATTTGAATATCATTTATTTATTTCTCCGTTCTATTGGTTTTGGCCTGCCGTGCCAGGCTTATTTTTTTCATTAATTCTTTGAGTTCGCAGGGCTTTGTCAGGTAATCAAAAGCGCCTAATGTCATACCGTCCTCTGCGGCTGTTCTCGAACCGTGACCGGTCAAAATGATCACCGGCAGATCCGGGGCCATTTTCTTGACAATTTTCAACACCTCAATGCCGTCCATGTCTTCCATCTTCAGATCCAGGACCATTACATCGAATCTGGCTTCCCGAAGGGCCCGCAGCGCTTCCGCACCGGAATAGGCTTTGACGGCTTTAATGCCCCGGCGGCTCAGCCGGTTGCTCAGCACATCCACAAATCCTTTTTCGTCATCCACTAAAAGCAGCCGGGTATGGGGTAAAGGGGTGTCTTTCATTTTCATTCTCGCCTTCAAATCTATGCTATATTAAAATTCGTGACAGAGGATTGGGTTTGGATGAAAATTTGCCCAGATGCAAGGCGCAATGGGATTTGCAACCGGAGCAACCTTCTGGTTGTGAGGATTGCAAATTCCCGCAGCAACGCCGCAGGTGGGTGAATTTTCGTCCAAACACTATACCATGCGGCCTGTGATTTCCTTGGCCCTTGCCTCCATGATTTTCTCTTCGTGTTTAAATTTTTTAGTTGCCGCCTCTTCAATTTTGGCAATGAGCTCTTCGAGATTACAGGGCTTCATCAAATAATCGAATGCGCCGCGTTTCATCCCTTCAATGGCATTGTCAACTGTGGCATGGCCAGTGAGCATAATGACTTCCACCAGCGGATTTAAGTTTTTAATGGCCTGAAGAGTTTCAAGGCCGTCCATGCCGGGCATCTTGACGTCAAGGACCACCACATCCGTGTTGGGGTGTTCAGACAGAAAGTTTATGGCTGACTGTCCGTCGTAAACGGCGTCTGCTTTGAGCTCACGTTTCTCGAGCCGTTTGATCAAAGTGTCCAGAAAGGCTTTCTCATCATCGACAAATAAAAGTTTCATCTGCAAAGTCTCCCTAAGTGGTTTAAAGGTTTAAAAAAAGTTCTTAAATTCTTATTATGCGTTGTTATGAGGGTGAGCCTACGCATTGATAGGCTCGGTCAGCTTATGCGTGTGTTTTGTATCGCTTGTTGACGAATTGGCTGTCTTTTGGACATCTAAGGGCAACCGGATTAAAAAACAGGTACCTTGGCCAATACGGCTTTCTACTTCAATTGTGCCGCCCATTTTTTGAATAATGCCGTAACAGATGGACAGCCCTAATCCTGTGCCTTTTCCCACGGCCTTGGTGGTGAAAAAAGGATCAAATATCCGGTCCAGGTATTGGGCGGGAATGCCTGGTCCGCTATCATTCACCTTAATTTCGATCATATTGTCGTCTTGGATGTTAAGGCCCGTTGCAATCTCAACATTGCCGCCGTCTTTGCCCATGGCATCAATGGCGTTGTTGGTCAGGTTCAAGATGACTTGTTGCAATTCGGAAGGGGAAAACCGGATAAAGGGCAGGTCCGGATCAAGCCGGGTGGAGATGGTGACATTGTTATACCGGGCCATCTGGGCGGTGAGTTCAACGATTTCCCGGATGGTGTCATTAATGTCGATATCAGCCACTGTGGCGTCACTTTTCCGGGCAAAACTCAACAGTTTGTGGGTAATGTCCTTGCAGCGCCGACCCTGGGTTGTGATCTGTTCAATGGCCCGGTGAAACTCAATCTTATTGTCGGGGATCATCCCGGTCTCCTCTTCAAGAAGATCGTTCATCCAGCCGGCCTCTTCCACCATGATGGCCACAGGGTTGTTGATTTCATGGGCAATGCCCGCCGCAAGTTCGCCAATGGTGGCAAGTTTGCCGCTTTCCACCACCTGCTGGTTCATGGCTTCATTTTTTTTGTCTGCCCTTGCAATGCGTTTGACAAGATTTTTGGAGAGTGTAAAAGAAACTGACACTATGGCTGCACAGCCTAACAGAAATATAATGAGAGTGAGCATTTCGGCCTTCCACATATCCCTTAATGCATCTCCGGCATCCTGGCGGAACACCATGCGCCAATCCACTGTTTTGAACAGAGCCAGGGCATACAAACACGTGTTGCCTTTGTCATTTTCATGCTTGAGGATGAGTGAATGCTTATCTTTAAAAATGGCTGGGTCCGCAATAAATGAAGGGACGATTTCCATGGTTCCCGAGCGGGGATGGGTTTGGAGGCGGCCTTGGGCATTGACAATAAATGCCGTACCTGTCCTGCCGATCTGGACGTTTTCCACTAAACTGTTAAACGCTGTAAAATTAATGGTGGATCTTAGGATATAGGTGCGGCCCTGGGCTGACAGCTTGACTGCCAGGATAAAATGGGGGTGGCCGCGAAGTCCTGCAAATACATCGGAAATATAGTATGGGCTGTTCATGGCCTTTAAAAACCAGGTGGCCTCACTGTAATCGGCATTGACAAGGCGAAAAGGGCCTTCATAAGCAAACTGAATACCGGCTGAATCCACAAGGCCTAGATCCGTAAACACATCTCCATATTCATCTTTTAGTTCAGATAGTTGTGATGTGAGAAACTGCTGGGCCATATCGGGTTCTGTGGTGGACAACTGCCGGGCCAGGTACCGGATATTTCCCAGCTTTTCTTTGAGAAATGTATCGATATTCTGGGTGTGTTTGAGTACCAGTTCCCCGATATGGGCACTGATCTTTTCGGAATAGGCCAGATGAAACCGCCAGCACAGTATGCCTACGGTGAGCATCATGGGGATAATGGAAACCAGCAGGATACGAATTCTGATATTCCGGGTCAGTACCTGATAAAATTCTTTTCTGTCAGCAATGGGTTCATTCATAATATCTATGGCTCCTGTGAGGCCGTTTCGTCCGGCGTACGTGTTTGAACACAGAAATATCAAGATATATGCCAGCTGAAGAAAAGTGCTGGAAATAGAAGTTAATGGCTTGAAATGATACAATAATTTAAAAAACGTGACAGGTGGTCAAAAAGGCTGCCACCTGTCACGTTTTTTTACAGCGTGTAAAGAACTATTGCGATGTCACCCGAAATGGCGGGGGGTACTTTATTGGGGGATTGCTCCTTTCAAAAACAGTTTTTCCAAATCCTCGTATCCATGCTGCTTAAGTTCTTGTCTGGGAATAAATTTCAACGCGGCCGAATTAATGCAGTATCTTAAGCCGTTAGGGCCTGGTCCATCGTCAAACACGTGGCCTAAATGGGCATCGGTGGTTTTGCTTCTAACTTCCGTGCGCTCCACAAAAAGGAGAGTATCCTCTTTTTCAATAATCTGTTCCTCCTGGATGGGCTGGGTAAAGCTGGGCCATCCGCAGCCGGAATCAAATTTATCTGTTGACGAGAACAAAGGTGTTCCCGAGATCACATCCACATAAATGCCCTCCTGATCGTTGTCCCAGAACTCGTTTGTAAAAGGGGGTTCTGTGGCATTTTCACGGGTGACCTTGTATTGGATGGGGGAAAGCTGTTTTTTCAATGTTTCATTATCCGGAATAGGTGCCGTCAGTTTCTTTTGTCCTGTTTGCGGCCCTGTGGGGCTTTTCTCCAGACTAATTCGGTTAAAAACTTTCAGGTTTTTTCCATTCCATACCCGGTTGACAAAAGACTGTCGACCTGATCCGAGGCTGTAATATTTGTACTGGATGGCATTTTTTTTATGGTAATCCTGATGGTATTCTTCGGCGGGGAAAAATTCAACCGCCTCCTGGACCTGGGTGACAACGGCCTTGTCAAACATCTTTGACTTATCAATCTGCTGGATCACCGCAAGGGCCAGTTGTTTTTGTTCTTCGTTATGATAGAAAACGGCAGATCGGTACTGACTGCCGCGGTCCAAAAAAGATCCGCCTTCATCGGTGGGGTCAATCCGGCTGAAAAATATTTTCAAAAGGTCTTGGTATGTAATGATTTTTGGGTCAAAACGCACCTGGACCACTTCGGCATGGCCCGTTTGTCCGGTGCACACAAGTTCGTAACTGGGATTGTCCACATCCCCACCCATGTATCCGGAAACGACTTGTTCAATTCCCTTTATATTATCAAATGCTGATGCGATGCACCAGAAACACCCGCCGGCAAAGGTTGCTGTGTTGAGCTGATTCATATGTGTGTGCCTTTCTCTTAAGCTGGCTGTCGCCTGTTAATATCAATTTTGTGCACTCCTTATGCTCAGCAGGATGGGTACCGCAATGAAAACCGTTTTACCCTGCCTTCTTTATTTAGCCTAAGCTTATTTAAATGATTAGCACTTTTCAGAGCAGGGCAAGGGGGCAGATGATAAAATCAGGGGGGCGCATGGGAAAATATCTTTAGATCAGATAATTTTGAAATTTAATTTACCACGAAGAACACGAAACGCACGAAGATATTAATCCCTAAACTTCGCGCGCTTCGTGTCCGTGGTGAAAAATTATATGTTTAAAGCATGTAAAGATCCAGCTTTTCGATATCAATAATGAGTTCAATTTCACTTGAGGCGGGGGTACCGACTTTTTTAAATCCCAGTTTGTCGGCAAGGCGCAGCATTTGCCTGTTTTCACGCAGCACCACACCAAATACCCGTTTCAGGCCGTATCGTTTGGAAAATGCCAGGCAGGATTTTAAGAGTGCCGCCCCGATTCCTTTGCCCTGCCAGGAATCGGCCAGCATGATGGCAAATTCGCCCTCGGTGCCGTTGGCGGTGAATATGATTCTGGCGGTGCCGATAATTTTTTCCCCGTTGTGAGCCGGAAACCAGGCGACCAGTGCAACTTCCCGGTCGTAATCAATCTGGGTCAGTTGGATCAGCATGCGTTTGGACAACTGTTTCAGCGGTGTGAAAAACCGTAAATATATGGTCTGGGTTGATAAGTGTTCAAAAAAAGCCAGCATGGCGCCGGCATCTTCCGGCTTCACCGGCCGGATCAGTACCTGTTCACTTTCCTGGGTGGTATACAGCTGTTCCTGCCAGGCCGGGTAGGGGCTGATAATAAGGTGGTCCGGCGCGGCTGCCGGGGGTGGGGCCAGGTGAATAATTGCGTTAAGCCCCATCAGTTGCCCATCGGTGACCGCTACCGGATTGATTTCCAGTTCACAAATTTGGGGAAAATCGGTGACCAGTCTGCTTACACGTATTAAAAGCGTTTCCACAAGCGCCTGGTCAACAGCTTTGAACCCAAGGAGGCCTTTTAACGCTTTGGCTATTTTTGTTGCGTTGATGGTCCGGGCAGCCAGGATAGAATTTAAAGGCGGCAAGGTGACAGCCGTGTCCTGGTAAATTTGAGACATCGCACCGCCTATGCCGAATTTAATGACCGGCCCGAACTGGGCATCAAGTTCGGCACCAACATAAAGTTCATAGTCCGGTGCCGGCACGTTATCCCCGGCAGGTTCTGTCTGGCTTACAGGTATACCGTAAGCCTTCAGAACTGTTTGGGCTTCACTTCCATTTAACAGGAATTGTTCGTTTTTCAGATGGGTTTCTATAATTGATCCGGCCTGGTCATGGTTTATTTTCAGCTTGATGTCGCGCCGGACCGGTATTTCGTTGAGCATGTCAATATTTCGGCTGTGCCTGTACAGACCCGCAAACGCCTGGACCGCTTTCTCTGGTGTATCATAGGTCAACCCCTCTTTTTCATTGAGAATATGTCGAGCGCTGTCCATGCTTGTACCGCCCAACCAGGCGGTAAATACAGGGCTGGGCAGGGATGATATCTGGTCTGCTATAATCTGGGCGAGGTCAGCCGGGGCAAAATGGTCCACGGGTGAATGGATCATAAGGACACCGTCAACCTCCGGTGCCAGGGCCGTAATGTTAACGGCCCTGGCAATCTGGGTACAAGAGGCATCTGCCTGCACATCCACAGGGTTGGTGTTGCTCCATGGTTTTTCAAGGGTTGACTCAAGGGTTTCAATGGTTTGGATGCTGAGCACGGCGGGTTCAAAACCAAAAGATGAAAGGGCATCCACCGCCATGACACCGGGACCTCCTGCATTGGTGACAATGGCCAATCGTCTGCCTGTGGGACGCTGCTGCCTTGCCAGAATCCGGGTAAAGTCAAACAATTGTTCAAAGGTGTTCACCCTCAGGATGCCTGCCCGTTCAAAGGCAATATCATAAACCGCATCTTTTCCGGCAAGGGCTCCGGTATGAAAAGAGGCCGCCCAGGCACCGGCTGCCGACCGTCCGGATTTCAGGCAGATGATCGGTTTGATGCGGGAGACGGCCCGGGCTGCGCTCATAAAGTTTCGGATCCGCGTGATGTTTTCCATGTACATGATGATGCTGTCCACGCCCCGCTGCTCGCCTAAATAGTCGATCATATCGGCAAAATCAACGTCCAGCATGGACCCTAAATTGACGATATGGCTGAACCCTATATGTTCCTTTTCAGCCAGATCCATGACCGACGCGCACACGGATCCGGATTGGGACAAAAAGGCAACGCGTCCCTTTGCCGGTGAACCCGGCATATGGGATGCATTCAAGTTCAGCGGAGGGTGGGCAATGCCCATGCAGTTGGGGCCGATGATACGCATGTCACTTTGCCCGGCAGCGTCTTTAATCTGCTGTTCCATCCTGGCGCCTTTTTCGCCTGTTTCCCGCCCCCCGCCACTGATAATCACGGCCCCTGCAACACCTTTGTGCGCGCATGCTTCAATGATTTGGGGGACCTGGTCGATGGGGGTCGTTACCACGGCCAGGTCTACAATGCCTTCAATATCACTGATATGTTTTGCGCCAGGCATATTCAGAGTCTTGGCATGATCCGGATTGACAGGCGTGACAGCCCCCTTAAATCCGCCATCAATGAGGTTGCGTATCAGGGTTTGCCCCACCCGATGCTGTTCGTCCCCGGAACCGATTACGGCAATGGCGCCGGGATTAAATATTCTGGATAGATTTTGTGTGCCCACTTGTCTCTCCCTGGGTTACGGAATCAGCCAAATCGTGAATTTTCTGGACGCGTAAATAATTTTTCTGGGGATTCGTCCCATATCGAAGCTTTCAACATCCGACATCCCCCTGCGCCCCATGACAATTGTGTCGCATTGTGTGGCCCTGGCGGTGTCCAGCAAAGCGCCTGCCCGACTCTGGGCGCCCTGGACAATACGGGTTTCAATCCGGTCTTCCGGGATGCCTGCCTGGGTCAGGATCTCTTTTGCTTCGAACAGTGCACTATTGAGTTTGTCGTGGGCCCAAAGGGCCAGGTCTGCAAACGGATCCTTGCCTTGGGTTGCAGAATCCGTAACGGTTGTTCGCATGATCGAACAAAGTAGAATTCGGCAGTTGGTGTTGGCCATCATATCGGCTGTGTAACGCACGGCGCGCATACCGCCAGGGGAACCGTCAACCGCAACGCATTGATAATGGCGGATTTCACGGGTTCCGGCAATGATCAACGGAATAAAGTCCGCTTTTTCCACCAGTTTGGCGGCCACGCCACCCATAGCCACGCTGAGGATGGAGTTATCACGGCCTTTTCTCCGGATGACAAGGCTCTGGTATTCATTGTTTTTGATCTCTTCCAGAATCCCCCTGGCAACCCCCTTTGATTGGTCGACAAGTTTGATGTCGATATTGTCCGCCTTATAGCCGGCGGCGATCATTTTTTGGCGTGCCTCTTTGAGAAATTCGGTTATAATTGTTTTTTGTCCCATTTCCCAGGCCTTTACCTGGGATACGGAAATATTGCTGAAGGCATCCCGGGTCAGATCATAATACGCTTCAGGTACGGGTGTTGTTATGTTAAATAAAGTTATTTTCCTATCTCTAAAGGGTTTAAAGCTGCATATATAGTCAATGGTCCTTTTTGAACGTTTTGAGCCGTCTATGGTCACTAATATTTTTTTTTCGTCTGACATGGCAACCTCCTTTGTAAAATCCCGGGCAGGTTTTTTGGGCCGAACCCGGGATGTTTTGTTAATGGATGATATCCGGGCCTAAACGAAGCACGGGCACCGGGCTGTGACGAAAGATTTTTTCTATGGTGCTGCCCAGGGTAAATCTGGCCGAACGGCTGCGCCCTCTGGGGCCCAGTACCAGAACATCGGCGCCCATCTCCTGGGAAGCGGAAAGAATCTGTTCGTAAGGGACACCCAAATCAATGGAAATATTAAGCCCGTCAATGTCGCTGAGCCCGGCCGCCTTTATCTGGTCAGCCATAAGATCATGCCGCCGCTGTTTTTCCTTCGGCAAAAATTCTTCCAGGTCAAACGTGTTTTCGGGAATATAGTGGGACTTTACCCAGGAGATCTCCTTGGCACTGATGCAGTTGTATGCATGCAGTTTTGCCCCGGTGATTTTAGCCAGCCACCCGGCATGGGCCAGGATCGCCGGGGACCAGGGTGAAAAGTCCACCGCCGCCATAACAGTGCGGATCTTTGTGGCTTCAGGGGCGGCTTTGCCTGAGTACGAGCGTTTGAAAATATGTTTGTCCCTTACGCTGAGCAACGGGGTTGGGGTGTGACGGAATACATATTCCGCCGTACTGCCGAACATGAACCTGGACAGGTTGGACCGGCCCTTATTTGCCATGACAACAAGGTCCGGGCCGATCTTGTCAACCATTTCGATAATACCGTCTGCCGGATATCCTGTTGTGATGCGGATGTCCGTTTCGTTGGAAAATTTTGCAAATCGTTCCATGATCAGTTTGTTGATTTGATCTATTCTGTTTTTTTTAAGGGCATCCAGATATTCCTTTGTATCTTCCCGGCAGGGGTACATCATCCCGGCCATGAACGCCGGATTGACATCCCTTAGGGGAACAATTGAACAAATGGTGACCTTGAGATCTCCCTGTTCCGCCAGATCCAGGGCATAGCCCAGGGTCATCGGCGAATAATCGGACAGGTCAATGCAGGCCATAATTGTTTTGATGTCAGTCATCAATTGCTCCTTAATCTTGGGGGAATCAGGTGTTTTCCCATTTCAAAAAACAGGTCCTGCTCCCGGATCACTCCTGTGGGTTTGCCGTTTTCGGTGACAATCAGACGGCGCTGGTTTTGGTCCACCATGATCCAGGCTGCTTCCATCAGGGTGGATTCCCAATCAATGGATATGGGGACCGGGGACATAATTTCACTGATGGTCAAGGTTCGGATCTGTTCTACGGCGCTTGTGAACATCCCCCGCCAGAACATGGGGGAGAATTGGATGGAATCTGCCGTGGCCGGTTTGCTTGAGGTCAGGTAACCGGGCAGAATTTGTTCCAACAGGTCACGGATGGTGAGAATACCTTGAATCTGCCCGGTTTTGTCCATGACCAGTATGGACCTGTGGCCGGTTTCCATGATCAGGTCCGAGGTGGGCAGCGTTACAAAAGAGGCTTTAAGTTCCTGGACGGATTCGGCAATGGTGGCGTCCTCGCTAATAGTGGTATAGGCACTTATCGGAATCATTGCCGAACATACCAGATCCTCTTCGGGTTTCCCCGTCTGTTGCTTACTCCGGCAGGCTTCCCGGATTTTATCGGACAACAGATCAATGTCACAAGGTTTTGCCAGGTAGTCAAAGGCACCTAATACCAGGGACTGTTCCGCCGAATCCTTATCCCCATGGCCCGTGAGCATGATGACCGGCAAATCGGGTTCTAATTTAATCATTTTTTCGAGAACCTCGTGTCCGTCCATGCCGGGCATGCGGATGTCCAGAATGGCTACATCCGGCGACTGGTCAAGGCATTGCAACGCTTTTTCGCCGTTTTCGGCAAGAATGGTCTGAAACCCGTTACGTTCCAGAATTTTGCGCGTAGTTTCCCTGAACCGTTTTTCATCATCAACCATTAAGACTTTTATGGGTTGTTTCATTTTATATTGCTCCTATTTAAAAGATTGTTACACACGGCCGGTAAACGCTGTTATGGCCGAATAAATCAGGCACCACTGGACAGGTACAGATATCAAAAGGACGGTGATCGCCCGGGCTTTGGACATGCCGCAGCTTTGCCGAAACCCGGTATAGACCAACCAGTATTTCCACGGCTCCGTAAACCAGAGCATGAAGGGCAGCCATGAGATGAGCATGGTGATCCCGGAAGCATAGGCATAAAGCCCGAACACCAGGGAAAAATCCTGTTTTTTGCCGCAGATCATCACCATGGTGCAAAAGCCTGTAACGGAACTGATGAGCACCATACCCGCCGCATTGATAAAATAGATCAATGCCATAACCACAGGGGATTGGGGACCAGGGCCTGTCAGCAGGCCGGCACCGGCATAAAACCCGGCACACAGGGCTGTAAATCCCAAAGCCCTTCCCGCGGTATGGACCCCGGGCAGATCTGCAAAAAACAGGACCGGTTCGATAAGCAGCCGGATTACACCCTGGTTGTAAAATTTCAATGCCGAAAGTGCCCCTGGTGTATTCATGTTCTCCTCCTTAGGTGAAAAGGCGTGTTCTGGCAGGCTTTTCACTGGACTGTCCTCCATAGCCTATTTTTTTATGGTAGAGTCTGGGTAACTATCTACGATCTTTCAACTTTCGTTGTGGGTTGATCCTGGGTATTGATAGGCCCGGTCAGCCCATGGCTGTTTAAAAGAGCTTGCTTATAACCCCTGCGGCAAGCATGATCAGTGTCATGTAGAAAAACACCCGTCGTTCTGTCTCTTTTGAAAAGTAAGTTCTGGTTCTGGTTGTTTGTGAGTTTGGTTTTTTTGATATCTGTGTCATCTTGTCCTCCGTAAATTTTCTATCAGAATCCGGGCAAGGTGCCGAATCCTCTAACGGTCCAGTAAACACCGGTGAGCAGCAGCAGTATTACGTTGGCAAAAAAGAACAAAGGTATACCGGCTCTCAGGTAATCTTTAGGTTCCAGGTAACCGCTGGCATATACAATGGCGTTGGGGGGCGTGCCGATGATCAGGCAGTAGGCAAAGGATGACGCCATTGCTGTGGCCATGGCCATGAAAGGCAGATAGGAGCTGCCCGGGTGGACCATGCCGGCCATGTTCAGGGTGATGGGGCCTACGGATGCCGCTGCAGGGCCGTCAGCCATGAGGTTGGTCAAAATAGAGGTCAGACCGTTGGACACGGCCATCAGGGGCAGGCCTGAATCCATACCGAAATTGGACAAAAATTCAATGGCGGACCGGGCCAGCCAGTATGCCGCGCCCGTTGAATCCAGGGTCCGGCCGAATATGATGGCCCCGGCATAGAGCCAGACAACACCCCAGTCCACACGGTCCTGGTAGTCGCGCCAGTTGACTACGCCGGCCAGGATGTAAGCGATGGCGCCGGCCACGGCAATCACGCCGATACCCAGGCGAATGGGGTAGATCCCTATATTGTAAAAGGCTTTTTCCGTGAACCAGCCGAACACCATGACAAGGAAGATGATCAGTGCCCAGATCTGCTGCTTGTTCCAGGCGCCCATGCGGTCGATTTCACGGCGCAGGTGGTCCATGGCAGGTGCCAGGGTAACGGTTTTAGGCCTGAAACGTATGTTGATGATGAACCAGGAAACCGGAATCATGGCGATGAGAAAGGGGAAACAATAGGTAACCCATTGGAAATAACCGATATCAAGGCCGAACATGTCGGTCAGATAGGTCATCATGATAACGTTTCTGGCACCGCCGGAAGGCGCGCCCGGACCACCGATGTTACAGGCCATGGCAATGGAGATCATCAGCAGTTTGGCAAGCTCTTTGTCTTCAGGCACGTCATCGGTCAGGCTGTTCTGGTAGAGCAACATACCAATGGGCAGGAACATGGCTGCCAGGGCATGGTCTGAAATAAAGGCTGCCAAGGGTGTGATGATTAAAAAGAAGATCAGGGTGATCCATTTGGGATTGGGCACGGCCAAGCGTTTAAACATCATCATGCACACCCGTTTGTCCACCCCGGTTTTTACAAAGGCGGCCGCAAACATCAATGAACCCATGATGAACCAGCAGGCGTCGGACCAGTAGAGCATGGCTACCTGCTGACGGCTGATGACACCGGTGAACACCAGGATCAGGCCGATACAGAAGGCCACGGCTGGCAACGGAATGCACTCGGTTAAGAAACAGAGGACTACAAAGATCCCCATGGCAATGGATACCTTGATCTGCCATGCGCCTTTGTCTGCATTTGCCTTGTCCTTGTCTTTGAGGTCTTCATATTTAAGCCCGTTTTTCCGCAATTCCAGTGCATTGGCCATCAAGGATTTGAAATCAGTATCGTTGACGCTGTCTTTGACATACGCCTGTGCTTTTTCAAGATTTGCTTTCTGGGACGGAATCTTATATTTTTTACACCACTTGGCATCCCGGTCTAAAAATCTTTCTTTGCTCAGCGCGCCGATACGCATGTTTTGTTCCATGATCTGGGCGGTAAGCAACTGCCATTGATCAGCTTCTTCACTTTTGACGGAAAAAAGCTCCTTTGTGATATAGGAAACCACTTTTTGGGGAGCAATGGTGTATTCCATGCCCACATCCTTCATGCCGTACGGGGTGGGCATAAAAAGCACAGCAAAGAACAGGACCACAGGAACGATAAAGATCTTCCAGTCGATGTATTTGTCATACCCGGTGACTTTTTTCTTTTCTTGTTTCATTCAATTTACTCCTTATGTTCAGGTTTACTCGTCCCCTTCTTTGAGAATTTCTCGGGGGGATTTCAGATATTGTTTGGCCTGGGCAGAACGAATTTTTTCTTCCTGGTTCATACGGTTCTGGAACGCCAGCTCTGCTTTTTCAATGATATCTTCAATATCCGCAGGCTTCATCAGATAGTCCCAGGCACCTGATTTCAGTCCGTCTATGGCTGAGTCCACCGTGGCATGGCCGGTGAGCATGATCACTTCAGTTAAGGGGTATAAATCTTTGATATGTTTAAGGGTCTCATTGCCGTCCATCCCGGGCATCTTCACATCCAGGACCACCACATGGATATTGTGGGCCGCCAGGATTTTAAGGGCTTCTTCTCCGCTTGGGGCTGTCCATACGTCGTAACCCTTTCTTTCAATGAGTTTGCTGGTGGTCTCAAGGTAGCGGGTTTCATCATCTACCAATAACAGTTTCATCTTTTCCATTAGGTTGTCCTCCTTTAAGACGGTTGGTTTTCATGCGCCGGAAGCTGGATGGAAAACACGGTTCCTTCGTTGAGTCGGCTGTCCACGGACATGGTGCCGCCAAAGCTTTCGATGATTCCGAAACATACCGAAAGTCCCAGACCGGTTCCTCTGCCAACGGCTTTTGTTGTAAAAAAGGGTGAAAAAATTTTATCCATATGTTCAGGCGCTATGCCGCACCCATTGTCATTAACCTGAATGTCAACCATGGCCCGTCCTTCATCGTCCCGGGTCTGGGCTGCATTGATCTCAATTTTGCCGCCGTTGGCGCCATGTCGGCTGGTAACGGCATGTATGGCGTTATTGACTAGATTGAGCATGACCTGCTGGAATCGTCCGGGGTCGCCCATGAAATTGGGTATTTTTTCTTCAATCCGGGTGGTGATCTCTACGCCGCTGGTACGTGCGGAGTTTTCAACCAGCTTAAGAATTTCAGGAATAACTGTACCCGGGTCCAGGGTGGTGTGCTTGACTTCTTTTTTTCTACCAAACTTTAAGATGGCGGAGGTAATCTCATGGCAACGTTCCACCTGTTTATGAATCTGGTCCACACTTTCCCGGATATCATTGAGGGTCTTGGGATCGGGAGAATTATCCTTATCCTCTTTGCCCGGGTACAGTTCTTCCATAAGGATTTTAATTAGGGCATATTCACTTTTGATGATCTGTAAGGGATTGTTGATTTCGTGGGCAAAGCCTGCGGCCATTTCTCCGATTTCCGCCAGTTGCACGGCCCGGATCAACTGGCTGCCCAGCTGTTCTTTTTCCTCGTCTAGACGGTCCATGCGCCGGCAGATGGTCTCAGAGGTGAAATAGGCCAGGACCACCAGGGCTGCCAGGCCTAAAATGGCGATGATTACACAGATCAAGATCGCAGAGTAAAGTGCTTTGTAGGCATCTTGTTTCTCCTGGCGAACCACCAGATACCAGGATTTATTGGCCAGTTTGGATACTGCATATAAAAAGGGTTGGCCTTTGGGTGAAAGCTGGAAGGTTTGCTGGCTGGAGGAAAACTGTTCGTTCATCCACCCAAAGGCCGGATCTTTATCAAGAAGGGCGATATCCCCGGAACGTCGTGCGGTCTGGGCAACTCCCTCGTTATTTAAAATGTATGCTTCACCTGTTTTGCCAATGCGCACCCCGGATACCATGGAGTCAAAGAACACGGTGTCAATGGTGGCGCGCAGCACCCAGGTTTGGTTGTTTTCTGTTTTGCGTACTGCCACAACAAAATGCGGGATATTGCGATACCCGAGGAAAATATCACTGATGTAGAAACCCCGGAGCATGGTTTTTTGGAACCAGGGCTCCTGGGTATAGCTTTTCCCTGCCAGGGCAAAGGAGCCGGAATATTTTAAGTGATTGCCTGTGTCGTCAAACAGTCCCAAATCAACAAAGGCGGGAGAACGTTTTTGAAGGCTCTGGCAGATGGTGGTGATGGCCTTTTCGGCCATGATGTCTTCAAAGGTGTATGCCCGTGTGATTAATTCAAGGTCGGATTTCCTTTCGAGCAGGAAGGATTCAATCATTTTACGGTGGTCGGTCAAAATTCTTTCAAGGCTGGCCTGGGTGGATTTATCCAGGGCGGAAGAAAAGAAATAGAAGCTGATCCCCAAAGCAATAATAAAAGGGATCATGGGGAAAAAAGTCATATTAAGAAAAATTGCTCTTTTCAGCCACTGTCTGTTCTGTTTTAATTTATTCAAGATGTGCCCCTTTGTTCTGTGTTGAAAAGACGGTTCCCTTGTCCGGCATTGCCATTACATAGAGCAACTATGATGCCGGATAAAAAGTTGGCGTAAATAAAATTTAACAATTTGAAATTAAAGGGTATGTTTATTTAGTCATTGGCGGTCCATTGAAGTTCTAAGCTTGATTTCGTCGATACGTTTTTCAAGCTGTAAAAAAGGCTGACACACGGAGAACAGGAGAATAGATTGTGGGATCATTAACAGAAGACCACATGCCCAAAATTTTGAATTACGGGCATCAGAGCGTGGATGATACGGATATTTCTGCCGTTGTGGGGGTAGAACTGATTTTATTGATACCGATCCGGAAACTCTTTGCTTGTCCCCACCTTTATCCCATCCGTTTGAAAGCCGGTGCGGCAAAGAGGCGGCAGGTGTATGAACGGTCGAAGGCCGATAACATTTTTTGCCAGGTTCATTACATCCCCATATACCTTCAGCCCTATTATGCGGATAAATACGGATATGAAAAGGGCCGATGTCCCCAGGCCGAACTGTACTATTCCCAGGCCTCGTTCTTCTGCTGACCCTGGGTTTTAATCCGTCTGTTTTTGCAGAACCTGTACAATGGGATGGAGAAGACGGGAATAATCATTCTGGCTCTGCCCGGTGGGTGGATAAGGCTTTGGACTTACTTGAATGCTCCTTTGAAAAATTATACGTTCGGGGCGACACCGATTTCAACCTTACCACCAATTTTGATAAATGGGATCAGCGCTGCACTTTCATTTTTGGTATGGATGCCAGAAAAAATCTGATAACCAAGGCCAAATCCGGTCGCCGTGTCTTCTGTGCGGCTGACTTTATGGAAGCTCCACGTCAGCTTCTGGAGGCTCAAAGAAAAATGCTTTATGAAAAAATGCCGGTTCCTTTGGGATGGCACCAAGATTATGAACAGAAAAAGGCTGATACACAAGGATTTCAAACATTCCTGCCCTCTTTAGAGTAACATTTTGAATTTAATGTTTGATGTAAAAAAGTAAAAGGATATCAGTGTGGAATCAAAAAAAGATAAGACAGGCCGCTGTTCTGAGTGCAGTTCTGCCTGCAACCGTGAAAACCTATTCATTATCGACGACCGTCCGGTGTGCCGGAAATGTCTTTTTGGGGATGCTTCAGCTGTCACGATCTATCCTATTGGCATTGTAAAGAACAATTTTGAAAGGGATGAAACACCATTTGGAAGAAAAGGGAGCGGCCCGGCTTCTGAAATTGAGCTGTTACCTTCCCAAAAGCGATTTATGTCCGGGCTTGAACAGGAAGCTGAAATCACAATCGTTTACTACCTGCATAAAGCCCGTTCAGTCAAGACATGTTTTAAGCGGGGGCTTGACGGTAAACAGGTCGGCGTATTTGCCTCCCGGACCCCGGACAGGCTTTCAAGGATCGGCATACAGGATGTAAAACTCCTGGATATCAAGGGCACTACATTGTTTGTTGAAGGGCTGGATGCCGTCAACGGGACGCCGGTGCTGGATATAAAATTAAAAATTTGATTTTCATTAACGGCCGTGGGTCGACCTGGGCTATCTACACCCAGGCTCAACCCACAACAAAACATGAACGCAATTTAAATCAATCCTGTGTTGGCAAGAAAACAACACTTTGTTGCGGCGTGATGCCGCTTGTAAGACCTTCCGATCAATTTATATTAATGTAGGTTTGAAATATCTTTTCATGGGAGATATATTTTTCCCGGCCAGGATCTTGGAGATAGAACCTGATGGCGTTGACCCGTTTGAGAATTTCCTCTTCGGCCCGTTTTCTCATTGTTTTTTTGACCTGGGCAATGTCTTCTTCCAGATTCGCCGTATCCTCAGTGTCATAGTATTTTTCCGTTTTATTCTTTATCCTTTTTTTAATTAAGTCTTCGCGCATTTTATCGTGGGCTTCATCTATGCAAAGCACCTCGGGCATGAGGTCGGCAAAATGGGTTACGGCAATAATATCCTTGTCACGTTCCCAGTAGCCGATAAGAAATTCAGGCTCAAGATCTTGGTAGTTCTGCAGCGGCATGTACATCCGCCGAAGATAGAGCAGCACTTTTTCTGTTTTTTTCCGGTGCCCGCCGATAATTACCGAGCCGCCAATCTGGTCCTTTTTGACCCCTTTGGTCCAGGGCGCGCCGGTGATGCCAAAGTCAATGCAAAGAGGAATCTGAAGCAGGACCGACAGGGTGTTCAGGGCCAGGGCATACCCTGCGGAGGGTCCGCCGACGTTGTAGGATGCAGATAAGAGCTGATGGTGGATGGAATACCGCTGGAGGAAATCCCCGAACAGCCAGGGGATGCTGATATCCGGGCATAGGCTCTGGATATAGTTTTTCACCATGGTCAAAGCCTCCTGAGCCGATTGATTGGTCATTTTTACGGCCATATCCAGCTGGGAGGTCTCGGCCGAAGGCGTGGCCACAGCCCCGGTTACAATGATCGGTGTGTTTTCTACCCTGCCGGTCAGGCTGGTGGCAATGGGCAACAGCATGCCGGTCATGTCATTGGCGCCTACGCCGATAATAAAACCGACCTGGGGTTCCTGGCTCAGCTCGGTTTCTAAAAATTCGTTGAGCTGGATGGTGCCTTTGCGCACCGGGCTTTGGGAAATTTCCCTTCTGGCGGAGTCCAGGTGGGTCACAACAATGGGATAATCCTTTTCCCGTGTGATATGATCCACATTTTCCAGGATCTTGTCGTAATGATCCACAAAATTTTTCAGGTCGGTTTTGATTTTGGATTTGATCAAGGGGGGGGCTTTAAGGGCATCAAGAATGCCTATGACGGTTTTAAAATTAAGTTTGACAAAGTTATATTTTTCATCCTGGGTTGAGGATTTGAGATCCCGAAGTTTTAGCAACACTTTAAACTCGGTGGTGCAAAGGGCAATGGCTTTTTCCGTAAACGATGTGTAGTCTGCCGGGGTATTGCAAATACCCTGGGCTGTCTCTATGATTTTTTCCACCCCGAATTTGCGTGGATGGGGAACATTTTCAAACTGCTTTTTGATGATTTCAAAGACATCTTTTTGACGCATGTGGCCTGATATATCAAGGGTTTTCAGTCTTTTAGACCGGATCAAGGCAGGGTCCAGGATATCCAGGCGGTTGGTGGTTAAAACGGTAAATACTTTGTTTAGAGGGATTTCACCGTCAATGATATTTAGAAATTTGTTGGTCAGGGCATCCGAAGGGTGACCGCCGGTACCGCTTCGTCTTGGGGCAAGCGCATCTCCCTCGTCAAAAAATATCACCGTGGGGGCGATCATTTTTGCAATATCGTACACTTTTTCAAGGTTGGATACGGCGCCGTGCACAGGGCTTGACGGGTCTTGAAGCGCCGAGGGGCTTGTGGCAATATCATGGACCTTGCGGTTGGATGAGAGCCAGGTTCTGACCAGATAGGTCTTGCCCGATCCCGGCGGGCCTGTGAGCACTACCCCTTTGTCTTCGCTGACCCCGTATTGGAAACAGTTGTTGGCCATCTCAGAAAATTTATCCTTGATATCGCCCACATACTTTTCCCAGTTCAGTTTCCGGCCCATCTTGTCAACAACCTTGTCGTATAGTTCTCCATACACGTTTTTGGCCACCAGCTGGAAGGCCTTTCGGATCAAAACGGCATCATCTAAAAATTCCAGGATAAAATCCCCCTGGATGGAGGTGATCGATTCAATGAGTTTTCTCACGTACGCCGGGGTGATTTTCAGGCTTCTCTCCCTGAAAATGGCATAGATTTTATCTGCGGCATCGTCCAGTTGTTTTGACTCCGGATTAAATTTGGTGGGGATCTGGTAGCGCCGGATCTCAAGGGTGATGATTTTTTTTAGGTTTTCCCGGTTCATCCAGTATTTTGAAATGTCGATAATCACGCCTTTTTCAATAAATCTGCGGTAAATGGCTGAATCAAACCGGTGGGACTGGTCACTGGTGGCAATGATAAAGCAATCCCGTCTGCCGTCAATGATTTCATCCAGGACAATGTTGGAGGTGTCAATCAGGGTTCTTTGTTGTTTTTCACCGCCGCCTCCGGTGCCGGATTCGGATCCCGATTTTCCAAATGCCGAATGGGCTTCTTCAATGTGCCGGATTGATGTGACCTTAGGATGCCCCATGGCCCGCTTGAAATAGTTGCCCGGCTCTCCGGACAGGGCGGTTTGGTAATCGTTGGGCGTTATAACGGACATGTCCACGACAATACCTAAATCTTCAAAATCCGTCAGGTTCTGCATGATTCGTTTTCTGAAAATTTGTTTGAGTATGGGGATTTTTGCCAGGCGCAGGTAAAAATCGGTTTTCTTCTTTTTTGCAATCTGCATGGCAAATTCAGGGTCCACATCCTCAAGCTGGGTGAACAGGCCGTATTCCCCTAAGATCTCGTCCCGCTTTTTTCGCCAGTCCACTGTGGGAATTACTTCGTTTCTAAATACCACTTTTTCAAGGGCTTCCCTTGCTGTCGCGCTTTTTCCCGATCCCGAAGTTCCTTCAATGAGCATGATGGGGGCTTTGGGAACATCGGGGTCTTCCAGGTGCTCCTTTCTGATATGAACCCTGTAGATTTTTTCAAAAATCTTTTCTAACTCCACCGGGACATGAAGATCGGTCAGTTCTCTATCCAGAACCGCGATAAGGTAATGGTACTCCGCTTTTGTCAGTTCTTTGGCAATGATCTTGTTCCAGGATGCGGCAGGGTTGGTTTCTCCTGAATACAAAAATCGTTTTTTCCAGTCTATGAGAATTTGGGGATTGTTGAGGACATTCATCCGTTTTTGTTTTCTTTTCATGAAAAAAATCAAAAAGAAAAGATCTTTAATTAAAGAGAACAAGGGGCTGGGCGGTTTGTATTGGTTGAGTCTGGACCTGACAAAGGCTTTGGTGTCGTAGGTCCAGGTATCTACCATGGATTCAATTTTATGGATGGCCTCTTCGGGCAGGGCAATATATCTTTTTTCCTTTGTATTTCGTTTGGCCATGGGTTCATCCTTATGCAGGGGTTAGGTGTTTGGTAGGACATCTATTGCAGAAGTATTGGCCTAATTTGAATCTGTGCTGTCTGCCGGGAAGGGCAGGGTAATGCCGGGGGATTTTCCACCGTCGTGGAGCACAAAGGTTTTCTGGTTTGATTCGTTCTTTTCATAGGCAGTGGCCCATTTTTGCTGGGTCAGGAAGTTGAACAAATTGGGATTTACCTGTTGGCCTTCCCGGCCGCCTAATGCAAGATGCAAAGACTGGATGCCGTCAAGGTATGCTTTATAAAGCTTTTGGATTCTCTGGGCTTCCTGGTCGGCGGCGTAGTTCTCTGCCTCGGCAATGAGCTGACGGCGTTTTTTCTCTTCCGTAGCCTCCACCAGCTTGTCGCCGAATCTGGTTTCATTGAGAACAAAACTGACCACTTCAATGCCGTACTTGCCTTCAAGGGTGGGGCCGTTTTTATTGATGGGTCGGTTTTTCAGTGCATGAAAGATCTCTTCTTTGATGGTTTCCCTGTCAGAGATCAACCTGTTCACCTCTTTGCCCTGCAGAATATCCTTGGCAATGCCGTCGTAATCTCCTTGAAGCAGGGTTTTAGGTGACAGATTTTCAATTCCCCACGTCTTCAGATCTTTTATCTTGAAGGTCATGACGGCAGATGTCCATAAGGCGACATTTTCCCGGGAAATAATTTTAATGGGTTCCGTGGCACCGCCGACGTACATGTTCTGGTTCATTAAAGGAACCTCTTGCTCCAGCCTGGTAAAGAAAGGAAGCCTGAAGTGCCAGCCCACATCGGTGACCGCTTGCCTTGCTCCGCCAAATTGTTCGAGGATAACAGCATAGTTGAACTTAACCTTGTAGATCACCTGGGTGGAATAGACCACAGCGGCCAAAGAGTAAATCAGGGTTAGGCTGACCAGTAAAAATGCGAGTCTTCTCATCAAGGTGAAAAATCGTGCGCGTTGCAAAAAAACCTGGGTTTGCTTCTCTTTCATACCTGCTCCTTTGCCGTTAATTTAGCGGTTAATAGCCGTTAGGTTTCAGGGCCGTGCCACGGCTTAAGTGGCCAAGTTCAAAACTAAATGTATGAAAATATTTTGCTTGTCCGTGAGTCTGATTGCCTTGTCTGTAAAAAGAATTTTCGTCAAAATCATTCCCGTTGGCGCAAAAAATAATTAAATCCGTGGACAGTCCGCGTGGTACGTGAAAGAAAATATATCGGATTAATAAATAATGGGGATCCAAGAACATAAAAATTATACATGAAGATTTATTAATGGTCAAAAAAATATTTATGAACTCAGCCTGTAACGGGGATCGACACTGACGATAACATTTGGTTCATCCATGGTGCAGGGCTAAAAAGTGCATGCGATCGCATAAAAGGTTGAAATTTAAAATTAAATCAGCTAATGTCCCGGGACTATTTTAAATGTTATGCTCAAAAAAAGCGGCATACGGCCGACCAATCACTGTCAGATACATAAGGTACATAAAAATAATGTCAGAAGAAAATTTCGATTATGAAGTCCGGTGCAAAACCTGTTTCAACAAATTCATTGTCCAGATGTATGAAAGCCACGATAAATGCCTGTGGCTTGTGGACAATAAAGACTGGTACTGCGATTCATGTAAAAAAGACTATCTCGATAAAAAAACGGCAATGCTTTCAAAAGCCAATGCGAGTTTAGGGTTCCCGCCGCTTACCGGCACACAAAAAAGAATTGCCTGGGCTGAAAAAATAAGGGCGGAGTTGATAAATAAGGTCAATTATTTGAATTCCACCCTGGTGCATGAGAATGAAGATGCAAAAGCATTATCCGATAAAGCGTTTCTATTGTTTTTTCAAGAGTGGCAAAAAGAAACAGCAGCTAAATGGTGGGTAGATAACAGAGCAACAAATGTCAGGGATATATCCATTCGGATAAAGGAAATTACAGATACATTGTTATAGCAGCTATGGGCTGACCTGACATCTCAACTGCCAGGCATAGCCCACAATAAAACTTCAAATATTTTAACGTATCAGGATTTTTTGGGGTATCTAAGCGTCTTACGGCAATGGCGGTTTGCCCCAGGGGGGCGGCAGGCTCCTCGGCTGTTTCGGGTCTGAACTCAAGCTGAAGCCCGTTTAAAAAATTGCGATCATCTGTGAATCACTGAAATCAAAGATAACTCTAATCCTGCGTAACACATCATTGTTATTCATTTTAACAGACCAATTCCGTTGTCTTTTAACTCTATTAATCTTTTTTTATACAGATTGCCTACAGCCCGTTTGAATTCTTTCTTGCTCATGGAAAAACGCTTGCGGATTGTTTCAGGAGAGCTTTTATCATGGCAGGGGATAAACCCCCCGGCTTTATTTAATCGGTATAAAATGACTTCCGCGGATTTGGGAACCGATGAGTACCCGGGTTTTTTCATCGTCAGATCAATTTTAGCGTCTTCACAGATCCGCATGATATACCCTTTGCATGTATTCCCAATAAATAATTTTTGATAGGTTTCATTTAAGTACATCATCCCATAGTATCTATTATCAACCACGGCCATTATCCCAATGGTCGTAATCGCGTGGACAATCAAGTCAACCTGCTGCCCAACTTTCAGATGTCTTGTATCTTTATCACAGTTTGCGGAAATTTTTGTGGTACCGTAAACCCTTTGTGTGCTGTCATCCCGGCAGATTTTAACTAAATATTTTTTTCCGGGTATCATTTTGTCCTGCTGTTCATTTTTGGGTACCAGCAAATCTTTTTCCAGCCCCCAATCCATAAAGGTGCCGAAAGGGGCAATATCTTTTGCGACTAAAAAAACAAAGTCACCAACCACGCCTGCAGGTTTTAGTGTGGTTGCCACCAGTCGGTCTTCAGAATCCGTGTATACAAATACATCAAGCCGGTCGCCAATTGACAGCCCCTCGGGCACATATTTATTGGGCAGAAGGACCCGGTCTTCCCCTGAGTTTAAATAGACACCGAAATCTGATCTGGTCTGAACAGCCAACCGATTATATTTTCCAATTTTAATGCTGGTCTCAAGTGCAGATGAATTGGGTTTGCCCACGGGCTTCTTTGCATGCTGCCATGCATTTTTAAAATTTTGTTTTTTACCTGACATTACGGATTCCTTATCGTGAAAGTTATCCGGTATCATATCATACAAATGGTATTCTTGATATATGATGGGCGTGGGGTACGGATTGTAAGTTTATACGGTCTTAGGTCTTTTAGCGTCGTCCAATACGTTTCGAACCATAACGGCCATATCAGATCTCGTAACAGGCTTCATCAAAAAACCCTTTACACCAATTTGCTCAGCCCGCTCCTCATTGAGGCGCTCGCTGTATCCGGTACAGATGATAACAGGCATATCCGGCCGGATCGACAGGATTGCCCGGGATAGCTGGTCACCCGTCATGTCCGGCATGGTCATATCCGTAATGACCAGGTCAAACCCTGTGCTGTGTTCTTCAAACGCTTCCAACGCTTCACGGCTGCTGACATAAAATGTGACATTGTACCCCAATCGGGTCAGCACCTGAGCTTCAAGCCTGGCAATGGACTCTTCATCATCTACTAAAAGGATGCTTTCATTGCCGGTGGGAAACATTTTTTTTCCCCCGTTATTTTTGGGGACAATGTTTTCTTCCATGACGGGCAGCCATATGTGAAAGATGGTGCCTTTGCCTAACTCACTTTCAACCGAAATATCTCCGTTGTGTTCTTTTATAATGCCGTAAGCTACGGACAGACCGAGTCCGGTACCTTTTCCCTGTTTTTTAGTGGTAAAATAGGGGTCAAAAATTTTGTCCATCGTTTCCCGGGACATACCGTGTCCGGTGTCGGAAACACTCAGTTGGGCGTATCTGCCTTGCTTTAGAACTAATGAGGGTAGATCGGTTTCCTTTTTTACCAGGATTTCCTTGAGTTGAACTGTGATGGTGCCGCTTTCCACCTCTACAGCATGGAATGCGTTTGTAATGATATTCATGCCGACTTGGTGTATTTTTGTGGGATCGGCCATCACCATGCCGCAGTCTCGCTCAATTTCGTCAACGATTTGAATATTGGATGGGATGGTTGCACGGCTTAGTTTTAACACCTCCTTTAGAATCGCCTGTATACTGACGGGAATCACTTTATGTTCACTTTGGCGGCTGAAAGCGAGAATTTGTTTGACAAGATCCGCCCCGCGTTTTCCGGCGCTGAAAATTTCCTGAACATCTCTATGCTCAGGGCTGTCAACAGGCAAGTCTTCCAGCAACATTTCAGACATTCCCACTATGGGACATAAAAGGTTGTTAAAGTCGTGGGCAATTCCTCCGGCAAGATTGCCGATTGACTCCATTTTTTGGATCTGTTTGAACCTGTCGTCCAGTTTTTTTCGTTCAGATATGTCGGTCATGGTCCCAACCATCCTTAACGCCTCTCCATCGGATGAGGTGTCAACCACCCTGCCTCTGCCCAGAACCCATTTGTATTCCCCTGTTTTTGTTTTCAGTCTATGTTCCATCTTCCACTGGGGTGTTTTGCCTGCCAAATGATCCTGAAGGGAGGATAAAACCTGGGGTTTGTCTTCGGGATGAATTTTAGATTCCCAGGATTGATATTCGGGTGCAACCTCTTCTTCTTCAAGAATTTTCAGCCAGTTCTGACTATAGGTGACTTGGCCGTTTTTTATGTTCCAGTCCCAAATACCGTCCAAGGTAGCATCCATGGCCAATCGATACTTTTCTTTAGCTTGATACAATTCGTTTGTTCGTTCAGCGACAAGTTGTTCAAGTTGTTTTTTGTTTTTTTGCAAATTATTAATAAAAAAAATGGTGGCCACCACAAATCCTGTGCCAAAGCCCCAAATTAATAATCGGGGCAAAAGCGGCGGGGCAAGCTTGTCCGAGATATTTCCGCGCACACGCCAAAACGTATCGGCAACGGTAATCGGTTCTTCCAGGTACCCTGGGGCCAACTTTCCGGAACTCCATATGGTTTTTCCATCTTGATCCAGGAGACTGAAGTCCGCTTTTTCAAGATCCAGAATTTTTAAGGCGCCTTCAATGAGAACATCAAGGTCATAGACACCAATAGATAAGCCGATAAAGGTGTCGTCTTTAAATATTGGAAAGCGCAGAACCATCCCTTTGCCTTTTTGGCGTAATTCAAAGGGCCCCTGCATCACCGCTTTTTTATGTTGAATTGCTCGGAGGGTAAAAGGACCTCGCTTTGGATCTTTCAAAAGCACCATCGGCTCATCGATTGTTATTTTATTGCCTTTTTGAGGATATACATAGGTCACCTGGGTGTCCGAATTCGCGTATTGAATGGCTCGGATAGGCGGATGAAATTTGATCAGTTGTGACGCGAAGAGAGCGAACTCTTCGGCTGTGGTATGGGGGTGCAAAATAAACAACGATGACAGGGCCTCCAAAGCATCAAACCTCATTGCCAGGCAACTTTCCAGGCGGATTTTATAACTTTTCAATGTTGCACCAAGCTCCGCCTTTTTTTCCGTTTGCCAGTGTTTAACTTGATACTGATCGATAAACAATAACATCAACAAGCCCGGAATCACTAAAATCCATGGCTTCATCTTTGCCGGATAGCTTTTTTGGGCATAAAAGTCTTGGGAATCCATTAAGGAACCTTTTGTCTTTGTTGCAGGCACCGGGTTTTGTTGGAAACAGGGGTGCCTGATTTTTACGATTAAGGGAACAGACATTTTAAGAAGAGAGCTATATGAAATCAATTTACAATAAATTGATTTCATATGCAAAATTTAAATCGGCAGGCGGATAATGATTGCAGCCACTAACACAGGTCTCAGATCAGTTTTGGGGGCCTTGAGCACCAGCCTTGGGAAAAAGCCGGACAATAATCCCTATAAGGATCAGGGTTACAAGCGCTAACGCTACATACAGGCCGATCCCTTTCCCCTGGAACAGGCGTTCCATCAATTGATCCCATTTTGAGGCTTTTAGGACATCCGCTGGGGCCATTTCAATGGTTTCAGGCAAAGAGGCCATCAGGCGGTCCTGGATCAAGGTCAAATCATAACTGGGCCGGCCTGCGTTTTTATTTCCCCCAAAAAGAAAGTAGTCCCCGGGTTCATATGCCAGAAAGCAGATTGAAGGGGCCATGAATCCGGCTTCAATTTTTGAAATTTCAATGGGCTGGTTGTCGCCATGGTCTATGCTGATTTTAAACCGCCGGCCATTCATAAACCGTCCGGGAGAATTAATTTCAAGCCGGGTTACCCCTTGTTCGGTATGGGACCAGTTTCGGGTCATTGCCTTTTCCCATCCCGTTTTCTCTGATTTTTCCCTGTAACACACCACAGTTCTTGAAAAAATTCCAGAACCGGTCAACACCAATGTTTGCCACGCCCCCGACTTTACGGGTAATGATACTTCCCAGGACGTTGTGTTTGTTTTTCGGTCATATTCGGTTTTGGATTTAAGTTCATGGCGTCGGTATGTCTGCTGTCCCCAGAAAAATGGTATCTGTTCATTCTCTTTGACAAGCCGGATATACGGGTTGGTTCTATCAAGGCTTGTTTCCAAATTAAACATGAGCCTGTAATACCCGACTTTTTCGATCTTCACGGGGCTTTTCCAACGATAACTTTCATCTTCGTCAAAGGGTCCGCCTTTGATTTTGAATTTTTCAAGCAGAGATTGTGAAGAATACCAGCGCTGAACTTCAGATGGTCCAAATTCAAGGTGGCGACGAACCTGTGCCTTCCCTGAAATGTCCGCGAACTGCTTTAGATTTATAAGGCGGCCCGTTCCGGCCAAGGCGGTATAGCGTCCCGGCATATCAGCGGAAAAAAGTATCATAGGCTGTTGAGTGACAACAACGGCCTGGTCAATGGGGCCAAGAAATCCTGAATCCGGCTTTAGCCGCAGCACAAGGCCGTTGGTGCGCCATACCCTGTTGATATCCAATGAAATCAGGCGTCCGTCACCGGCCACGCCGGAAATACGTCCGGACTGTTTAGGAATAAACTGAATTCTGTTGTTCCGGATCTGTTCCCGGCCCAGTTCCCAGTTTCCCTGGAACCGGCTGTTCGTTGTGATCCGGATTTGTTTGATTTTGATCCCTTTTCCCGGCAGAATCATTTTTAATTCTGTAAAGTCATCAATCCTGTTGACCTGTATTTGATCGGTCAGAACAAGTTGCATTTCAGTATATTCTTCATCTTTTGCCTGGTGCAGAGCGGTGACACGCCGGATGGGAATGATTTTTTGTTCATACGACTTGTCAAACCCGGTAAATGTCAAACGGATTTTTTTATAAATTTCCTGCTTTATTGGGATGGCGGCGTTGGCCGTCTCTGCTGTCCGGTAAATTGCCTGGTTCCTGGCAATGGTTTGCCAGCCGGTATCTGTTGGCACCGCCACGTCCACCCGGCCAAGGTAGTTGCGGTCACCCATTTCAATGCGGATTTCATTAACCAGGGTGTCAGGCATATCCGCCTCCCAGACAAACCCACCTGCCTGGTTGAGACGGATGTTGGTCGGTTTCAATATCACCTGTTTTGATTCGGATCTGTTTTTCATGAACAGTTCAAAGGCCCGGGGATTGTTGTCCGGGCCGTTCAGGATTAGGTCATATGATCCGGTGTTGTTTCCCATCAAAAGTTGCGCAGGCACAACGGCCTGGGCAAGGCCTGTGCCGTCAACATCAATAGAGGCCTTGGCCTGCCAGGGTTCCGCTGTGCAGTCGGTAATAATTGCTGTAACGGTAAAAATACAAATAAAGGTCAGGGCAACGGCCTTAGCCGGAATACTTAAATAGTCGATACATGAGGATTTAAACATGGCTGTTTTCATCATTGGTTGTTGTTTGCTTTCGTTTTTTTGGGTCATCTGAAATAAACTTCTGGTAAAGATATGCAACAAAAAAGAGTCCAAGGGAAAGGATGCTGAACGAGGCAATCTTATATCCCATGTCCAGTTTTGCCGTATCTGCAATAAATACCTTGACTACGGTGATGCATATCAGGCCTGTGGCCACCCACCGGCATACCGGCAGGGAAAAGCGGATGCCTGTCACAAGCATTGCAATGGCAAAGACCATCCAGCCAATGCTGTATGCCAGCAATTTCATATAGTTTCCCGAGGCAAGCAAAGAAAAGGTGTGCCCCGGTTGTTCAAAACAGGCTGCAATTTCAATATTCATCACGGCAAAGGCGGCAACGGCCAGGGCAATCCCCATAAATTGCCGGGCCGATATCTGGTCGACCGGCCATTTTTGTTTGGGGTTTTTATACATCACAAATACTGGCAGAGCCAATAAAAGTGCGTACATCAGTGTGGGGAAATTCACCAGGGGCATCATTGCGGTAAACTGATGGCTGAACCGGAAAGGGAACACCAGGGATCTGACAAGGGCGATGATGATCAGCACAAGCCCTGCCATGCGAAAGGATCTGTTCAGGTCCTTTTTCCATAAAAGTAGACTAAGTCCGAAACCTGCAAACCCGAGGATGGATACAATTTCCTGGTTCAGGGTAAGTGCAAAAAAAAGAGAAAAGCGATGCCCTGCCTGGAAAACGGTTCCCGAAGCCAGATGAAAGGCCATGAACAGGGCGGTTATAAAACCGGCTATGATCAGTTTTTTGGCCAAATCATCAAACGCAATACCGGCGTGAACTGAACTGGAAAAATAAAGGATTGCTGAAAGCAGCACAAAGCCCAAAAGGCCAACGTTAAAAAACGGCGTCATTTGGGCCACACTGTTGCCCAGAAAAAATGGCAGGCAAAGCATCCCGCAGGTCCCTGCCGCCAATACCCCCAATCCGGTCAGGCGCATGATAATGGGGAAGCGGGCCATTCGCCACAACAGGGCACCGGCCCCGGCCCATGACAGGGCATATACCGCAGCCTGGATAAAATCAGATCCGGGCATAATCCTGAATTTTTGGTCCGGTCCTGAAAAAATATCTGCAATGATTAGGTTCATCAGGTAAAAGCCTGAACCTAATGAAAGCCAGCGGAAAAAATCAGGCGTGTCCAGGTGCAGTACTTTTTGGTCGCAAAATTTTGCAAACCGTACGCCTACCCCAAGGGCGGCGACCGCCAGCGCCAGGGCAAAAACTGCGGGATTCAAAACCGGCAGGCTTTCCAGACCTTTTAATTGGGGTAATGAAATCAGCAGCCATAAAAGTCCTGCCGGCGCCATGATTACGGCCGTTTTCGGCAGGCCCGGGTGAACGATCCGGGTATTGAGCCACAGTAATGCCGTGGCTTCCAGCACCAGGGCGAGTCCGATCCAGCCCTGGCTTAACACCAGCACCGGAAGTACAGACATATAAAACAATAATGCGCCGCCGTGGAATGCCAGGATTGAATTTCTATGGGGCTTTTCAGCCAGTTGCTGCAGCAGCCTTGCCACGGGCCACAGTTTGGCTGCAATCATCAACATGGGGCACCAGTCTGCCGGAGGGCTGTGAAAGGCATGTTTGACTGAATAAAAGAAAAACACTGCCTGGAGCACCTCATACACGGCCCACATGTTCCACAGATATTTCCAGTGCTCAATGTGTTTAAAAAACAGCCACGGGATCACCAGTGCTGCAGCAAATAGAGCCCCGGACCAGTATACCCCTGCCAAAGTAACCGCTTGAGGGTGGCTTGTATTCAATATCCAGGTGGCCTGGGCAGCCGCAGCGCCTGCCAGGGCAATGATTGCCACAGGCTGGAATTGGGCCCGGCGGGCAAAGAAAACAGCCAGCGTCAGAAAGCAGGCCAGGGTGGCCATTCCCATGTGGAGGAAATGGGGATGGTTTACAAAAAAGGAAAACCCGATCAGGATAAATACACCTGCCACGGGTGCGGCACTGAGCCATTTTTCAGGTATCAGGGTGTCGGATTTTTCCTTTCCAGGTGTCATTTTGATGGCCGCAAGGATACGGGGAAGCTGTATCGCCACCACAAGAATGCCTGCACTCAGGACCGATCCGGCGCCCAGGATAAAAATAAAAAATCCCGCCCCCATGGCATTTGCCGGAATATTGAGCATCCAGAAAATGCCGCCGGCAACAAATATGGCCAACAGCAAAAATACCTGGATAACGGCTTGGAAAATCAGGCTGACAAAAAGCCCAAGGATCTGGATTCCCAGCATCATGGGCCAGAAATAAAATGCACACATGGGATTTAAAACAAGCCCGGCAAGACACATCAGGGACAGGGCCACCGGGAATACTTTAAACCATTGAAGCATTAGATTGGATTTTCCAAATTTCATGACAAGGAACACGGGGCCCAAACATCCGGCAGCCCCATACACAAGGATCAGCACATAGCTGAAGGAAAACCCGGTGGCATCAAACCGGGTGACTACCCATACCACTGCGGCAATAAAAGCGATTGAGGAAAAAGGGATGAAAGCCTGGGTCCAGCCTTTGTTTTTGGTGCCGAGCATGATGGCGCAGATCATGGCAATGGTCAGCAGCATTAACGGATGCCAGCCCGGTTTTTCCAGGATCAAAAGCAGGGCCATGGCAACCGATGACAGGTACAGAACACAACCGTTCCAGAGTACGGGTTTACGCTCCATGGGATTCAAGCCCTGGCGCCAGAGAAAAACGGTAAACAAAATGAGATTGGCAGCCCAGACGCCTGCAATAGTAAAGCCGCTTTTCTGGGCAAACAAATTAAGAACCGCCAGGCCCAGCGTTACCAGCGTGCCGGCGGCGCCTGTCAACAACAAACCTGTGGAAATTAGTTTTTCAGATACCAGATATAATGCAATATTGACCACGGCCAGATAGATAAACAGACCAACCAGGTTTCCTGACCCGGTGTTGATCATCAGGGGTGTGACATAGGCCCCAATGGCACCTAATACCGAAACCGTAAGCCCTTTTTGATACACCGCCAGCACAAATGCGGCCGCAGACACCAGAGCAAGCATGGCAAATCCTGCCATGGCCGGCAGGTAATCGTAATAGAGGGTTGCCGTAAATATAACAATGTAAAGTACGCCGATCCCCGTGGCCGTCAGAGAATGCCGGAAGATTCTCAGGCGTGCCTCTTTAAATTTTTCCGATGCCAGAATCAATCCGGCTCCCAGCATCGCGCCGAACGTCAGCCGGGCTGCCGGCGGAAGCCAGTTTTTTTCAATGGAATGTTTTAACAGCAAGCCAATGCAGATAAAGGCGGCCACACCGCCCACCCATGCAAAAAGCCTGGCCCCTGTAAAAAGCTCCCAGTTGATGTTTAGCCGGGTAATTTTTTGGCGAAGGGAAACACCAGGAGATTTGGAAACCGGACGCTTGCTTGCAGTGGCTTTTAACGCAGCGGGGGGAATATAAGGTACGGATTTTTTATCCGGTTTTACCGGCGGTTTGATTTGTTGCGCTTTGGGTGGAATCGGATCCGTTTTAGTCGTCCCTTGCACAGGGCTAAAATCATAATCAGGCTCCTGTATAGACTGAGAAATGTCTGATGCCTCGGGAGAATCGATGGTATCCTTGGTTTCCAAAATACGCTCATCGACCGTGTCCTCGGATGTAAAGCTATCCCTGGAATCGGTTCCTTTTTCAGTTTTTATAGCTTTTAAGGTTTGAACCGTATCGTACAGTCGATCAAATTTATTCTTGAGCTCTACTAACTTTTTTTCAATCTCTCGATTCGACTTTTTAAGATTTGACAGTTGAACACCAAAGATGACAACGATCAAAAATAAGAAAAGAAAATACATAGGATGTTAAAAACGTCTCCTTTATCTCTGTGAAACTATTTGGCGGTCCGGAGCTATGGCTTGCTGGATAACAAATTGTGGCGCATGGAAAAATCAGAAACCGTTCAAATACAGTTAATTATTGTAACACTCTTACCGATACAATACATATGAAAAATCATATTATCAAAGATTGCAAAAAATGTAATGCGCCGCTTCGTATTCCTGAAGATATCGGGGGAATGCTCATGCAGTGCCCTAATTGCGGGCACCAATTTCATACCGATTTTAAAATAGTTTCGAAAATCAGGAACGGTGGGGATGGAAAAGAACAGAATCGGGAAATGCCTGACACAAGGCCAGTGTCAACTTTCAATATTGTAGTGTAAGGCGTTCAGATCAAAAGGTCGGGCTGTTTGCGATTGTCATGAGGACATGAAAAAAACAAAAAGGGCACGGAAAATATTTTTCCGTGCCCTTTTTGTTACAGTCTGCCTCGTGAATGCTATTTTAGATTACCAATGGGGTTGATTCCCAATGCCGTTCCCCATAACCTCAACGGTATCGGAAACCACCAAGAATGTGTTTGGGTCCGTCTTTTTTACAAGGGCCTTTAAACGATTCAGCTCACCAAATGTAACAACGGTGTAAAGCAGGTTTGCCTCTTCGCCCGTATATCCGCCGCACCCGTTAATGATGGTTACGCCCCGGTTTAATTGGTTGAAAATTTGCTGTTGGATATCTTGCCACTGTTTAGAGACGATGAACACGGCTTTGCGTTTACTCATACCTGTAATAACCAGATCAATCACCCGGGAGGCGACAAATATATGAATCAATGTATAAAGAATTGATTCCATGGGGAACAAAACCATGGATACCAAAAGAATTGCGGCATTTGCAAAAAGCGTGGTGGAGCCTAACCGGATGGAGGATTGTTTGAGCAGGATAACCGATATAATATCAATTCCCCCGGCTGATCCCACGGATTTTAATATGAGCGCACAGCCCACTCCTGAAACAATGCCGCAAAGTAGAGCTGCCAGCATGGGATCCTCAATGGGGTGGGTTGCGGGAATCCACTCCACGGCCAAGGAAAAAACAACCATCCCAAAAATGCTGTATAACATAAAGCGGCGGCCTACATAAAACCATCCCACCATGAGAATCGGGATATTCAACAGAAAATTAAGGCTGCCCACCGAGGTTTCGGGCCAAACATAGTGTATTATTAGGGCAACCCCTGCCAGCCCACCGCTCAGGAACTGATGGGGAACAAGGATCGTGTTGATTGTCCAGGCACAAAGGATGGATCCCAGGGTGATTAAGGATGCGTTGTATAACATGCTGTTGATGGCGGCGGTTCCGGTTAAAATGTTGCCTGAAGCGGATACCGGACGAGCCATCACGGTAGGTTTCATCGTCATAGCGGCCGTTTTATTCAATTGGGCTCTCCATGTAGTTCTGTGTATATCATTTTTTAAAATGGATTTTGGTCTACCGGAATAGGCCGCCAGCCAATCATTGGCAGCATTTTAGCAATGCCTGTGCCACATCTTATCTGATTTTTATCTGTTTGATTTTATAGCTAATCGGGCTTGTCCGCAGATGTTGGACCCGGTAAAATAAGAAAATAGGTTTCTTTTTTTTTCTTCTATAAGACTTTTTTATTCCGATTAAGATTCGTGCTGTTATCCGGCCCTGGTGCCCGGATGCACTTTTACGATTCGGTTTGCCTTAACAAAGGGGAAATACCTCATGGCACCTTCAAGCGGGCCCATTGCAAATTTTTTCAGCCATAAGCGCATTAACAATAGATAGGCCGCAATGAAGAGTATTGCCCCTGCCGTGCACCAAAGGACAGAGTAGTCATCCCCTACACCCGGAAGATTCCCCACCCCTTTGATAAAAAGGATATGCAGTACATATAAAGACAAGGTGTTTTTTCCAGCGATCAGAATAGATTGCGGCGGGCCTTGTTTTAGGCCAACAGCACATAAAAAACTCAGCATAATAACGCAGAGTCCGCTGCCGGCTCCGGATATAATGGAAAACGGGCTTGGCAACGCCAGGTCTATAACAGTCAACTTGGACAGCAGGATAAAGAGGTATGCGGCAGTTTCATCCGAGGCGCCATGGGCTATAATGGTTTTGACGGCCATGGTTGGAACAAAATATTCAGCACACTCTGCTATGATTGCCGCTAAAAACCCTGCACCTAAAAGTGTTATTGTAACATGGTGGTTCTTTAAATCCTGACGTCCCAGCCACATGCCCAAAATATAGAGTGCGGCCCATGGAAAAACCGGGTAAAACCCTGTGAAAAAAAGATCTGCGAGCTGCCTGGGCAGACTGCCTGCGGTAAGGCCTTCGAGATATCCGTAAATACTATTGGAAAGTTTCAAAAAACTGGCAAGCCAGCAAACGGCTGCCCCAGCCAAAAGCCGCGGACTGGAAAGCTCAATCATGACCAGTCCCGTTAAGATAAAAAATCCGTAAAAATGCAGGATATCAGCCGCCCATATTTTGGAAATCAGAGTTCCGCAAAGCATTAGAAATACAGCCCTTTTAAAAAAAATATCCCGGCTATTTTCCGGACCGTTTTTATGGAACATGAGTGTCATGCTGGCACCGGCAATTAGCACCAGGGTGGCGGCGGCTCTTCGGTCCATATATCCAATGAGGGCATAAAGCCATTCCGGAAAAATTTCGTTGGTACAGAAAAATTCTTTGAAATCAATGATTACCATGGCAAATATAGCCACACCTCTTGCCAGGTCATATCCTTGTATTCTATTTGTTCTATGTTCGAAAATATTGTCTATCATATCTGTCGTCCCGAACCTGTTGGATCGTTTTTCCTGTTATTCCCAGATGCTATTTGTGATTCATGAAATGCGCCAATGGCGGCGAAAAGGGGATTCGAAAGACTTAGCGATCTGTAAATAAAGACTAACCACCTATTTTTATGACCTATTTTTGTGTCTCTATTTGGGATAAAAACAAAAGGCGCATGGATTCGAGACGGCTTTATGTTCTGTGGAATAATTAAAAAGGAACTTATAATTCTTTTTTAGGCGGCTTTCTGTCATGAGATTCGGTTAGGGTCTGGATTTCGTTTCGGCACAGTTTCTGCTGAACGTGTAGGTGCTGGATATTATGAATTATTATGAATTGGGTAAAATAATTGATAATTATCTGTCGGAAACGATTTGAGAAATCAATTCCGGAAACCAGACGTCCTGTTGCGGCCTTTCAAGAAACAAAAGCATTGCTTTTTCGGCTGGGATTATTTAAATAAGAATTTTAAATTCTTTTTTTAGGTGGTCACTCCGGCTGAAATGGTGTGATGAAACACAAGGCATAACATTACGTTGAAAAAACTTCATTTTATCCTCGGGCGAACAAATGATTTAAAAGACATTCAGGATAGTCTGGCATCGGTTTATCAGATTGATTCAAACCGGCAATTGAGTGCGGCCCTTCAGATCTTGCGGCGCACCCGGCCGGAGTTCGTGTTCGTGGACATTGAAATCCTTCAGCAGGCTGCTGCCGAAAGCAGCTATAAGGCGGTTTTTCAAACCATCAGCCTGGTCTGCCCAAATATCAGTGTTATTGTCATGGCCTGCCCTGAATTGTTGTCGGAGGCTGTAAAAATTGTCCATGAAGGTGCGGAATCTTATCTGACTTACCCCTTGGTGCCGGACGAGCTACGACTGGTGATCAACAGTATCGTTGAACAGACTCGGGCGGAATCGGAGCTGGATTATCTCAGGGAGCAGGTCTGGCAGGAAGACGAGTTTGAACTGCTTCACACCAAAAGTCCGGCTATGAAAGCTGTATTTGAAAAGATCCGTGCTGTGGCCGCCACTAGAAGCACCGTGCTTTTAACCGGGGAAACCGGCAGCGGCAAAGGGTTTACGGCTCGACTCATTCATCGGCTGTCCTTAAGGAAGAACGAGCGGTTTATCGAGGTGCACTGCGGGGCGATTCCGGATACCTTGATAGAAAGTGAGATGTTTGGCCATGAAAAAGGCGCGTTCACAGGTGCTATTAAGCGTAAATTGGGTAAGTTTGAAATTGCTGGAAAAGGCACCATTTTTCTCGATGAAATAGGCACCATTACCCCGCCGGCACAGATCAAGCTGCTCCAGGTTATCCAGGATGGCCTCTTTCACCGGGTGGGCGGCGAAGAGGATATCCGGTCTGATGTGCGTATTATCGCTGCCACCAATATTGATTTGAAACAGTTGTGCCAAGACAAGCTTTTTCGTTCGGACCTGTATTACCGTCTGAATGTTTTTCCTGTGGAATTGCCGCCCCTTAAGGAAAGAAAAGAGGATATTCCCCAATTAGCAGAGCTGTTCCTGGCAAAACTCAACACTTTTCACGCCAAGGACATTAAGGAAGTCCATCCCAGGGTTCTTGAGGCTTTTTTGGCCTATTCATGGCCGGGAAATATCAGGGAATTGGAAAATATCCTGGAACGTGCCTATATTTTAGAGAAAACATCCATTCTCCGGCCTCAAAATTTTCCGGTGGAACTGTTTACATGTCCGCCTAAACCGATGTCCGATACGATTAACCCCAGTTTAACCCTTTCCGAATTCAGGAAGCAGGAACTTGGCAGGGTTGAATATAGGTACCTGGACCTGCTCTTAACAAAATGCAATGGAAAAATAAATGCCACAGCCGCCGCTGCCGGCATCACCACCCGCCAGCTTCATAAATTGATGAAAAAACATTCCTTGGTCAAGGAAAGTTATAAAAACAAAGAGACGCCTCGGGGCTAAGGCATTGCGCAATGCCTAAAGTTGATGCCCAGGAAGAGGCTCGATGGTAATTTTATTTCGGATCCTGTCTAATTTATCAAACGCCTCCATATAGACTAATTTGTTACATACCCCCAACGTTGCATAAAAAATTTTACCCTTCGGGGAAGCCATGTGGATTTTATTTTCGGCGTTATAAAGCTTTGGCGGTAGTCTGCTACAGCAGCAAGCTTGATGCATTGAAGCTAAAATCCACATGACTTCCGCAACGATGGGGTACAATCCTGCATCTTTGTGTCGAGTTTTTTTGCAATCTGAAAAAATAGGAGGTATAAGGATACGGTTTGAGATTGGAAAGGGGAATTCCCCTAAATTGCATAACACCTTTATGACTTCTGCGATCTTGAGGGAAACTATCGATGAAAAAAAAGACTATCGTGCTCTCCATCTGTTCCGTATTTTTTTTATCAATGTTTTCTATGCCCGCTGACAGCAAGGAGATCATCGGTTGGCTGGAAATGATCAGAGTGTATCCCGGAAATTTGAAAATTCGGGCAAAAATGGATACCGGAGCAAAGGGTTCGGCAATAAACGCTTTTAATGTTAAGAAATTCGAACGGGATAATGAAACTTGGGTCAGTTTTGAGCTTCGAGATTATTCAAAAAAGGCCAAAACCAAGCATATTTTTCTTGAAAAGAAAGTAGTCGATTCTGTCAGAATCAAACGCAAAGGAGGCGGACTTGATGAGCGCCTTGTGGTCAACATGGATATTTGTTTAGGGGGTGTCTATAAAGAGATCAGAATGAGTTTGATGGACAGAACCAATTTCAACTACCAGGTCCTGATCGGCAGGGTAGATCTGAAAAATACGTTTATTGTCGATCCATCTGCCACATTTACCAGAAAACCGTTGTGTAAGATGCCGATTGAAATAGATAAATAATACAAGTCAAAAATGTACTAACAATGAAAAAGAATCATTTATTCGTTTTGTCGAGCGCTTTGATATTCCTTGGTGCAGGACTGTTTATTTTTAAATATTATTTCCTGAATTTTCCTATTATGCCTGACAAAACATCGAATTTTTGGGACATCGAGATTCGGCTGTCTGCTGATGCTGAAAACAAAGCGTTGAAAGCCAGCCTGTTTTTACCTGGTGAGTCTGAAAATTTTACCATCAATTCAGAACATTTTCTGTCAGGAAAATACGGTTTGGTTACTGAAAAAGAGAACGATAACAGAAAGGCCGTCTGGTCTATCCGGAGAACAAAAGGAAGGCAGCACCTGTATTACCAGGTACTTGTTCAGAAGGCGACCAACAAAAAACGGCGCAGATCAAGACCGTCTGATATAGCAGAGATATCTCTTGAGGGACCCTATTTAAGTGCTGCCAATAGCTTGTGGAGTGATGTTTACAAACATTCCGCAGATTTGGATACCGTGATTGGGAATTTGTTCAAACATCTGAATAGCCCTCAAACCGATGAAAATGTTGCGCTGCTTTTAGGAAATGAAACCGTTTCTTCAACAAGAAAAATTGAAATTGCTATACAATTGCTGGCACTGGCAGGCATCCCGGCTCAGCTGGTTCACGGTTTTGATTTAAGAGAAGAACTCCTGCAGGTTAAAATGGTCAACTGGCTGGAAGTCTATTACAAGAGAACGTGGAAAAGCTATCTTCCCGACAATTCAGGCGTGGATTTACCGGAAAGCTATATGGCATGGTGGAGAGGCTCTGAGCCCATATTCAAAATCTGGGGTGGAACAAATCAGCAGATAAGGATCACGGCCCTGAAAAATGAGACAGAAGCCATCCAGAGCGCCATTGCTCAAAGTAAACTCAGTTCTCCTAATTTTTTGAAATTTTCCTTGCTGAATCTGCCCATGCAGAACCAGCTCGTATACCGCATCATGCTGCTGATCCCTTTAGGGGCCCTGCTGGTGGTCATTTTTAGAAATATCATCGGGGTTAAAACATTCGGAACTTTTATGCCTGTTTTAATTGCACTGTCCTTTAGAGAGACACAGCTTCTGTGGGGAGTGATCCTGTTTTCCATGGTGATTACCATCGGCCTGACCGTACGTTTTTATCTGGAGACGTTAAAGCTGCTGGTTGTCCCAAGGCTATCGGCGATATTGATCGCCGTCATCATCATCATCGCCGGCCTAAATATAGTAAGCTATAATATGGGACTTCCCCTTGGGTTGTCTGTTTCTCTTTTTCCCATTGTTGTATTAACAATGGCAATTGAAAGGATGTCCATTCTATGGGATGAAAGAGGTGCAGGAGAAGCATTAGGCCAAGGGATAGGGACCTTAATCGTCGCGGCTGTCACCTATTATGTCATCAAAAATCAAACCATTGAGCATATCATGTTTTTCTTTCCGGAGCTGCTGTTTGTTTTATTCGGCATCACTCTGCTGTTGGGGCGTTATTCAGGTTTCCGTTTGATAGAGCTTTATCGTTTCAAAGAATTTGTCAGGAAATCATAAGAATGCTTAATATTTTCAAACAGCTTTCTCAACAAGGGGTGTTGAGTATAAACAACCGGAACGCAAACTATACGTTAAAATACAATGCCCGGAATAAATATCCCATTGTTGATAATAAGTTAAAGACCAAACAGCTTGCCGTTGAAGCAGGTCTTCCTGTCCCCGAACTGTATGCCGTCATAGAAATTGAGCGGCAGATTCAGGATATTGATGATATTACTCAGAACCAGTCCGCCTTTGTTGTTAAGCCTGCCCGGGGAAGCGGCGGCAATGGAATCGTCGTGATTGCTGACCATGATGAAACCATGTATTGGAAGGCAAACGGCATTATCATTAAGACAGAAGAACTCAGATATCATATCTCGAACATATTAAGTGGTCTGTATAGTCTGGGAGGGCAACCCGACGAAGCCATCATTGAATATCGGATACAGCCGGATAAGATATTTGAATCTATTTCATATTTGGGTGTTCCTGATATTCGTATTATTGTTTTTTTCGGTATTCCGGTCATGGCTATGGTGCGCCTGCCCACCCGAATGTCGGATGGGAAAGCCAATTTGCACCAGGGCGCCATTGGTGCGGGAATCAATCTTTCAACCGGCAGGACGCTTAGGGCTGTCTGGAAAGATATGATTATTACGAACCATCCGGACACCCGGCATCCGGTCGCTGATATTCAAATTCCTTGCTGGGAAAAGCTGCTGGAACTTTCCTCCCGGTGTTATGAACTTACCGGCCTTGTTTACCAGGGCGTGGACATTGTTCTGGATGAGGACAAGGGGCCAATGATTCTTGAGCTTAATGCCCGCCCCGGCCTGAACATCCAGATTGCCAACCAGTCCGGACTGTTGCACCGATTAAAATTGATTGAAAAACACCATCATGAATTAAATTCAATTGAAGAGCGGGTTACGTTTGCCCTTTCTCATTTCGCACATTAATCTGAAATTAAATCAACTTTTTAGGCAAGCCAACATCCAAGATTGATTTTTAATTTTATGGTATATAATTGTGTCTTAAATGTTGATAAAATTTTATATGAAAGTACCAATAAGTTGCTATGCTACTTTCATGTTTTGTTGTGGGGCGAGCCTGGTTGCTGATAGACCAGGTCGGCCCATGGCTGTTGTTTGAATTTTTTAACCCCTTTTTTGTCTGGGAGAAATAAATATGAAACCGGTTGTGGCCCTTGTGGGCCGCCCCAATGTTGGGAAATCCACACTGTTTAACAGAATTACAAAATCCCGCCAGGCCCTGGTGGATGATATGCCCGGTGTAACCCGGGACCGGCAGTATGCCGATACACAGTGGGAGGATAAACAGTTTACCCTGGTTGATACCGGTGGTTTTTTAAGTGCGGATGATGACTATTTTGCATCCCAGATCAAGGAACAGTTGTTGCGGGCCGTGGAACAGGCTGATGTCCTGGTGTTTATTCTGGATGGCCGGGCGGGACTTTCTCCCTATGACCGGGATCTTGCCGATCTTTTACGCCGCACCGAAAAGCCTGTTTTTTATTTGATCAATAAGGTTGAAAGCCTTCACCGCCAAGAAGATGAGCTTGGAGAGTTTTACACCCTGGGTGTGGACCGGTTTTACAAGGTCTCTGCCGAACACGGCCTGGGGGTAGGGGATTTTCTTTCAGATTTGGTGGCCCAGCTGCCCGATGCCCCTGCCGAATTGGAAGAACAGGAGGATGATGACGATAACGGTCCTATCCGCATTGCCATTATCGGGCGGCCTAACGTGGGCAAATCATCCCTCGCCAACCGGCTTTTCGGCGAACAGCGAGTGGTGGTCAACGATAAGGCCGGCACCACCCGGGATGCCATTGAATTATCCGTGGACCGGAAAGGCCGGGAATTTATCCTCAAAGACACCGCAGGCATCCGCCGTAAAGGCAAGGTTACGGAGAAACTTGAAAAATTTTCCATTCTCAAAGCTCTGGACAGTATGGAAGACTGTGATGTGGCGTTAATTCTCATCGACTGTTCCGAAGGCATCACGGATCAGGACATCACCATTGCAGGGTATGCGGAAAAACGGGGGTGCGGGGCTATCTTTGTGCTTAATAAATGGGATCTTGTGGACAAGTCCGAAAAAGGACAGCAGGCGTTTCTCAAGGAGCTGCGCCAGAAAGCGAAGTTTTTGGCTTATGCACCTGCCATCACCATTTCAGCCAAAACTGGTCAGCGTTGTCACAAAGTTTTTGGCGAGGTGGAAAGGGTTTATAAGGAGTATTGTCATAGAATCAATACCGGCATGGTTAACCGGATTATCGAGGACGCTGTATACAGAGATGAACCTTCCCTTCACAAGGGCCGGCGCCTCAAGTTTTTTTATGCCTCCCAGGTGGCGGTCAAACCCCCCACGTTCGTCTGTTTTGTCAACTATCCCGAAGCCGTACACTTTTCTTATAAGCGGTATCTGGTCAACCAATTGCGCCAGATGATCCCCTTGAGCTTGACACCTGTTAAACTTTATTTCAGGGAAAAGACCGGTAAAATTGAGTTTTCCGGCAACACAAAGGAGTTTCGGCGAATTCAGGAGAAGAAAAAAAAGGTGATGACAAAGCGGGATAAGCAACGCAAAGAGCAGAGTCGCAAAAAACGCGAACGGGATCAGAAGAACGCATTGTAATGGACCTTTTTGAGCACACCGCCGATCAAACGATGGCGGGGGCGGCGCCTTTGGCCGACCGTATGCGGCCCCGGCGGCTGGAAGATGTTGTGGGGCAGGAGCACATAACGGCAAAGGGATGTTTGCTTGAACGTGCTGTGGGCGAAGATCGGGCTTTTTCCATGATTCTTTGGGGCCCTCCGGGGTGCGGTAAAACTACCCTGGCCAATGTCATTGCCAAACAGACCAAAAATCAGTGGGTCAAAATTTCTGCGGTGCTGTCGGGTGTTAAGGACGTCCGTCAGATCATTGAAGCCGCAAAGGAGAGAAGACGGCTTTATAACCGGCGGACACTGCTGTTTGTGGATGAGATCCACCGGTTTAATAAATCCCAGCAGGATGCCTTTCTTTTCCATGTGGAAAACGGATTAATCACTCTGATCGGTGCCACAACGGAAAATCCTTCTTTTGAAGTCAATCCCGCCCTGGTATCCAGGTGCCGGGTCTTTGCGCTAAACAGCCTGCCCCAAGATGCCATTGTTCAGATTTTGAACCGGGCTTTAATTGATAAGGATAGAGGCCTTGGGCTCTCTTCTCATAGCTTTTCAAAGGCGGCCATTGATTACATTTCCGCAGCATCGGATGGAGATGCACGGGCTGCCCTGACCAACCTTGAAGTCTGCGCATTCAACCGTGGGGAAGCCAAAACGCTGGATGTAGAAGATATCAGGGCCATGGTCGCTCAAGAGCTATTGCGCCATGACAAGGCAGGTGAAGAGCACTTTAATCTGATATCCGCCTTTATCAAGAGTGTGCGGGGCAGCGATCCGGATGGGGCCATGTACTGGCTTGAACGGATGCTGGCAGCAGGGGATGACCCCATTTACATATTAAGGCGGATGATCCGTCTTGCCACTGAAGATATCGGCCTTGCTGATCCGGGCGCATTGACCATGGCCATGAATGCGGATACTTCATTCAGGCGTCTGGGCCGTCCAGAAGGCGATGGCTCGTTGTATCAGGCCGCCGTTTACCTCGCCACAGCGCCCAAAAGCAATGCCGTGTATGCAGCCCAAAGAGAAGTTCAAGAGGCAGTAAAAAAATACGGTACCCTGCCGGTGCCCATGCATATCCGCAACGCGCCTACCGGATTGATGAAACAGATGGGCTACGGCAAAGGCTACAAATATGCCCATGATTATAAAGACGGGTATGCCCCCCAGTCCTATCTGCCCGAATCCCTTGAGGGTACACGGTTTTATCATCCCACTGTCAGAGGCTATGAGAAAACCGTAAAACAACGCCTGGAAGCCTGGCTGAATTTGAAAAACAACGCCAAAGAGACCTGACGGCGTTTCCCTTGTATTTTACAAATCATTTTGCTATGGCAATTGAACCAAATTGTTGAGACTTGAACCAATGGTTTGGAAAAATCAATCCAAGTGGAGGCGGATATGCAAGACGTGGTAATTGTAAGCGGTGTTAGAACAGCTGTGGGGACCTTTGGCGGATCATTGAAAAAGGTGCCGGTGGTGGAGCTGGGTAGCTATGTCATGAAAGACGTATTAAAGCGTGCCGGGCTTAAACCGGCCCTGGATCCCGGCAATGATGACTGTTCCCCTGTAACCCTCAAAGATCAGGGTATGATAGACATTGAAGGGACAGGATATGATTATGCCGATGACCTGACAGACATCTATGTGGATGAAGTCATTATGGGCAACGTGCTTCAGGCCGGCCAGGGTCAGAATACCGCCCGCCAGGCTATGATCAGTGCCGGTATCAGTCGCACGACTCCGGCCATGACCATTAACAAGATCTGCGGGTCCGGCCTGAAAGCTATTGCCTTGGGTGCCCAAGCCATTATGGCAGGCCAGGCGGAGGTGGTTCTTGCAGGGGGCCAGGAAAGCATGAGCAATGCACCCATGGCTTTGCTCAAGGCCAGATGGGGTCATCGCATGGAACTTACCGGTGAGGGTCCGGTTCATGATCTGATGGTGTATGACGGTCTCTATGAAATTTTTTATGGCTATCACATGGGCCAGACCGCAGAAAATATTGTTGAAAAATACGGTATCACACGGCAAGAGCAGGATGAGCTTGCGTTTTTAAGCCATACCCGGGCTTTGGGGGCCGTTCATGACGGCACCTTTGATCAGGAAATCGTTCCTGTCGTCATTAAAAACCGCAAAGGAGAAATTGTGGTCAATAAAGATGAGCGGCCCATGGAAACCAGTATGGAAAAATTGGCTAAACTGCGCCCTGCCTTTAGAAAAGACGGCACTGTAACTGCGGGAAATGCTTCGGGCATTAACGATGGGGCTGCGGCTGTACTTATGATGACGGCCCAGCGTGCCGATGATCTTGGGCTTGAGGTGTTGGCAAAGGTCAAAGGCTTTGCATCCGGCGGTCTTGATCCTGCGTACATGGGCCTTGGGCCTGTGCCTGCGGTGAAGCGAGTGCTCAAGCAAACCGGAATGGCATTATCCGATATTGAGATGATCGAACTGAACGAAGCCTTTGCGGCCCAGGCCATCGGCTGCATGAGGGAATTGGACCTTGATGTGGAAAGACCTAATGAATTGGGTTCCGGCATCTCTTTGGGGCACCCCATCGGCTGCACGGGGGCTCGTCAGATGGTCACCGCGATTCACCAGATGAAAAGAAAGGATTACAATACCGGTCTAATTTCCATGTGTATCGGTGGTGGTATGGGCATGGCAATGATTATTGAGCGGTAGGTTCCGGGAATTTCCGGCATGTTCTTCTTTACTTCGGACCTTGAAAATGATAAACGAATGTATTGACATTGCCGGTATAACTGATTGAAATTGAATTGAAAAAAGAGGTGTAAAACCATGGATATTCCACGCAAACTTGGGATTCTAATATACACTGCTGTTCCTGCCATCGTAGGCGGCGGCATCGTATACCATTTTTTTGGAAGTTTTACCCAGGTTATTATCTGGGAAGTATTGCTGGTGCTGGCTGCCCTGGGATTTATCAGCAGTTAACGCCGGGCATTTCGTACATCAAAGGCAAAGCCGCACCTGTGCAGGAAAACCTTCTGCATGATGCGGCTTTACCTCGTTATTTAATCTCTTTCCTTTTAACCATTAATTGGGTTTTCGATCACCAGGCAGGTATATTTGGAGCAAAATATTTTTCATCGCGCAGTGTTCTTTTTTTTTCTGACGCTGTTTTGTATATCCATTTTTCTTGTGGGGAAAGTGATTGCCCCGTTTTTTGCCAGTCTGATTCTTGGTGTTGTCATTGCGGGTATTTTCAGGCCTGTGTTTAAAGCATTGGATAGATACATCCCTGTACGGGTTGCTTCTGTTCTCACTTGCCTGGCTGTTTTTTTCATTGTCTTTATTCCGGTTGTCTTTTTTGTGGGTATCCTGTCCAGGGAAGCTTTAGGGCTTTACAATATGGCAAAGGATGCGGTCTTTTCCAACAATCTTATCCATTTTTTGGAAAGCACCCGGGCCCTTGAGCGGATCAACGAATTTTTAATCAGGGCAAATATTCACACCCAGATCTCCTGGCGTGAGTTGATTGACCCTTTAACCGAAGTTGGAAAGAATTTAGGCTTTTCCCTGTTTCAGCAGGCCAAGTTTTTAACCTCCAATCTGCTGAACCTGGTGTTTTACTTTTGCCTGATGCTCATTGTGGTTTTCTACATGTTCATGGATGGCGAACGGTTCATGCAGTACATGTACGATTTGTCTCCGCTCAAAGACGAGCATGACCGTCAGCTTTTCGAAAAGTTCAACGATATGGCCGGGGCTGTACTCATCGGCAACGGATTGGGGGGATTGATCCAGGGGGTGGCCGGCGGTGGCCTCTTCTGGTTTCTTGGACTGAACTCTCCCTTTTTATGGGGGGTGATCATGGGGTTTCTGGCATTTTTGCCCATTGTCGGCATCGGTGTGATCATGCTGCCTACGGCTTTGGTTTTTCTTTTGAAAGGCAGTCTGGGTAAAGGTTTTTTTATTGTTGTATTTTATGGGGTGTTGTCATGGGGTATTGAGTACATTTTCAAACCCAAGCTGGTGGGAGACAGGGTGTCTATGCATCCGCTTGTTGTCTTCTTTGCTATCATTGGCGGTTTGAAAGTATATGGAATTTTAGGTATAATTTACGGGCCGTTAATCGCTACATTGTTTTTAACCCTTTCCGATATCTATTTTTCCACATTTCAGTCCATGGTGGAACCGGGCAAAGGGATGCTGGATTCATGGCCTGACCAATAATTTCACCGGGGTTTTTCCCCTTGACACGCCATGACACAAGATCTGAAAGCGGCTTGAAGGGATTTTTCATAAGCAATTTAATCGGGAGCAGTTAATTTAGGATGATTCAAGACCAAAGTACCAGTATTGAGAAAGAGATGAGGCAGTCCTATCTCGAGTATGCCATGAGTGTCATTATCGGGCGGGCACTGCCCGATGTCCGGGACGGATTGAAACCGGTCCACCGGCGTGTGCTATATGCCATGCAGCAGCTTCACAATGACTGGAATAAACCCTATAAAAAATCTGCCCGTATTGTGGGTGATGTCATTGGTAAGTATCACCCGCATGGGGATTCTGCTGTGTATGATACCATTGTCCGCATGGCCCAGGACTTCTCCCTGCGTTATACTCTGGTGGACGGCCAGGGCAATTTCGGTTCCGTGGATGGTGATTCCCCGGCTGCTATGCGTTATACGGAAATTCGTATGCGCAAGCTATCCCACCAGATGCTGGCCGATCTTGAAAAAGAGACCGTAGAGTTCATTCCTAACTATGATGAAACCCTGGAAGAGCCTGCGGTACTGCCCACTAAATTTCCGGCATTGCTGGTAAACGGATCTTCGGGCATTGCCGTGGGCATGACCACAAATGTACCGCCTCACAACATCTGTGAAGTCATTGCGGGGTTAAAGGCGCTCATTGATAATCCGGATATGGACACACGAGCGTTGATGGCTCACATTCCCGGGCCTGATTTTCCCACCTATGGGCATATTTACGGCACCAAGGGTATTTTTGAAGCCTATGACACCGGTCGGGGTATTATCACACTTCGGGCCAAAGTCGAGGTGGAGGAAAATAAGAAAAACGGTCAGGAAACCATCGTGGTCACGGAGTTGCCCTACCAGGTAAACAAGGCCAAGGTGGTGGAAAAGATTGCCGAGCTGGTCAGGGACAAAGTGATTACCGGCGTCTCCTATGTTCGGGATGAATCCGACCGCCAGGGCATGCGCATGGCTATTGGGCTTAAACGCGACCAGATTGCTGAAGTGATCATCAATCAGCTTTACAAGCACACCAATATGCAGACCAGTTTTGGCATCATCTTTCTGGCAGTGGTCAATAACCGACCGGAGCTGCTTTCCCTTAAGGAAATACTCAACCACTTTATTTCCCACAGGACCAATGTCATTATCCGGCGTACCCGATACGATCTGCGTAAAGCTGAAGAGCGGGCCCATATTCTGGAAGGCTTAAAAATCGCCCTGGATAATTTGGATGAAGTCGTTGCCCTGATCCGGGCCTCCGGATCACCGGAAGAGGCCAGGAACGGTTTGATAAACCGGTTTGATTTGACCGAAATTCAGGCCCAGGCCATCCTGGAAATGCGATTGCAGCGGCTTACCGGACTGGAACGGGAAAAGATTGAAACCGAATACCAGGGCCTGCTCAAGGATATTGCCTGGTTCAAGGAGATCCTTGGATCAGAAACCGTGGTCCGTGGACTGATTAAAGATGAATTGACCGAACTTAATGATGAGTTCGGGGATGGGCGGCGCACCCGTATCGTGGAGAGTACGGCGGAAATTTCCATTGAAGATCTGATTGCCGAAGAGGATATGGTGGTCACAGTGACCCGCAGTGGATACATCAAGCGTAATCCCATAACCCTTTATGCAAGCCAGCACCGGGGCGGCAAAGGCAAAACCGCCATGGGCACCAAATCTGATGATTTTGTTGAACATCTGTTTGTGGCCTCCACCCACGCCACTTTCCTTTTTATTACCAATTTTGGCAAAGTTTACCAGGCCAAGGTCTATGAACTGCCTATGGCCGGTCGTTCATCCCTTGGCAAAGCCATTGTGAACCTGCTTAATTTTGACGAAGGCGAAAAACTAGCCACCGTGCTCACCGTGGATGAGTTCACGGAGAATCGTTACGTGGTTATGGCCACCAAAAACGGCCGGGTGAAAAAGACCGAGCTGATGGCCTATTCACGCCCCAGGGCAGGGGGGCTCATCGGTGTGAAGCTGGCCGAAGGGGACGAACTCATTTCCGCTCGCATCACCGATGGCTCCCAGGAGATCTTTTTGGGGTCAGAGGGTGGCAAGGTTATTCGGTTTAATGAAGCCGATGTCCGTGATGTGGGCCGAGGCTCCATGGGCGTTCGGGGCATGCGTATAGACGAGGGGGCCCGGATGGTGGGCATGGAGGTGCTTGGCGATGAAGACACTCTTTTAACGGTTACCGAAAACGGTTACGGAAAGCGTTCAAACATTGAAGAGTATAGAACCCAGGCCCGGGGCGGTAAAGGCGTTTTTTCCATTAAAACCTCCCAGCGTAACGGTAAAATGATGGCCCTTGCCCTGGTGGGTGACAGTGATGAGTTGATGATGATTACGGATAAGGGCAAACTGATCCGTACTGATATCTGCGGAATCAATGTGATCTCCCGAAATACCCAGGGGGTCAAACTCATCAACCTGGCCCAGGGAGAGAAGCTCATCGGCATTGCCCGACTGCCCAAAGAGGATGGCGATTCTGATGATGATACGTGTATTTCCCCGGATGATGATGCCGACATCTTAGATGATCCAAAAGACCTTGATACGGATGACCCGATAGATGAACAGGGAGACGACGAATAAGGGTGCCGGACACCGGCAGCGCCTGAGGGAACGATTCCTTCAGGCCGGCCTGTCGGGATTCCATGACTATGAGGTCCTGGAATTGCTTTTGACCCTGAATACCCCGCGAAAGGATACCAAGCAGGCGGCCAAAGATCTTTTAGCGGAGTTTAAAACCCTGCCTCGGGTTCTGGAGGCGGATACCCGGGCCCTTTGCCGTGTTAAAGGGGTGGGGCCTGCCAACAGCTTTGGGATACATCTGATCAAGGCGGTGGCAGACCGCTATCTTGAAACCCGGATACTTAAGATGGACGTGGTCAGCAACCCTGAAAGCCTGATGGCATTTTTAAACCAGACCATTGCCTACAAGACCAAAGAACATTTTTTAGGGATATTTCTGGATGCCAAAAACAGGGTCATGGCATCGGAGGTTCTGTTTACCGGCACCCTGTCAGCCTCGGCAGTCTATCCAAGGGAAGTGATTGCACGAAGTATAGCAAACAATGCCGCGTCAGTGGTTCTGGCGCATAATCACCCTTCCGGGGACATAACGCCCTCAGCCCAGGATATTCGTATTACCCGGACCTTGTTTATTGCCCTGGCATTTGCCGGCATTCATATCCACGATCATCTTGTCACAGGCAGTCAGGGGTATTACAGTTTTGCCGAGCAGGGGGAAATGGCGCAGTTTCAAAAGGAGTTTGAGCAGATTAAATGACGAATCAAGACGACCTTCCCGACTGCTTTGGGGATCTTGAAAAAGTTTTTCCCATGGGACCCAAGGGGTTGCGGGAAACCCCGGAAGAATGCTTTTATCATTGTCCGGTGAAAACAAAGTGTCTTCAACATGCATTGAGCACAAAAAATGGGATTCAGCTTGAAGAAGAGGTTATTGAACGTTCCTCCAAAGCCGGTACCATCACTTTTTTTGAACGCTGGTCCAGGAAAAAACAGGCGCATCGGCGTGGTTTGAAAATGAAAAAATAGTGCTTAACAGCTGCTTTGTGTTTGAAGGCTCTGTCGCCTATATACAAGAGGTGGTGCCTATGGATGGCTTTACGTTCAAATATCATTGATTAGGAGGGGGTATGAAATCGGTTCGAGACATAGATGTAAGTGGTAAAACCCTTTTTATCCGGGTGGACTACAATCTGCCTATGGATGACCATGGTAATATTACTGATGACAACCGGATCAGGGCAACTTTGGACCTGATTTCCTATTTAATTGAAAAAAAAGCAAAACTGGTTCTCGCTTCCCATCTGGGACGCCCTAAAGGAGGCCGGGATGAAAAATTCAGCCTTAAGCCTGCAGCCCTCAGATTGTCGGAACTCCTAAAGATGCCCGTGGAATTTGCCGATGATTGTATTGGTGATGCGGTGAAACAAAAGGTCCAAGCCCTTGAGCCCGGCCAGATCCTCATGCTTGAAAATTTAAGATTCCACGAAGAGGAAAAGAAAAACGATCCCGGATTTGCAAAGGCGCTTGCCGACCTTTGCGATGTATATGTGAACAATGCCTTTGCCGTTTCCCATCGGGACCAGGCATCTGTCACCGGCATCACCATGTATGCCAAATCGTCTGTGGCGGGTTTTCTGCTTGAAAAAGAAGTCCGTTCATACTGCGATTCTGTGGAACATCCTAAAAAGCCCCTGACTGTCGTGATTGGCGGGGCAAAAGTCTCCAGTAAACTGGCTGCCCTTGAAAATATGCTCAAGTTCGTGGACTGCATGATTATCGGTGGTGCCATGGCCAATACTTTCCTTGCGGCAAATGGCGTGGATACCAAGGGGTCCATGATTGAACCGGATTTGATTCCGACAGCTTCAAATATCATGGCCCAGGCAAGGGAAAAGGGCATTGAACTTCTTTTACCTGTAGATCTGGTTGTCGCGGAACAGTTTGCCAAGAATGCCCAATCGCGTATTGTTTCTTTAGATGAGATTCCGGATGGCTGGATGGCGTTGGATATTGGACCCGAGAGCGCCAACGGCTTTGCCAAGGCTATCGCCGATGCCGGTACCATTGTGTGGAACGGCCCCATGGGGGTGTTTGAAATGGAGCGGTTTGCTGCAGGCACCCAGATAGTCGCAGATGCCATTGCCGCCTCTGCCGCCTTTTCCGTTGTGGGCGGTGGTGATACGGGCCTTGCCGCCAAGCAATGCGGAATTACCGAAAAAGTAAGCTATCTTTCGACAGGGGGCGGGGCTTTTCTGCACATGATGGAAGGCAAAGTGCTGCCGGGCGTGGCTGCTTTGGAATAGTAAAATCTGAAAGGATTAATAAGAGGTGAAATTTTGCAAACTACGGCATGCACTGAGCAGGGAGGACCGGTTGCGTCGGTCCTATTACCAGGTATTAAGAGATGAACTGGATCAGTTTGTCCTGGATTACTGCCTTGTGGGATCCTATAATAATTTTTTAAAGATCCGTACCCCTTATCCCTTTGTGGAGTTGAGAGAACTCAAACCCAGGGCGCGTATCCCTTCTGTGGAGTTTGAAGCACAAAATTCTTTTCTGATTATTTTTTGTGAAGATTATATTGATAAAATTCACAAAAAGTATATCCGGTATTTTGACGTCAATAAAACCACTAAAACCAATCTGCTCGCGCTAAAAGATTTTCCTGATCTTGAAAATTATAACCGCAACATTAAATGTTTTGAGTCCGACGGTTTCTTCTCTCTACTAAAAAACTTGCTGCCCGTGGATTATGCCATTTTAATCCAGCCCAATCAACGGAGCAAGCCCCAGTACGCCTTGACCCATTTTCATGTCAGGGTGGATTGGCCCATTGCCGATGCATCCGAGGATCTTGCCAAATTTTTGCGTTATATTTCTAAAGATTTGTACGAGAAAGGGGATTGTTACGCTGAAAATATGCAAAAAAAATTATTTGAATACTATGGGATCCCCGTATTGGCCGGCGGGCGAAGGACGGCTGCCATAGTCGCTGCCCAGTATTTTAGGCAGCTCAACTCAATTACAACGGTGTATGTGGCCTCCAGTGAATCACGAAGCCTGCTGCGCTTTGATGAGAAAGGTGTGTCAAAGTCGGTTCTGGTAAAGCTTGAGGCTGACCAGGTCAAAGCCTTGGCTCTACAGGAGGATCTTCCCCAAAGCACCTTTACCAATAATTACGTGGTGGCGCGTCAGGGGAAATTTTATATCTGTATTTTCAATGTGTTGTATGATTACACGGTGCATGCCTTGCCCTCGGAAGGCGGCCGCCTACGGGAACTCAATCCGGATAATAACTGGCTGACCGTGGCCGAAGAGCATATCCTGCCCAAACCGTCCGTAACAAAGTATTCGCCCATTCCTTACAAGATGGTTTATACCTGAAGCTGAATTATAGCTTTTTGATCATTGCAATTTCGTCGCAATCCGGGAACTTCACGCAGTCCAGGCATCCGGCCCAGATTTTAACCATGGGTAGATTCTTTTTTTCAGTTATTTCAAATCCAAAACGGGAGAAAAAATCCGGGCGGTAGGTCAGTGCAAACAATGTTTTTAATTTAAAATAGAAGGCTTCCTGGATACAGCGTTCCGTCAGGGCCGATCCGATCCCCCGGCCTTTGTATTCTTCTTTTACTGCAACGGAGCGGATTTCGGCAATATCTTCCCAGCAAAACGCAAGTGCTGCACAACCTGTTATTATGCCGGTATCTTCATCTTCATATACCCAGAAATCTCGTAAATGGTCGTAGAGGTTGCTTAACGGTCGACCTAAAAGCTCTCCTTTGTCGGCATAAAATTGAAGCAGGGCATGTATAGGTGCAACATCATGGATGAGGGCTTTTCTAATCATGGGTAAAATTTCCGTTTATAGGGTTCCTTCGGGGGATATACGTGTCTAAAATTTCTTTGCTTATTATTAATTAAACCCTACAACTATACCATGTCCATTGGGTTGGGTATACCAAAATGTTTTATGTCGGTTTATTAAGATTAGGTGGGCAGCAGCTTAAAGACAGCCTCTTTGAAATCATTGTCACTAAAGGGTTTGTGAAGGATCCTATTAATGCCGGATTTTTTTAAAAGGGACGCATTTACATTTACATCACCTTTTTCTTCTATGAAATCACTTTGGGTGGTGATCATTAAAATGGGCAGATCCGCGCGGGGAAATTTACGCCTTACTTCCATGGTAAGTTCTATACCACTGATGTTGGGCATATTCAGATCAGTAATAACGAGATCTGGTTTTCCGGACAGTATTCTCTTCACCGCCTCTTCCGGGCGGTGGTAGATTTCACAGTCAAGTCCTAATACTGACAACTTGTTCTGGTAGAGCTTAAGCATCATTTTGGAATCATCTACAACAACGATCTGCATAGATGACGACGCTTCTTTCTGCTTTGTTCCGGTTATTTTGGCTGCAATTTCCTTGGCAAATTCAATCTGACCCGTGGCTGCCATATTTTTTAAGAAGGCTTTGCGGGTGGCTGGAGATGCTTTTTCGGCAATATGTTTACCGGCAAGCTCCTTAAAAGAATCTTCATCCATCAGAAAGTTGAAAATATTGCTTGCATCCGTATCTATGAGTGCGCTTACCGTTGATACCGCCTCCGGTGATTTGTCACGGACTATGTTTTTCAGTCCGGCTACCAATGGTTTTGACAGGTTTTTGTCAACAGCCCGGGCTGCACTCATACGCACGGCTTCTTCCGGATCCTGGAGACCCTGGACCAGACAGATGGCTGTGCGGGGCGAAGGAATGCGCTCCATGGCTTCGTATGCGGCCTGGCGGATGTTGACATCCTTGGGTTGGGTATTGATAATGTCCATGATGGCGGGAATGGCAGCCTGATCCTCTATGTAACCAAGGGTGGTAACCAAGTGTACCATATAGTCGGCTTCGGCATTTTGGAACGCCTTGGTCAGAAGCGGTGTTGCCTTTTTGCCCATATTGATCAGTTCATCAATGGCCGTGTCTCTGATAATGGTGACAGGGGAGGATAAAAGATGGGTGATTTTTTCAAGATCATAAAGATCCTGTTTCTCTGCCAGGGCCTGGACAACTAATTTGTTTATGGTTCCATCTTCACATAAAAAGCTTGTCAGGGCATCTGCTGCCTGGGGGTTTGGCAGCGCACCAATGGCAAAAATAGCGGACTGGATAATGTCGGGGTCTGAATGTGTGGTTAACGAAGAAAAGATTTCAATATGTTCGGGTTTGCGGAATGCCGCAAGTGAATTAATGGCAGGCGTAACGATTTCTGGATCTGTCTCACCCTGCACAACCTGGATCAGAACCGGGATAGTGTCTTCAAGAAACAGATCGCCGGCTGCCCGGATAAACTGTACCCGGGTCTTTTTTTCGTTGTTGGTAATGTATTCTATAACCAGATTGGTGTTGCCGTATGCTTTGTCCAGGATCAAATCATACAGGCTTTCCTGGACCTCCGTGTTTGAGATCTCTATTTTTGTGAGGTATTCAAGCAGAGGGAAAACAACTTCTTCAGGGCCTTTCTCAAGTTCTGCCAGAGCCATTTTCTGCACCTTGGCATCTACGTTGGCATCCGATGCAAATTGGAGCAGGGCTTTGGCTTTAACCGTATCTTTTTCGTTAATACAGAATATCAGTTCATTGATAAAATCTTTTGCATTGATTCCGCTCATAACTTTACCCCGCTAACTTTTGAACTGGTAAAAAACCGAGTTTAAATATCTGAAAGATGTAAAAAGGTCTGTATCATTTACCAGGGATTCTGTGGAACCGATTAAAAGATATCCGTCAGGTTCCAGGACCTTTGCAATATTTGAATAAATTTTTCTGCGATCCTCAGAGGTAAAATAGATCATTACATTTCGACATAGGACAATATCGTATTTCCCGATACCGATAAACGGTTTCATCAGGTTCATTTTTTTGAACTGAACCATCGCCCGAAGTTCGTCTTTAACTTTGTATTGATTATCCTTGGGTTCAAAGAATCTGTTAAGCCTTGAAGGCTCAAGACCACGGGCTACTTCAAATTTATTGTAAACCCCGTAACTTGCCTTGGCAATGGCCGCATCAGAGATATCAGTCCCAAATAGTCTGATATTGTACTTGTCAATGGTTACACCCATTTCAATCATTGTCATGGCAAGGCTGTATATCTCCTGCCCTGTTGAATTGGCTGCACTCCATATTTTTATGGTGGGTTTGCCGAAGCTTTTTTTGGAGCGTTTATCAATCAGATCCGGCAGTATTTTGTGCTGGAGGAGTTTAAACGGCGATTTGTCCCTGAAGAAATAGGTTTCATTGGTGGAAATTGCATCTATAATTTCGCCTTCCAGCTCTTTATTCAAAGCATGTTTGGATTTATTCATCAAATCCGCATATGAGCTGCACTGGTATTTGGAAAGCAGAGGATTGAGTCTGGTTTCCAGAAGGTATTCTTTCCCCACATCCAGAGCGATCCCTGATATGTCCAGGATATACTTGGCAAATGTTTTGAATTCTTCTGGCGTTACTTTGATTTTGCTCATAAGTATCGTGTCGGTATCCGTTATGTTTCTGGTTAAACGGTCTTTACGATTTCATCTGCGATTTTTTCCAGTGGTGCGATGACATCGACTATCCCGGATTCAGTGGGTTCTTTAGGCATGCCGTAAACGGTGCATGTTTTTTCATCCTGGGCAATAATGAAACTACCATTGTTTTTCATCTGATACAGTCCCTTTGATCCGTCAGAACCCATACCGGTCATGATGACACCTGTGGCCCGGCCGACATAGTGCTGGGCAATGGAACGAAACAGATAATCCGCCGAGGGTTTACACGAATTTTCCGGTGGGTCATCTGTAATTCTTATTTTTCGGGTCAAACCGTCCGCACCTGCAACAATTTTCATCTGTTTGCCTCCGGGCGCAATGAACACGGTTCCCGGCTTAATCGTATCTCCATCCCTGGCCTCTACAACTTCAAGGGCCGATTTTTTATTCAGACTATTGGCAAGTGATTCGGTAAATACCGGTGGCATATGCTGCACAATGAGAACCGGTACCTTGAGATCCTTGGGGAGCATAGGTATCATTTTTGATAATGCATTTGGGCCGCCTGTAGATATGCCGATGCCTATAATTTCAGATTTGGATCTGACGATACCGGACGGCCTGGATCGTACCGGCCTGTCGCCTGCCTTTAATACGGGAGCCTTTGTCGTAATCTTTGCCGCAGGTTTGGTCTTGACCGGCGGATCGGTGATGCCGAATTTATGGCGTTTAACATGCTTTACGATAGGCTCAAGGGTTTCTTTGACTTTGCGCATGTTTTCTGCCATCTTGCCATCTTCCGGCTTGGGCAGAACGTCAAATGCCCCTAATTCCATCGCCCGCAGGGTAAGTTCACCTCCCTTGTGGGTCAGCGTGGAGACCATGATCACCAAGGGGGGATTATCCATGTGTCGAAGTTCTTGAAGGAGTTCAATGCCGTTCATTTCCGGCATTTCAATATCCAGGGTCATCAGATCCGGTTTAAGGGTTTTTATTTTGGACAGGGCAATTTTCCCATTGTTGGCGGTGCCCACCACTTCTATCCCGGGCATCTGCTTGAGCGCGTCCCCTACTATTTTTCGATAAACAATTGTATCGTCAACAACAAGCGCTTTGATGATGTTCATTATTCTTTGAGCACCTCGTCAATATCAAGGATCCCGATTAACTGATTTTTTGTTTTTAAAACACCCTGAAAATATTTGCCTTTGACGCCGCCGATATTTGACGGTGCAGATTCTATGTTTTCTCTCTGGGTGATGACCACATCGGAAATGGCATCCACTAAAAGTCCTATGTGCTCATCTTCGGAATTGACAATGATATTACGGTTGTCTTTGCTTGGGTTTACGGGGGATAACCCCAGTTTTTTGCCCAGATCAATGATCGTTACAATTCTGCCCCGAAGATTCAATATGCCTTTGACGTATTCAGATGACTGGGGCACCTGGGTTATTTCAAAATGCTTATTGATTTCCTGGATATTTAATATGTCGATGCCACAAATGGCTCCGCCAACATAGAATGTGGAGAACTCTATGTCATTGGATGCGGTCTCTTTAGTCTCTTCATTCATGTGAAGCTCCTTAACGGGTATTCGCCTTGCGGATGTTTTATAAATTTGTATATTGCCTGATAACAGCCATCAGTTTTTCCCGGTCAAGTTTTATCTCATATTCGTCAATACCCACGGATTTGCCTTTTTCAATGTGTGCTTCACTGGCAAGCGACGTTAAGGCAATAACCGAAAGATGTGAATATTTGGGATCAGTCTTAACACGTTTGGTGAATTCAAACCCGTCCATGTTGGGCATTTCCAGATCCGTTACAATCAGATCAACTTCTTCAAAACGTTCTTTTAACAATTCCCAGGCAATCAGTCCGTCTTCGGCTTCAATAACCTTGAAGCCGTCTTCTTCCATGAATTTTTTAACCTGGTTTCTGAAAAAGGCTGAGTCTTCGGCAAACAAAATGATTCTTTCTCCGTCTTCAGCCATGGTTGCGGCGGCTTTAGCCTCTACGTCAAACCAATCCGGATTTATGGTTTTAACCAGTTCAAAAATATCCACCAGTAACGTGGTGTGGTTGTTTATGATCATGGAACCGCTGACAGCTGGCTGTTTGAGAGTCGAGGTGTCAATGTTGAGCACAACTTCCTGGGCATCCACCGGCGGGGTAACCATAAGCCCTAATTCCCGGTCTTTAACTTTGAAGACGATCACTTCCTGCTGATCCCTTTCCGGTAGTTGGTCAACGTTAGTCACCTGGGACAGTTCGTACAGGGGTAAAGAACCGCCGCGGTATTGCACAACTTTGCGATCGCCAACCTGTTCAATGTCGGATGTTTTGATACGTTCAATCCGTTCCACAATGCTTAAAGGTGCCGCAAAATGTTCTGTTTCACTGTTTTTGAATGTCAGTAATGCAACCTTATCGGCTCTGGCTGCCTCTTCTTCCTCTGCGGCCTTGGCAGCATTCTGGCTGGCTTCGGCAATGGCGGAAAGTTCTGCCATCTGGGCAAGATTGGAAATATCAAGGATTAAAGCAACCTTACCGTCTCCCATAATCGTTGCACCGGCATAGGCAGTGCATTTTTTTAAGTGCCGTCCCACTGGTTTAACAACAATTTCCTCAGAATCATGGAGCTGGTCCACCACAAGACCGTATTTAAATGCCCCGGCAGAAACTACGGCAATATTGATAGCAGATGCGGCATGATACCGTCGGTCGTTTTCTGCTCTTTGGGTCCCCTTTTCGATTTTCTTTTCAGAATCATTACCCTCTTCTGGAATGAGCACCTTTGACCTGCGGTCCGAAAGGCTGGTTCTGCGGTCTTCGTGTTCTTCTCCGGTTTCAGGGTCAACGAAAGTGCGTTCTATGCCTAACATGTCCGCAAGGTTTAGAAGTGGAAGAAGCTCGCCTCTGAGCCTTACAACATCAGCATCCCCCACTTTTTCGATTTTTTCTTTAATTTGGCTGGCCGGAATTCTGAGCAGTTCGTTGAGGTTGACCTGGGGCACCGCATAGCGCTCATTTCCAACAGAGGTGATTTGGCTGGGAATGATGGCCAGAGTCAAAGGCAGCTTGATTTGGATATCCGTTCCCTGGCCGGGTGTAGAATCCAGTTCTATTATACCGCCTAATGCCTCAATATTCGTGACCACTACATCCATGCCTACACCCCGGCCGGATACATCCGTAACTTCTTTGGCTGTTGAAAAGCCCGGTAGAAAAATCAGCTCTGTTTTCTGTTTGTCAGACATTTCAGCCACCCGTGATTCGGATATCAGGCCTTTTTCAATGGCAGATGAGGCGATTTTAGCAGGATCCAACCCCCGGCCATCGTCTGAGATGACGATGTTGACTTGACCTGCATCGTGGAAAGCCTTTAGGACGATTCTCCCTGTCTCCTTTTTGCCCATCTGTTCTCTTTCCATGGGTGTTTCAATCCCATGGTCAACGGAATTTCGCACAAGGTGGGTCAACGGGTCATTGATGGATTCCAGGATGGTTTTGTCTAACTCAACATCCTTGCCTTCGATATCCAGTTCAATGGATTTTCCCAACTGATGGGACAAATCTCTGACCACCCGGGTAAATTTGTTTAATATATTGGCAATAGGCTGCATGCGTGTGCGCATGATCGCTTCCTGGAGTTCTGATGTGATCATGTCAATTCGCTGGCTGGACAGTTCTGTCGCCTTTACGTTGGACGAATTGACGCCCTGAAGAAGCTGGTTCCTGCTGAGTACGAGTTCTCCGGCAAGGTTCATCAACGTGTCAAGAAGTCCGACATTGACACGCAGAGAGCTTTGTGGCTTGCCGCCGATTGCCAAATCTTTTTCCTGGGGTTTTGCCACTGGTACCTCCTGGACTTCCGGGTTGTTTTGCTGTTGCGCCACAGTGGGTATAGGTGTTGCGACAGCAGCGGGTTGGGGTACCACCTCAACCTTTACGGTTTCAACAGGTTCGGGCAGAGGTGGCGGGATTTCGTCACCACTGACTGCTGCAGCGCTGATCATATCGTCTGTAATAAAGTGGATGCGCCGATTTGCGACACCAAAAAGCGTTTCGGCCATATCATGTTCTATGATAGATGCAAACAGTATCTGGAAAGGAATTTTGTCGGGCATGTCTGCATCGCTAAGCGTGCCTGCACTATCAGTATCAATTCTAGTTTCAATAAGCGTCCCGGTTTTAGACAGATTGTTTAAAATTTCCATGGGCTTTTTTGATTGCTTATGAAAATCGCTGATCAGATCATATTCAACGAGGAACAGATTTTTGCCTTCGGCCTTGCTGATTTCAACTTCCTTGAGCGGCACCCACTGGAACATCCTTCCGTCGTGGAGTACAATATCTGCCAGTGCTACAGGCTGTACCGATTCCTGGGCCTCTTGTTGTCCAACTTCCTGGGGCGGTTCCGGCGCAGATGCGCTGGTTATGTTCTCTAACGCCTGGACATGGGCAGAAATATCAACCTCATTGCTGGTTTGAATATTGTTCAACAGGCCTTCAAGTTCGTCAAATCCTTTGAGCAATATGCTTATTTTTTCAGAATCCGGGGTCAGTTCTTTGGTTCTGATCATCCCTAGTACATTCTCAAGATGGTGTGCAAGGTTTTTAATGGTTGTCAGTCCCATGAATCCCGCACCGCCTTTGACGGAATGGGCCGCTCTGAAAACATTGTTGACCAGATCGAGATCAATGTTTGCGCCGCCCTCCTCAATCGTCAGTAAATCACTTTCAATATCTGCCAAGTGATCCAGCGATTCTTCAATATACATCTGTAGGGTTTCGTCGTCTTCAAACATATTAAAACTCCTGAAAGAATGTCATAGAAATGATTTAAAGCCGTGATATTAAGATAATCTACAGAAGATATAATGTAAAGTCAAATTAAAGATGCGGTCTGGTTTTTATCAGTAACGATCTGTAATTTATTAGGATCTTTTAGATTTCGTTGTACCCTGAACCATGGAAGAAAACTTGGTTAAGCCGCTACTGTTGTTATATATGTCTTATATTTTGCGAACAATATCGTTGAGACAAGCGTCAAGAGGTACACGAATCAATATTCGGGTATTTGGTTTCGCATTGTCCACGGGTTCGCCTTTTTCATTCGTCATTGACAAAACTTTGGTTTGACGTGCAGGGCCTTGGGGACTGAGGATCTCGATTTCGTCACCAGGAATCAGTTTGTTTCTGATATCAACCAAATATAAATTGTTTTCACTGCGCTCAAGAATTTTGCCTATAAAACTATGAATCTTCCCTTTGTGCATGTTGCCGGTATTCAAGGTGTTTTTTGCCTCACCATCCGGATGACCAAAATAGAACCCCGTGCAATAGGCCCGATGATATATCCGGTATAGTTCTGAATGCCATTCGGGACGGACGGAATAGGAATCGGGATCTGCGATATAAGCGTCAATCGCATTGCGATATGTTTTTACCACAGAACTCAAATAATTTATTCCTTTCATTCGACCTTCTATTTTGAAAGAGGAAATTCCGGCATGGATTAGATCTGGGATGTGGTCTATTAGGCACATATCTTTAGAGTTAAAAATGTAGGTGCCGCGGCTGTCTTCCTGGACTGGGAAATATTCATTGGGTCGAAGTTCTTCCATTACAGCGTAATTCCAGCGGCAGGGGTGGCTGCACAGCCCTCTGTTGCTGTCCCGGTTACTTAAGAAACTGCTCAAAAGGCATCTGCCTGAGTAAGACATACACATGGCACCGTGAACAAAAGTCTCTATTTGGCTTGCCGTGCGCGATGTAATTGTTTTTATCTCTTTAATGGATAATTCTCTTGCCAGGTTTATTCGTTTGACGCCCAGTTGTTCCCAAAATAAAACCGCATTGAAATTTGTGGTGTTCGCCTGGGTGCTTAGGTGTATGTCAATGTGGGGGATAATCTGTCTGGCTTTAAGAATAATGCCGGGGTCTGAAATGATAATCGCATGGGGCGCGATTTTGCCGATTCTTTCCAGAAAGGCTTCGATATTGTCCTGTTCATGGTTGCGAGAGTAGATGTTGCAGGTAAGATATACTCTAACCTGATGCTTTTCAGCAAATTTTATCGCATCTTCAAGTTCACTGTCGGTAAAGTTGCCTGAAAAATTTCTCAGGCTGAAATCCTTGCCGCCGAGATACACCGCATCTGCGCCGTAATGGACTGCAATCTCAAGTTTTTCAAAGTTGCCGGCCGGTGCAAGCAACTCAGGTTTAGTTAAAACATCCGGCATTGTATCCCAGTTGCTGCAAAAACGCCAACACAGCCAAAGCCCATTAAAAATTATTTTTTGTTAAAATACTGGTGCCCCCGGCAGGAATCGAACCTGCGCTCAAGGATTAGGAATCCTATGCTCTATCCACTGAGCTACGGGGGCACGTGTTTATTAATTCGGGCTATAAGTATCATAAACTGGCTTTTTAGACAATACTCAAGCCTCCAAATTAATGGGAAATCTGGATATATTCTAAAATTATTATGAAAGCAAGTGATAAATTGATTCGGGCGTGATGTTTGTGTAGGGTCTGTCGTGCTTGGTGTTCTTTCTTATCTTTGTTTTGAGTTTTGGATATTGTGCAATAATGCAAATTACGCTAATCGTATATAAAGTTATGCTTTCCAAAAGTGACAGGAAAAAAATAATGAATAAATCTTCTCTTCTAAATCTTAGAAAAATTTTAGTCCCGGAAATTGTCTATGGCCAAAGGATCCATTTCCTTATCCGGTCGTCATGCGGAAAATTTGGGGGCATCTAAAGTATTTATTGTGAGTGACTCTGGTGTACGAAAATCCGCTAATTTTATCATATGGATTCCGATTCATAATTTAGAATACGCCAAAAAGCAAACTTCTAAGTAACTAAATTTTTTTTATTGTAATTTTAGTTACTTGTAAAATTGAGTTTAGCCCGGCTGAATAGGGTGCTATTGAATTGATACGCCTGGTTCTCAAGCCTTATTCCACAAGCAGGTCCTGACCAGGATAAATTTTGCTTCTTTTGTTCAAATGATTTAATGATAACAGTCGGGCAAGGCTCATATTGTGTCTTTTGGCGATACCCACAGGGCTGTCACCGGATTTAACTCTATATTTTGAATATTTTTTGCTGGATCCTTTATCTCCGGTGACAATTATCAGGCGCTGACCAATGCTGAGTCTGTTCCCTGATAATTTGTTAAGTGTTTTGATCCGCTTGGTGGTTGTAGAAAATTTTTTGGCAATCAGCCACAGGTTATCTCCCCGTCGCACGGTATAGGTGATTTTTGTTGATTTTGCGTAGGTCTTTGCGGTTGTTTTGGGGCTTGATTTGTAACCTGAACCTGGAATTTTTAATACCTTGCCAATAGCAAGGCAGCTTTTTCTTGAAATTTTATTGCACCTGGCGATGGTACTTACAGACGTCCTAAATTTACGTGCAATGCCAGATAATGTGTCTCCCTTTCGTACGCGGTAGTACCTATACTGGGGAGGCTGACGGTAAGTCGTTTTAATGCCGTCTATCTTGGCCATAAACAGTTCTGCATGATTCACAGGGATTTTTATGGTGTAGGGCTCAGGGGGCGTGACTTCATGACGCAGTTCCGGATTAAGAGATACAAGCGTGTTTACATCTACATTGATTGCCTTTGCAATTTCACTTAAACGGACTTGTTTTTTTATGTCAAAAGGCTTGTATTCGAGAGGTTTTAACGGGTTATCTATGTCAATGTTATATTTTTCAAGATTCTTGACAATATGAACAGTCGCCAAAAATCTCGGCACATACCTTGCTGTTTCCCGGGGCAGGCTCTGGTACAAATCCCAGAAATTATCCAGATAGTTCAGCTTTTGTCTACGAATAGTTTTTAGTACTCGGTATTCACCACAATTGTAAGCTGCAATGGCAGTGGTCCAGTCTCCGAATAAATTGTGCAGCTCCTTGAGATAATCAATGGCGGCTCTGGTCGCTTTTTCAGGATCCATGCGTTCATCTATATAGTGATTTCGATTTAAACCGAATTTATTGCCGGTTGATGGTATGAACTGCCATAGACCAAGTGCTCGTGCAGGAGATAAAGCCCTACTTTTAAAGCCGCTTTCTATTAGAGGAAGCCAGGAGATTTCTTCGGGTAATCCCGATTTTTTAAGCTCCTGAACAATGAATGGCCGATAGCGACAGGAACGGTTAAGTGCTCGGATAAAAAATTTGCGTTCCGGGCCGGTTAATCGTCTAATTTCTGCTTTCACATGATCATTCAATGTGATGGGGATGGCGTCATGATGGCCGGTTACAACAATTTGTCGAGACGCGTAAATTTCAAGAACTCGTTTTGAGATAAGATAACGAATGTCCTCTTTTTGTTGATTTACTTCTGAATCATCAATTTTATCAATTTCAAGCATCAAGGCATAAGCTGCATCAAGGCTTGATAGTGCTTCTTCAAGGTTTCCCTCTTCCCAGTAATTTTGTGCCGCATTACAAAGCTCTAAGGCCTGATCTATTTTCCCCTGATCTGAGTCCCCGACTTGGTTCAGTTTTTTTGTTTCAGGCTGAAGAATGCATTGGCCTTGGGGCTCTGGCTCTTTAAAAGTCTGGTCAGTTAAGGGCTTGTTGGCTGACAATTGGGACTGCTGGCAGCCGGTAATTAGAAATAAGGCAAAAATAAATGCGGCCAGTTTGTGAATATTCACTTCGTCTCCTTACCGCTAGCTGTGTTATGAAAAGTTCAAATAAGCTGCTAATTTACTATTGTATTTTAATGTGAAAAGAACTTAGGGGTGTCGATAGACCAAATCAGCTTATGGCTGTTATTTGGAATATCTTTTTGTGTAATGAAGATCACGTGGAATGTCAATGAAAAAATATCGTGGAACTATTGTTTTTATTGAGTTTCGACAATTTATGGTTAAAATTAATGGAAGTTATATTGCGCGATAGCGTGCAATTTGTTTTTGTTTGGTGTTATAGTACCAGAGCGGATGAAACAATCGGGTCACAGATTTATGAAGTGATCTACAGCTGGAAAAAAAATATGTTTTTTTTGAAAAAAAGGGGTTGCCATATTGAAAATCTTCTGCTATCTTTGCCCGGTCTTTTTGCTACAGCAGAGTGTGTAGCTTAAAGTTGGCCGATATAGCTCAGTTGGTAGAGCATCTCACTTGTAATGAGAATGTCCTCCGTTCGATTCGGGGTATCGGCTCCAAAATAGCTTAGGTGGGGTTCCCGAGTGGTCAAAGGGATCAGACTGTAAATCTGACGGCTCAGCCTTCGGAGGTTCAAATCCTCCCCCCACCACCAAAACGAATGTAGGAGATCTATGGCTTAGATTGTTGGGACTACGTAGTATGTTTGGTTGATTGACTTAATTAGTCTTATCATAAGCGGGAGTAGCTCAGTTGGTAGAGCTTCAGCCTTCCAAGCTGAATGTCGCGAGTTCGAGCCTCGTCTCCCGCTCCATTCGTAGTCTCCCGTATGCTGGTTTAGATAGTGTGCATTTTTGGCCCATGTAGCTCAGTCGGTAGAGCGCTTCCTTGGTAAGGAAGAGGTTCACCAGTTCGATTCTGGTCATGGGCTCCAATTTGTGCTAAAAGATTTATACCCGCTTTAATAAAGCATCATTGGCTTTTGAGTAGCTGTGTGATGTAGGCAATATTAAAAATAAACGTCAAGGGGTTGAAAGTGGACAGAGTGCTTATTGCTCTTGCTTGTACTGAATGTAAGAGAAAAAATTATACAACGACCAAAAACAAACGCAAGACTCCGGACAAGATTGAGTTTAAAAAATATTGCAAATTCTGTAATAAACATCTCGTCCACAAAGAAACAAAAATAAAATAGTTTACCCTGCAGGTCAGTAGCTCCAATTGGCAGAGCTCCGGACTCCAAATCCGGCTGTTGGGGGTTCGACTCCCTCCTGACCTGCCACTTTTTTTTGACCTCCTGCTTGATTGTTGATGTCGAGCAGGAGGTAATTTATCGGTGAGATATGTCGAGATTACAGAAAAAAAAACCTCAGAATGAGAAACGAAAACGAGTTACTGGGAGTGATGGAGACGCCGGGTCAGCTGTAAAATCGACTGTGGCGGGGAAGTCGATGCCGATTTCATCGGCTTCTAAGGTTGAGAAGCCGGTAGGGCAGCCTGGGGCTGGTAATGTTTTTGCGAGGACATCAGAATTTTTTCGGGAAGTAAAAGTTGAATTAAAAAAAGTTGTCTGGCCGACTAGAAAGCAGACAACCGGCACAACGGTAGTGGTTATTATTTTTGTGTTTGTTGTTGCTGTTTTTCTGGGGGTTTTTGACTACAGTTTGTCCAAGCTTGTCCAAGTCGTTCTTACTTGAGGCTAAGGGAAATAAAATGTCTTTAAAGTGGTATGTCGTTCACGTTTATTCCGGCCATGAGCAAAAGGTAAAGCTTGCTCTGGAAGAAAAAATCCAGGGGTTGAAACACCCGGAAAAATTCGGTGACATCCTGATTCCATCCGAAAATGTCGTTGAGTTGGTGGATGGAAAAAAAAGGCAATCTTCCAGAAAATTTTATCCTGGATATATTCTTGTGCGCATGCATTTGGATAACGAGACATGGCATATCGTGAGTTCCACTGCTAAAGTTACCGGTTTTCTTGGTGGTAAAAATAAACCTGCGCCCATAACCGAGAAAGAAGCCCAAAGCATCATTGAGAAGATGGAACAAGGGAAAGAAAAACCTCAGCCCAAATATTATTTTGAGCCGGGTGACGATGTGCGGGTTGTTGATGGGCCTTTTTCTAATTTCAATGGTACTATAGAAGAAGTGTCTCCAGACAAAGAGAAGGTAAAGGTGCTGGTCAGTATTTTTGGGCGAGCTACGCCGGTCGAATTGAATTTCATACAGGTAACCAAGATTTAGTCGGGTTGTAAATAAAGAGTTTCGGGAGTAAAAAAATGGCAAAAAAAGTAATGACACAAATTAAGCTTCAGGTTGAAGCCGGCAAGGCAAATCCGTCCCCTCCAATTGGTCCGGCTCTGGGACAACACGGTGTCAATATCATGGATTTTTGTAAGGCGTTTAATGCTAAAACCACTAATGATGCGGGGCAGATTATTCCGGTTGTTATCACTGTGTATCAGGATCGGTCTTTCAGTTTTATAACCAAAACGCCACCTGCTTCAAGATTGCTTTTGGCTGCGGCCAAACTTGCTAAAGGGTCTGGTGAGCCAAATCGTGATAAGGTCGGCAAAGTGACAAGGGATCAGGTTGTTGCAATTGCAGAAACCAAAAAGCCGGATTTGAATGCTGCGGATATTGATGCTGCTGTCAGGATTATTGAAGGCACAGCCAGAAGTATGGGAATAGAAGTCGTTTAACTTTCAAGTATAAGAGTGATTAAAATGCCTAAGCGGAGTAAAAAACATAACGAAGCACTGAGCAAAGTGGACAGAATGGTCCAGTATGGACCCAAAGATGCCCTGGAAATTGCTGTATCTTCCAGTTATGCAAAATTTGACGAAACGGTTGATGTCGCCGTAAGGCTGGGGGTTGACCCGCGGCATGCAGATCAGATGGTTCGTGGAACCGTTGTTCTGCCAAATGGACTGGGTAAAGAGGTTAAGGTCCTGGTGTTTGCTAAAGGTGAAAAAGAACAAGAAGCCCTTGATGCGGGCGCAGACTTCATTGCCACAGATGAGATCGTTGAGAAGATCAAAGACGGTTGGTTCGGGTTTGATAAAGCGATTGCGACGCCGGATATGATGGGTACTGTTGGTAAGCTTGGACGTGTACTCGGTCCCAGAGGGCTTATGCCTAACGCTAAAACCGGTACCGTAACCTTTGAACTATCCAAAGCTATTAATGAAGTGAAAGCCGGCAAGATTGACTTTAGAGTTGAGAAAGCCGGTATTGTTCATGTCCCTGTCGGTAAAGTTTCCTTTGGTGCTGAAAAGCTGTTTGAAAATATAACTGTTTTTCTTGATAAAATTCTCGCTCTCAAACCAGCAGCAAGCAAAGGAACCTATCTGAAATCCATCAGCGTATCTTCAACAATGGGTCCTGGTATTAAAGTTGATCCTTTGTTAATCAAGTAAATAATAAGCGTATTTCATTTTCAAAAATGAAATACGCTTGAAACCTGTCATAGACAGTAGGTGCATATTATATGCATAATCGGATTTGCCGGCCTGCCGAGACAGAAAATAAATTTTGTTTTGGTTTCGTTGGCACCTTCGACACTAGTTTAATTATGGAAGGAGGTGTAAAAAAAATGCTGAATATTTCCCAGAAAAAAGAACTGGTCGAAAAAATAGCAAAGGATCTCAGCGAAGCAGAGATCTCTTTTCTGATCGACTATAAGGGACTCACTGTGTCCCAGGTGACCGAACTTCGCGCAAAACTTCGGGAAGCCGGCGCTCAGATGGCAGTCGTGAAAAATACCTTGATGCGGTTGGCAGCGAAAGAAACCGGCTCAGAGGTGTTAATTGATCTTTTTAAAGGACCTAATGCGATCATCATTTCCAAAGATGATCCTGTGGCACCAGCCAAGGTCATCTCAGAATTTCTGAAAACCAATGAGAAAATGCAGCTTAAGGGTGCGTCCCTGGGTGGAAAATTTTTAAGCGACGAAGACGTTAAGCAGCTTGCAAAAATGCCGTCCAAAGAAGAGCTGCTGGGCAAACTGGTATGTACACTCAATGCCGTACCCACGAATTTTGTCAACGTTTTGGCCGGTGTTCCAAGATCTTTTCTCAATGTGCTTAATGCTGTTAAAGATCAAAAAGATGCAGCGTAACCTACAATAAACCAAAACCTTAGATTTATAAATACGATCCAAATATTCGTATATTTTCAGGAGATTAAAATGGCTGATATTACAAAAGATGATGTAATTGAATTTATTTCAAATATGAGCGTTCTGGAGCTTTCCGAACTGATTAAGGAACTTGAAGACAAATTTGGTGTATCCGCAGCTGCACCTGTTGCCTTTGCTGCAGGTGCGATGCCTGCCGGTGGTGATGCAGGTGGCGCCGCCGCTGAAGAGAAAACAGAATTTGACGTTGTCCTTGAAGCTGCCGGTGATAAAAAGATTAATGTGATCAAGGAAGTTCGTGCTATCACCGGTCTTGGGCTTAAAGAAGCCAAGGCACTTGTTGAAGAAGCACCCAAAGCTGTAAAAGAGGGTATTGCCAAAGAAGAGGCAGACAAGATCAAAGAACAGCTTGAGGGTGCCGGTGCTCAGGTGTCTGTAAAGTAGTTTAGCATAGCTTATAAGCACAAATAGTTTGTGCATAAACTATACGCGGGGGCAAGGCCAGTGGGTCGTGTCTCCGCTTTTACAGTTGGAAAAACTCACATCGGGAGATATCATGGCCGGAAGTCTTTTGACGAACAAGCGAGTTAGAAAAGAGTTTGGCGGTAAACGCAGAATAATAGACATCCCTGATCTTATAGGGATGCAAAGAGATTCCTTTGAAGGTTTTCTTCAAAGGGATGTTTCACCCCAGGATAGAGAGGAGAAGGGTCTTCATTCGGTTTTTAAGTCCGTATTTCCCATTAAGGATTTTACGGATACGTCCTCCCTTGAATATGTCTCTTATTCTTTTGGGGAGACCAAGCACTCCATGCAGGAGTGCATCAGTCGCGGGATGACCTATGACATTCCGGTAAATATAAGGGTTCGGCTTGTCGTCTATGACCATGACAAAGACACTGGTGTGTCAACCATTCGTGATATTAAAGAGCAGGAAATCTATTTTGGCACCATCCCTTTGATGACACCCAGGGGAACTTTTATTATTAACGGTACTGAACGAGCAGTTGTCTCCCAGCTTCACCGGTCGTCAGGTGTATTTTTTGATCATGACAAAGGAAAAAATTATTCCTCTGGTAAGATTATCTATAATGCCCGAATTATCCCTGTGCGTGGTTCTTGGATTGATATGGAAATTGACGCCAAGGATATTGTCTATATCCGTATTGACCGCCGGCGTAAATTTCCTGTTTCCATTCTTTTCAAAGCTTTTGGATATACTGGGGAAGATATCCTTGATTTTTTCTACACTAAGGAGAAAATTGTACGCAAGAACGGCTCTTATTTTAGAGAATTCATAGCTGAGAATTTGGTCCGTCAACGGGCCGGGTATGATATTAAATCTCCTGAATCCGGAGAGGTCGTGGTTAAGGCAGGTCGAATCTTCACCAAGCGCGCTTTAAAACAACTTGCAGATGAAAAGTTGGATTTTATCCCTATTTCTGAAGAGGAACTCATTGGCAAAGCGTTCGCCGGTAATTTCTTCCTTGCAAGCGATGATCCTGCTCCTCTGTTTAAGGCCGGTGATGCCATCGCAGAAGATACTTTTGAGTTGCTTGAGGAAAAGGATATCGATACCTTTGAAATCCTCTATGTAGATCCACGCAGTTCAGACTGCATGCGAAAAACCTTGGTTTCAGATAAGATTGAATCAAAGGAAGAGGCCTTAATGGATATTTATCGCAGGCTTCGTCCCGGCAATCCTGCTACCATTGAGGTGGCCCAGGATTTTATTGATCATCTGTTTTTTCGACAGGCATATTACGACTTGTCTAAGGTGGGCCGTCTTAAAATGAACCATCGCCTTGGGGTTAATACGAAAATTGATGTAAAAACCCTGAGAAAAGAGGATGTTCTGCTTACTGCAGCCACGTTGATTGAGCTCAAGGATACCCAGGGTCAGGTTGATGATATTGACCATCTAGGAAACCGGCGGGTCAGAGCGGTGGGTGAGCTATTGGAAAATCACTACCGCATTGGTCTTGTCCGTATGGAGCGGGCGATTAAGGAAAAGATGAGCATGCAGGAAGTGGATGCCATGATGCCCCACGACCTTATTAACCCCAAGCCGGTATCGGCGGTTGTTCGTGAATTTTTTGGTACATCACAGTTGTCCCAGTTTATGGATCAGACCAATCCTCTGTCCGAAACTACCCATAAACGGCGCCTTTCCGCCTTGGGACCTGGTGGATTGACTCGTGAGCGAGCAGGCTTCGAAGTACGTGATGTCCACCCCTCCCATTATGGCCGTATCTGCCCTATTGAGACCCCTGAGGGGCCCAACATCGGTTTGATTGTTTCTCTGTGTACATATGCCCGGGTAAATGATTTTGGGTTTATTGAGACTCCTTTCAGGATCGTAGATGAGGGCAATGCCAGTAAAATAATTCAGCATTTAAGCGCCTTTGAAGAGAAGGAGCATCCCATTGCCCAGGCTAATGCCGTTTTGGATGCTGACGGAAATTTTGTTAATTCCACTGTATCCGCACGGGTTGCAGGGGAATTTGAGATGGTTGCACCCGAAGAAATAAAATTTATGGATGTGTCTCCAAATCAGCTGGTATCCGTATCTGCATCCCTGATTCCTTTTCTTGAAAATGATGACGCCAACAGGGCGCTTATGGGCTCCAACATGCAACGCCAGGCTGTGCCATTGATTCGCAGTGAGGCGCCTTTGGTGGGCACCGGCATGGAGGCTGTTGTTGCCAGAGATTCCGGTGTAACCATCGTCGCCGAGTGTGACGGGGTGGTGGTTGATGTGGATTCAAAGCGTATTGTTGTAAAAAATGATGACAGTGATGATCCCAAATTTAATAAGGCCGTTTCTATCTATAATTGTACCAAGTTTGTCCGGTCCAACCAGAATACCTGTTTTAACCATAGGCCCATAATGAAAAAAGGGGAGCGGGTTAAAAAAGGGCAGGTTATTGCCGATGGTCCGTCCACCGAGTTGGGGGAACTGGCGCTTGGAAAAAATGTAACCGTGGCCTTTATGCCTTGGGACGGTTACAACTATGAGGATTCCATATTGGTATCCGAGCGGCTGGTTAAGGATGGTGTTTACACCTCTGTGCATGTTGAGGAGTTTGAGGTGCTGGCCAGGGATACCAAGCTTGGCAAGGAAGAGATCACCAGGGATATTCCCAATGTTGGTGAAGATGCTTTGAAGAATTTGGATGATAGTGGTATCATCCGGCTGGGCGCCGAAGTTAAACCCGGCGATATTCTGGTGGGTAAAATCACCCCTAAAGGGGAAACCCAGCTCTCTCCTGAAGAAAAGCTGTTACGCGCCATTTTTGGTGAAAAAGCTGGGGACGTAAAAGATACGTCTCTTTGTGTGCCCCCTGGCGTACATGGAAAAGTAATAGATGCCAAAGTTTTTTCACGCCGCGGCCTGCCCAAGGATGACAGAACTCGCCAGATCGAAGATGAAGAGATCGAGCGTTTTGAGAAAGATCGTGATGATGAAATAAAAATTATTTCCGATGTCGGTAGGGAAAAAGTTGAATCCGTACTTGATGGTCATGCACTGTTCAGTGATCTGGAGCGAAACGGCAAGGTCCTGGTTAAGGCCGGTACCAAAGTGGTGTCAGGTACTTTCAAAAAGGTTCCTGTATCGGTATTGGTAAACGTCACAGTTGAGGATGCGGTATTAACTGAAAAGGTTCAGGTTATCCTTGAACAGGCCCAGGAGCAGATAAAAAAGGCCAGGGAGCATTTCAACCGTCAGGTCTCCAGGTTTGAAAAGGGTGATGACCTTCCTCCTGGGGTTCTCAAGCTTATTAAAATTTCTGTTGCCATGTTGCGGGTGCTTTCCGTCGGGGATAAAATGGCTGGCCGCCATGGGAATAAGGGTGTTGTTTCAAGAATTCTTCGGGTTGAGGATCTGCCTTATTTTGAGGACGGTCGGCCTGTTGATATGGTGCTTAATCCCTTGGGTGTACCTTCCCGTATGAATGTGGGGCAGATTCTTGAGATTCATTTAGGCCGGGCGGCCTATGCTCTGGGCCAGCAGATTGATGAGATGATTGAGGAAAAACGATTGGAGGAACTCCGGAATAAGGCCAAACAGATATTTTCCTTGACTCGTAAACAAAGGGAAGGGCAGGTGGATGATGCCATTGTCAGGGATATTGAAGCCATGGATGATGAACAATTCATGGACTTTGTCTCCCTTTATAAAAACGGTGTTCATACGGCCACACCGGTGTTTGACGGTGCCACAGAGGAAGAGATCAAGGAATTGATCAGCATGTCCGGAAGTGACCCCTCGGGTCAGTCTATTCTCTACGACGGGCGTACCGGCAGGCCCTTTGATAAACCGGTTACTGTAGGAACCATGTATATGCTTAAACTGCACCATCTGGTTGATGATAAATTGCATGCACGGTCCATCGGGCCCTATTCCCTTGTCACCCAGCAACCTCTTGGCGGCAAGGCTCAGTTTGGTGGTCAGCGACTTGGTGAGATGGAGGTTTGGGCCATGGAGGCCTACGGTGCTGCCCACGCGCTGCAGGAATTTCTTACGGTGAAATCCGATGATATGACCGGCCGGACCCGTATGTATGAAAAAATTGTTAAAGGCCAGAATGTCCTGGAACCTGGAATGCCTGAATCTTTCAGGGTTCTGATAAAAGAGCTCAATGCTCTGGGGCTGGATATGAATCTTATAGAAGGCAGCAAATAAGGAGAAGACATTGGATAATATTTATGATTTCTTCGCAAAACCCAAGGATCCTCAAAGTTATCAGGGCGTTCGGATCAGCCTTGCATCTTCAGATCAGATTCGGGAATGGTCTTACGGAGAAATAAAAAAGCCTGAAACCATCAACTATAGAACTTTTAAGCCCGAACGTGACGGTCTTTTTTGTGCCAAGGTTTTTGGGCCGACCAAGGACTACGAGTGTAATTGCGGTAAATATAAACGCATGAAACACCGGGGGGTTGTCTGCGAAAAGTGTGGGGTTGAGGTTATTCAGTCCAAAGTCAGACGCGAGCGTATGGCCCATATTGAACTTGCTGCGCCTGTATCTCATATTTGGTTTCTCAAAAGTCTACCTTCCAAGATCGGCAATGTTCTGGATATGACATTGAAGAATTTGGAAAAGGTGCTTTATTTTGATTCATTTATAGTGATCGATCCCAAAGATACCGGATTGAAAAAAATGCAATTGCTCTCCGACGATCAGTATTATGAAGCTATTGAAGAGTTCGGAGAAGAGGGTTTTGTTGCGGGGCTAGGCGCTGAGGCTATCTTGACCCTGCTCAATGAGATTGATCTTCAAGCGGTCCATGATGAGCTTACTGAAGAGATCGGGCTGACCAAATCCATGGCCAAGCAGCAAAAAATGGCCAAGCGCATGAAGGTTATTGATGCCTTTTTAACTTCAGGTATAGAGCCGTCTCGGATGATCCTGACGGCCTGCCCCATTTTGCCTCCGGATCTGCGTCCGCTTGTTCCCCTTGAAGGCGGCAGATTTGCCACCTCTGATCTTAACGACCTTTACCGTCGGGTGCTTAATCGCAATAACCGTCTTAAACGCTTGGTTGATCTCAATGCGCCTGATATCATTGTTCGAAATGAAAAGCGGATGCTTCAGGAAGCTGTGGACGTGCTTTTTGATAATGGGCGCCATGGACGGGTGGTCACGGGTACCAACAAACGTCCTTTAAAATCATTATCTGATACGCTTAAAGGCAAACAGGGGCGTTTCCGTCAGAACCTTTTAGGTAAACGTGTGGACTATTCCGGCCGTACCGTTATTACCGTGGGTTCTGAACTTCGGCTCCACCAGTGTGGGATCCCAAAGAAAATGGCTTTGGAGTTGTTTAAACCATTTATTTACAACTACCTTGAGCAAAAAAGCCTGGTTTCTACGGTTAAAAGTGCCAAGAAAATGGTCGAACGTGAAGAGACTGAAGTTTGGGATGCCCTTGAGGCGGTGGTAAAAGAGTATCCGGTGATGCTTAACCGTGCCCCCACTTTGCATCGCCTTGGATTCCAGGCCTTTGAGCCGGTATTGATCGAAGGTAAGGCTATCCAGCTTCATCCTCTGGTGTGCCCGGCATTCAATGCCGACTTTGACGGAGACCAGATGGCCGTTCATGTGCCTCTCTCATTGGAATCTCAGCTCGAAGCCAGGGTTATGATGTTGTCCACAAACAATATTTTGTCCCCGGCAAACGGTCAGCCCATTATTGTTCCCACCCAGGATATTGTACTGGGTATTTATTATATGACCCGGGCAATGTCAGGTCAGCAAGGGGAGGGGGCGACATTTTCAAGTATAGACGAGGTCCGCTTCGCCTTTGACGCAGGTGAATTGGATATTCACGCCAAAATTAAAGTTCGCATTGATGATGTGATTTATGAAACCACTACAGGCCGGATTCTTTTATGGGAAACCATTCCTGGCGATGTGCTGCTTAACATGAGTCGTATTCGGACCGAAAATCTGGAGGATGCTGAAGCTGCGCTTGCCGAACTAAAGTCCGGTGGGGAATTTGATGTTGTCCTGGATAAATATGGGGATGAAGAAATTAAAAAGACCCGGGGTACAACAGGGGTTTTAACACGTAAAGAGTTTAAAAATATCTTTCAGGTTTCTGACGTGGTGGTGGAGCAGCTTTATGGACTGAAGCAAGGTCAGTTCACAGATGTTCGGATGGTAGGCGATAAGTACACCATTTTTAAAGTTGATGAAAGAACGTCTACGCTACCGTTTAGTCTGGTAAATAAGTTGATGGATAAGAAGTCAATTGTAAAGCTAATTGACTATGCCTACAGAAATATCGGTTTAAAAGAAACGGTTATTCTTTCAGACCGCCTCAAGGATATTGGATACAAAAATTCTACGCTTGGCGGTCTGTCCATCTGCATTGATGACATGATTATTCCAGCAAATAAATGGGATCTGATTGGCAAAGCAGAAAAAAATATTGAAGATATCAAGAACCAGTATTCCGAAGGCCTGATTACCCAAGGCGAAAAATACAATAAGGTTGTTGATATTTGGGCGCAGGCAACGGACGATATTGCCAATGCCATGATGGAAGTTATGAAAAATCCACCTCAAAAAGAGGGCGCAGACGGTTCAGAAGAGCTTAATGCCGTTTATGTTATGGCGGATTCCGGTGCCCGTGGTTCCAAAGATCAGATGCGTCAGCTTGCCGGTATGCGTGGATTGATGGCCAAGCCCTCTGGTGAGATTATTGAGAATCCCATTACGGCATGTTTCCGTGAAGGTTTGTCTGTACTTCAGTACTTTATTTCTACTCATGGTGCGCGTAAGGGGTTGGCCGATACCGCCCTGAAAACGGCCAATTCCGGTTATTTGACTCGCCGCTTGGCAGATGTGGGGCAGGACTGCACCATCGTGGAGCCTGATTGTGGCACCATCAACGGCATTGAAGTTGAAGCGCTGTATGAAGGTGGTGAGATTATTCAAACCTTGGGTGAAAGAATTCTCGGACGCGTTACCCAGGAAGATATCCGCGACCCCTATTCCGACGAATTTATTGTGGCTTCTGATACGGAGCTTAACGAGGCTCATGTGGTCAAAATTGAAGCTGCAGGCGTTCAGCGGGTAAAAATTAGATCCGTATTGACATGCAATTCAAAACATGGGGTTTGTTCAAGATGTTATGGCCGCGATCTTGCTCATGGTGTGACTGTGGAAATTGGTCAGGCTATTGGCATTGTGGCTGCTCAGTCCATTGGTGAGCCGGGAACCCAGTTGACCATGCGTACCTTTCATATTGGTGGCACGGCCTCCAGAAAGGTAGAAGTTGCGGAAATTAAAGCCCGTGTAGGTGGAATTTTAAAGTTTAACGAAGATATTCAGACTGTAACCTCAGCCCAAGGCGATGTCATTGTTATGAACCGTAAAGGTGGTGGGGTGACTATTGTCGGTGAGGAGGGTCGTGAGCGTGCCAAAGAGAGTGTTATTTATGGTGCTACTCTCCATGTTAAGGACGGACAGGAGATCATGCCCGGTGATATTATCGCTTCCTGGGATCCTTTTACCACGCCGATCATCACAGAGGTCTCGGGTCGGATAAGATTTGCTGATATTATTGTGGGTAACACGGTTCAAGAACAGATAGACCCGGTTACCGGGAAGGTGTCAAGAACGATTATAGAAAGCAAGGATGTTGAAGTCCGGCCTAGAATTACCGTAAAGGATAAAGAGGGTAAAGCGGTCAAATTACCAAGTTCCAAGACCCCTGCCCGATATTATCTGCCGGTAAACGCTATTCTTACCGTTGAAGAAGATGATAACATCATGGCCGGCGATGTTATTGCTAAGTTACCGCGTGCCACCACCAAGACCAAAGATATTACCGGTGGTCTGCCACGGGTTGCCGAGCTTTTTGAGGTTAGAAAACCAAAGGACCCTGCCGTGCTCACTGAAATTGACGGCTATGTCACAGTATCAAAGGGGACCAAAGGCCGCCAGAAGGTTACGGTTAAACCCGGTGATGTTGGAGAAACTAAAGAGTATGCCATTCCAAAAGGTCAGCACGTGTCTGTTTATGACGGCGATTATGTCAAGTCAGGTGACCCCCTGATCGCAGGATCTGCCAATCCTCAGGACATAATGAATATCAAGGGTGAAGTCGCTCTGGCCAAATACCTGGTTGACGAGGTACAAGAGGTCTACAGGCTTCAGGGTGTGCGAATCAATGATAAGCATATTGAGGTTGTTATCCGCCAGATGATGCGCCGGGTTAAAGTGATATCCACCGGAGATACTAATTTTATCCCAGATGAGCAGGTAGATCGTATTCTTTTTGAAGAAACCAACCGCAAAGTGGCCATGGAGGGTGGTGAACCGGCCAAGGGTGAGCCTTTGATTCTTGGTATTACCAAAGCCTCCTTGTCTACGGACAGTTTTTTGTCTGCGGCATCTTTTCAGGAGACGACCAAGGTGCTGACGCTTGCAGCCATTGAAGGTAAATATGATAGCCTTAAAGGGTTAAAGGAAAACGTTGTCATGGGCAGACTTATCCCGGCAGGTACTGGCTTTCCAGGCTATCGTAATTTGGAAGTTGGGTATGGTGAATTTGCTGAGGTATAGAAAAAATAAAATATTGTTGACATTTTAGGGAAGTATAAGTAAAATTAAATATTTTGTCGTGTATGGCGACTTATTATGTTTGATGAAGGAGCGTGTGGAGTTATGCCGACCATAAATCAATTGGTTAGAAAAGGTAGGAAGAGAGCTGAAAAAAAGGTTAGTACGCCGGCGTTGAAGGGCGGGCCTCAAAAACGTGGGGTTTGCACTAGGGTGTATACTTCTACGCCTAAAAAACCGAACTCGGCCTTAAGAAAGGTTGCGAGAGTCCGTTTGACAACCGGAATGGAGGTTGCGGCTTATATCCCGGGTATGGGGCATAATCTTCAGGAACACTCTGTCGTTCTGGTTAGAGGTGGTAGGGTGAAAGACCTTCCAGGTGTGCGCTATCATATTGTCAGGGGTGCTCTTGATACGCTGGGTGTAGACGATCGTCGCCAGGGGCGTTCAAAATATGGTGCGAAGCGTCCCAAGTAGTCACGATGGGTATTTAAGCATTCGTATTAATAAAATATAAATTTGGTGGACTTTTTAAGATGGCAGAAAAATTAGTGTTTAAAGAAGGTTTCATGCAGGATGCCACGCATGAAGAAAAGCTTGCGGCCAAGTTTGTCAATTGTGTTATGAAAGACGGCAAAAAGAATGCTGCCCGGAAAGTTGTGGCTAATGCGTTGATGATTGCTGAAGATAAAATTGGTGAACCTGCTCTGGCGGTGTTTAAAAAAGCGATTGATAATATCAGGCCTTCTGTTGAAGTAAAATCAAGAAGGATCGGAGGGTCTACATATCAGGTGCCCACTGATATAAAACCCGGTCGTCAGACAGCTTTGGCTTTCAGGTGGCTTATCAATTTCAGTAGGAGTCGTTCTGAAAAAGGCTTTGCGAATAAGCTTGCTGCTGAATTGATGGATGCTTATAACGAGCGTGGCGGGGCAATCAAGAAAAGAGAAGATACACATAGGATGGCAGAAGCCAATAAGGCGTTCGCGCATTTTAGGTGGTAGAGATTTAAAAATATCTTTGTAAACATTCCACAGGAGGAATACAGAAGATGGCTAAGGAGAAATTTGAGCGGAACAAACCGCATGTAAACATCGGGACAATCGGGCATATCGATCACGGGAAAACCACTCTGACTGCGGCGATTACTAAACTTGCCGGCTTGAAAGGGAATGGTGAATATGTTCCCTTTGACGAAATTGATAAAGCTCCTGAAGAAAGAGAGCGTGGTATTACTATTGCTACGGCCCATGTTGAATATGAGACCGACAGCCGCCATTACGCGCATGTTGATTGCCCGGGCCATGCCGATTATATCAAAAATATGATCACCGGTGCCGCCCAGATGGATGGCGCTATTCTTGTTGTGTCTGCTGACGACGGTCCAATGCCCCAGACGCGTGAACATATCCTGCTTGCCCGTCAGGTTGGTGTGCCTAAGATCGTTGTTTTTCTGAATAAATGCGACATGGTCGATGATGAAGAATTGATTGAGTTGGTTGAAATGGAGCTCCAAGAGCTTCTTGATACTTATGAATTCCCAGGAGATGAAACCCCGATTATTCGTGGTTCTGCACTTAAAGCTCTGGAATGTGATGATGTTGATGCAGAAGAAGCCAAGCCGATTTTTGAACTTCTAGATGTTCTTGACTCCTATGTCCCTGAGCCTGAAAGAGATACGGAAAAACCCTTCCTTATGCCAATTGAAGACGTATTCTCTATCTCCGGGCGTGGTACGGTTGTAACTGGTCGTATTGAGCGCGGTGTGATCAAGACCGGCGAAGAAATTGAAATCGTTGGCATCAGAGATACAGCTAAGACGGTGTGTACTGGTGTTGAAATGTTCAGGAAGCTTCTGGATGAAGGTCAGGCTGGTGATAATGTTGGTCTGCTCCTGCGTGGTACGAAGCGAGATCAGGTTGAGCGTGGTCAGGTTGTCTGCAAACCCGGCACCATTACACCGCATACCAAGTTTAAAGCCGAAATGTATGCCCTGAGCAAGGAAGAAGGTGGTCGTCATACGCCTTTCTTTACCGGTTACAGGCCTCAGTTCTTTTTCAGAACTACCGATATAACAGGCGTTTTGACGCTGGACGAAGGCGTTGAGATGATTATGCCCGGTGATAATGCTACCATCAACGTCGAATTGATCAACCCCATCGCCATGGAAAAAGAGCTGCGTTTCGCTATTCGTGAGGGTGGCCGTACTGTTGGTGCTGGTGTTGTTGGCGAAATTATAGAATAGTAGATTAAGAAAGAGCAATAACAATGTTGAAGACTAAAATCAGAATTAGGCTCAAAGCTTATGATCATAAGCTGCTTGATCAGTCTTCAGTAGATATTGTTGATACAGCAAGGAAAACCGGTGCCAGAATCGTGGGACCGGTTCCCCTGCCTACCAGGATCAACAAATTTACTGTGTTGCGTTCTCCTCATGTGAACAAAAAGTCCCGTGAGCAGTTTGAAATTAGAACGCACAAAAGAATGATGGATATTCTTGAGCCGACACAGCAGACAGTGGACGCGTTAATGAAACTTGACCTGTCCCCTGGTGTGGACGTCGAGATTAAATTATAGTGCATTAACAGGGACATATTTGTTATGATGAGTGGATTGTTAGGAAAAAAAATCGGAATGACCAATGTGTTTGCCTCCGATGGACAGCTCGTTCCTGTTACAGTGCTGCAGGTTGGACCCTGTGTTGTAACCCAGATAAAAACAGAAGAGACTGACGGGTATACAGCTTTGCAGCTCGGGTTTGATGAAAAGCCGGTTGAGCGTTTAAACAAACCCATTGCAGGACATTTAAAAAAAGCATCGGATAAAGGCTTTCGCGTTTTAAGAGAATTTAGAGGAGAGCCAGCTGAAGAGATTGAACCCGGTACTACTATCGGTGTGGATATGTTTTCAATTGGTGACAAAGTAACTGTAACCGGTACATCAAAAGGGCGTGGCTTTCAGGGTACTATCAAGCGTCATGGGTTCTCTAGGGGCCCGGAAACTCACGGTAACCGAAACCATAGAAAACCAGGCTCAATTGGTAACTCTGCGTGGCCGGCAAAGGTCATTAAAGGAAAAAGATTGCCTGGTCATAAGGGTGTAGATAAAGTTACGGTTAAAAATTTAACGATTGTAGATATTAAGCACGAAGACAATCTTATTCTTGTAAAAGGCGCTGTTCCAGGTTGCAAGACAGGCGTTGTAGAAGTGCGTAAAGCTGATGTAACAAAATAAAACAGTTTTTGATGTCGTGTTGGATATAATTTTTGACAACACGGCAGAGCATCAGTCTAAATAAATAGACGAATAGCGGCTATGGGTATTGCAAATATTTCGCAGTGATGCATAGTCGATCAAAATTGAAGAGGAAGAATAATGGCTGCTGTAGAGGTGTTAAACAGTACAGGTGCTAAAGTGTCTGAAATCGAGCTACCTGACGAAATTTTCAGCATACCGGTTAAAACAAGTGTTCTTCACGAGGTCGTTCGGTCCCAACTCGTGTCAAAGCGAGTAGGGACGGCTGCGTCTAAGACCAGGGGTATGATTTCAGGTTCTACGAAGAAATTATTCAGGCAGAAGGGAACAGGCAATGCTCGGGCTGGTAGTATAAAATCGCCTTTGCGTAAAGGTGGTGGCGTTATTTTTGGTCCTAGCCAAAGATCCTATGAAATAAAAGTGCCTAAAAAGGTAAGAAAGCTTGCCCTTAAAATGGCTTTAAGCGCGAAAGTTTCTGACAGTCAGCTTTTTGTTATAGACGCTCTTGAACTTGAAGAAATTAAAACAAAGGCATTGGCAAATGTTCTTTCAGCTCTGAAGCTTGATGATCTTCTTATTGTTTCAGACAATGACGATGAAAAACTTGCTCTTTCTTCCAGGAATATTCCGGATGTTAAAGTGATTAAGACTGAAGGTCTCAATGTTTACGATATATTAAAGTTTAAAAATCTTTTGCTGGTTGAATCCAGTATTGGAAACATCAAGGGGAGGCTGAGCTAAAATGATTGAATATGACATCCTCCGTGGACCTGTGGTAACTGAAAAATCCACACTTCAAAGAGAGTTGTTCAACCAGGTAACTTTAAAAGTCGCCAAGAATGCCAACAGGGTTGAAATTAAAAATGCTGTTGAAAAAGCGTTCAATGCAAAGGTTAAACAGGTTCGGACCATACAGGTTAAAGGTAAAATAAAACAGCGTGGCAGAATTATCGGCAAAAAAGTAGATTGGAAAAAAGCCGTTGTCACTCTGATGCCCGGACAACGAATTGATTTTTTTGAAGGTGTGTAAAGAGGTATTAATATGTCAACAATAGTTAAGACCAAGCCGACATCTCCGGGAAGACGCGCTCAGGAGTATTTATCTTTTGAAGAAATTACAAAAGATAGACCAGAACGCAGGCTGACTAAAAAACTCAATAAACGGTCCGGCCGAAATTCATACGGAAGAATAACAGCTAAGCATAGAGGTGGCGGGGCTAAGAAAAAATATCGTATCATCGATTTTAAACGGGATAAAGACGGAATTCCAGCCAAAGTTTCTGCAATTGAATACGATCCAAATCGATCAGCCAGGATTGCTCTGTTGACCTATGCTGATGGTGAGAAAAGGTATATTCTGGCTCCACTTGATATTAAAGTGGGTGATATCCTTGAAACCGGCCCTGATGCTGATATCAAACCAGGTAACTGTCTGCCCTTGGAAAATATACCTACTGGTACCAGAATCCATAATATAGAATTGAAGCAGAATAAGGGCGGGCAGATCGTCAGAAGTGCCGGCGGATATGCACGGCTTATGGCCAAAGAAGGCGCTTACGCCCAGATCCTGCTTCCTTCCGGTGAAGTTCGTATGATCCATGTTAAATGTAAAGCTACTGTCGGACGCGTTGGAAATGAGAAACACAGCGATGTCAGTATAGGCAAAGCAGGCCGTACCAGATGGATGGGAAAACGTCCTTCTGTTCGAGGCGTTGCTATGAACCCTGTAGATCATCCAATGGGTGGTGGTGAAGGCCGTTCTTCTGGCGGTCGGCAGCCTTGTTCTCCATGGGGTGTGCCTGCCAAGGGTAAAAGAACCCGTAAAAATGCTAGGACAGATCAGTATATTGTTAAAAGAAGGGCTAAAAGGAAATAGGTGAATAATTATGCCAAGATCATTAAAAAAAGGACCCTATATCGCGCCTGAGCTTCTTAAAAAGGTTCTTGAAGCCCAGAAGTCTAGTAGCAATAAGGTAATCAAAACCTGGTCGCGCCGTTCCACTATTTTACCTGAAATGGTTGGCAATACGTTTGCCGTCCATAACGGAAAAAAATTTATTCCTGTGTTTGTGACGGAAAATATGGTGGGGCATAAACTTGGTGAATTTTCACCCACAAGAACTTATTGGGGTCATGCCGCAGATAAAAAATCCAAACGGTAATCTGCAAGGATTTAAAGGGAATTTAAAAAATGGAAGTTAAAGCGACTACACGATACGCAAGGATCTCACCGTTTAAGCTGCGCTTGCCTATCAGCGAGATTAAAGGCAAAAATGCCGAGCAGGCGCTGACCTTATTAAAGTTTATGCCATTGAAGGCAGCAGGAATCATGTATAAAACCCTGCAGTCTGCCATTGCCAATGCTGAGCATAACAATGAGATGGATGTTGACAAGCTGGTAGTGAAAAATGTGATTGTTGATCATGGACCATCCATGAAGCGGTTCAGGCCGCGGGCAAGGGGAAGAGCTGCCCGTATTCTAAAAAGAACCAGTCATTTAACAGTGGTTGTAGAAGAAACCGTTTAAACAAGGAGGAAAAGGCTTGGGCCAGAAAGTAAATCCTACCGGATTAAGATTAGGCATCATCAGGACTTGGGATTCCAGATGGTACGCTGACAAAGAATATGCAAGCTTTGTCGAAGAAGATTTCAAAGTTAGAAAGTATTTGAAAAAGAAATTGTATCACGCCGGTATCTCCAAAATTGAGATTGAGCGGTTTTCTAAACAAATTCGGCTTAGAGTGTTTGCAGCCAGACCCGGTATTATTATCGGTAAAAAGGGTGCAGAGATCGCTTTGCTGAAAAATGAGCTTGAAAAAATGCTTAATCCCGAAGTTTTGATTGATATTAAAGAGGTCAGAAGACCTGAAATTGACGCACAGTTGGTTGCTGAAAATATTGCAAGCCAGCTTGAAAAACGCATCGCCTTTAGAAGGGCAATGAAGAGAAGTGTTTCCTCTGCCATGAGATTCGGGGCCAAAGGTATTAAAATTATCTGCTCAGGTCGTCTGGGTGGTGCTGAAATGGCCAGAACCGAATGGTACAAGGAAGGCAGAATTCCTTTGCATACGCTTAGAGCTGATGTCGATTACGGATTCATTGAAGCCAAGACTACCTATGGGGCCATTGGTATTAAAGTGTTCATTTTCAAAGGGGAAGTTATAAACCCTGGTGAGCAGACTCTGGCAACTAATTAAAGGTGATAAGGAGAAATTAGCAAATGCTGAGTCCCAGAAATATCAAATACCGTAAACAGTTCCGCGGTAGAACCAAAGGAACACCCACTCGGGGCAATACATTGAGTTTTGGAGATTATGGACTCCAGGCTGTGGAATGTGGGTATGTAAATGCAAGACAGATTGAGGCGGCCAGGGTCGCGATGACCAGAAAGGCTAAAAGGCAGGGTAAAAGCTGGATTCGTTTCTTTCCTGATCATCCAATTACCAAAAAACCGGCTGAAGTGAGAATGGGTAAAGGTAAAGGTGCAACGGATGCTTGGGTGGCACGGGTAAAACCGGGCAAAATTCTCTATGAGATGGAAGGCGTTGATAGAGAATTGGCTAAAGAGGCTTTAAGGCTGGCTGCCAGAAAACTTTCCGTGAAAACCCGTTTTGTGGAGAGGAGCAAATAATGTTAAAGGCCAGTGAAATCAGGGATATGGATCCAGGTCAGATTAAAGATAAAATCGTTGAGCTTAAAAAGGAACTGTTTAACCTTCGTTTTCAGAATAATGTGGGTCAGCTCGCGAATACTGCTAATCTGTCCAGTGTAAGAAAAGACATCGCCAGGCTTTACACGATTTCCAAAGAAATGAATATCAAAATTAGCTAACTAACGAGTATCGATATGGAAACTATAAAAAAAAATAAAAAAGAGCTGATTGGTCTGATCGTGTCCGACAAAATGGATAAGTCCGTGGTGGTAAGGGTTGAAAGATTTGTACAGCATAAGGTGTATAAAAAATACATCAAACGCTACAAAAAATATCACGCCCATGATGAGCAGAACGAATGTAGAATTGGTGACGAAGTCAAAATTATCGAAACCAGGCCACTAAGTAAATTAAAGCGGTTTCGGGTTACTGAAATTGTTAAAAAAGCGGTCTAGTGTTTAAGGAGTTGAATAATGATTCAAAGTGAAACCAGACTGACAGTCGCTGACAATTCAGGCGCCAAAGAACTGTACTGCATAAAAGTTCTTGGTGGCTCTAAAAGAAGATACGCCACCATCGGAGATGTGATTGTTGTTTCCGTAAAAGAGGCTATTCCCAATTCAAAGGTCAGCAAGGGAGATGTCGTTCAAGCAGTTATTGTCAGAACCAAAAAAGAGATCTCCCGTCCCGACGGATCATCCATCCGTTTTGATGATAATTCCGCTGTTGTGATTAATAAAAATAACGAACCGGTGGGAACCCGTATTTTCGGACCAGTTGCAAGAGAGCTTCGGGCAAGGCGTTTTATGAAGATTATCTCTCTTGCTCCTGACGTACTTTGATCCAAGCCAGGGAGAACAAAACAAGTCATGAAAATAAGAATAAAAAAAGACGATAAAGTTAAGGTGTTGACCGGCAAGGACAAAGGTAAAATTGGCAAGGTGCTTAAAGTTGTCAAAAAGACGAACCGGATTGTTGTTGAAAATATCAACGTGGTCAAAGTTCATCAGCGTCCCTCCCAGGAAAACCCGCAGGGAGGCATCGTTGAAAAAGCCATGCCTATGGATGTATCTAACCTCATGCTGATGTGCAATTCCTGTGTCAAACCGACCCGTGTTGGAATCAAGCAGCTTGAGGATGGAAAACGGGTAAGAGTCTGTAAAAAATGCAGTCAGCAGATAGACTCATAACACCTAAAGCCGGAGAAAATAAATGACTACGCTTAAGGAAAAGTATACCAACGAAGTAGTTCCTGCACTGAAAGACGAGTTCAAATACACCAACCAGTGCCAGGTGCCGAAGTTGGAGAAAATTGTACTGAATATGGGGCTTGGCGAGGCAGTCAGAAACCCGAAAATTGTTGAAACAGCAGCCCAGGAGCTTGGATTGATTGCAGGACAAAAAGCTGTAATCACCCGGGCAAAGAAACCGATCGCAAATTTTAAATTGCGTGCGGATCTTCCCATTGGCTGCAAAGTTACACTTAGACGGGAAAAAATGTATGACTTTCTTGACCGACTAATTAACATCGCTCTTCCCCGTGTTAGGGATTTTAGAGGTATTTCAGGTAAAGCATTCGATGGCCGGGGCAATTACAGCTTAGGTATTACTGAACATATCATTTTTCCTGAAATTGACTATGATAAGACTGATGCTATCAAGGGCCTCAATGTAACGGTTGTCACCACAGCCCAAACTGACGAAGAGGGAAAATCGTTTCTTAAGTTAATGGGAATGCCCTTTAAAAACTAAGGACCTAAGGAGGAAGATAGTTTGGCTAAAAAAGCTTTAATCGCAAAGGCACAAAGAAAACCCAAATTTGGTGTACGGGCCTACAACAGGTGCCCCTTATGCGGTAGACCACGTGCATTTATTAGAAAAGCTGGTATTTGCAGAATCTGTTTTAGAACGCTTGCCTCACAGGGTAAATTGCCCGGCGTAACCAAGTCTTCTTGGTAACGGGTTCAGATTCTAACAGTTGTATAAATATCAGCTTATTTAAGGAGATTTTCAAATGGCAACTAGTGATCCAATTGCAGACATGCTGACCATAATCAGAAATGGTGGAAAGGCAGGTTTGTCCAAGGTGGATATCCCCGGATCAAAAATTAAACTTGAAATGGTGCGGGTGCTGAAGGAGCAAGGGTATATCAAAGATTACAAATTTCTTGAAAACGAGACCCAGGGGGTTATCCGGGTGTTCTTGAAATATGTTTCAGAAGGCGAACCAAGCATTTTTGGTATACAGCGTGTCAGCAAACCCTCTTGCAGGGTATATGCTAAATCAAAAAATATTCAGCCGGTATTAAATGGCTTAGGTATTTCCATCATTTCCACTTCTAAGGGGTTGATGACCGACAAGCAGGCTAAAGAAGCAAAGGTCGGCGGTGAAATTCTTTGTAACGTTTGGTAAGACAGGAGCTATAAGATGTCCAGAATAGGAAAAAAGCCGGTTCAGCTTCCAGATAAGGTTCAGATCACCCTTGATGGCGATACCATCAATGTCAAAGGGCCTAAAGGCAGTCTTGACCGCAAGCTGCATCCGGCAGTTAATATTGAAATTGATAACCAGGTATTGAATGTATCCACTGACACTTCTGATAAAAAGAAAGTCGCTCTGCAGGGGCTTTTCAGATCTCTTATTTTCAATATGGTACATGGTGTTACCCAAGGTTATGAGAAAAAACTGATACTTTCCGGCATTGGGTATAGGGCTGAGGCCAAAGGAAAAAATTTGGTGTTGTCTGTTGGATATTCAAATCCAGTAGATTTTGCCCTGCCTGATGGTGTAACGGCAGCTGTGGACAAAAACGTCGAAGTTACCCTTAGCTGCATAGATAAAGAGCTTTTGGGTCAGGCCGCAGCAAATATTAGAGCTATTAGACCTCCCGAGCCTTATAAAGGCAAAGGCATTATGTATGCTGACGAAAGAATTATCAGAAAAGCAGGTAAGACTGCTGGTAAAGATTAAAAGGTGGGGAATATAGATTATGGCAAATACATCACCAAGGCTGGTTGCACGGCTTAAAAGAAAAAAACGGATTAGAAAAAATATATTTGGCAATCAGGAACGTCCCCGACTTAGCGTTTTTAGAACAGCCAAGCATATTTATGCCCAGATTATAGACGACACAAAAGGAACTACGCTGGCTGCAGCTTCAACTCTTGACAAAGAATACAAAGATTCACCGGTTGAGGGTAAAAAGCAGGATGTCGCAAAGGCCGTGGGTAACCTTATTGGTAAAAGGGCAATGGATAAAGGAATTAGAAAGGTTGTTTTTGATCGGAATGGGTTCCTTTTTCACGGACGAGTTAAAGCACTTTCAGACGGGGCCCGGGAAGCCGGTCTTGAATTCTAATTAAGGAGGAACACCCTTGGCAAGACAACAACAGCAGATGGAAGATACAGGTCTGATCGACAAGGTCGTCAGAATTAACCGTGTTGCGAAGGTCGTTAAAGGTGGCCGAAATTTTACCTTTACTGCCCTGGTTGTGGTAGGTGATGGTGAAGGCAGCGTGGGATATGGACTGGGAAAGGCCAAAGAAGTTCCTGAAGCGATTAGAAAGGGAATGGAAAAAGCCAAACGAAATATGAAAAAAGTTGCTATTTTGAATGGGACGGTTCCCTTTGAAGTATTGGGGCACGCAGGGTCAGGCCGGGTTCTTCTCAAACCGGCTTCTCCCGGTACCGGACTGATAGCCGGCGGTGGTATCCGTGCGGTCCTTGAAGCAGCTGGTGTAACTGATATTTTGACCAAATGCATTGGTTCCCACAATACCCAGAACATTGTAAGAGCCACCATGGCAGGCTTACAGTCCTTGTGTACCAAGGAAGAAGTTGCCAAAAGACGCGGGCTTAACCCTGAAGAAATATAAAGAGGCGAACTATGGCTGATAAAATTAAGATTACACAAATACGAAGCGCCATCGGTCGTCCTGCTAAGCATGGACGGATTATACGCTCCCTGGGCATTAAACGTATGCACCATACTGTGGAGCACGATAATACCCCTGTGATTATGGGGCAGGTGAAAAAGGTATCACACCTGGTGAAAGTAGAGGAGGTTTAGGATGCAGTTACACGATCTGGCTCCTGCTCCCGGTAGCAGAAAAAATAGAAAAAGAGTAGGGCGTGGCCCAGGTTCCGGTATGGGTAAAACCTCAACGAGAGGACATAAAGGCCTAAAGGCTCGTTCTGGTGGGTCTGTTCGCCCTGGTTTTGAAGGTGGTCAGATGCCAATTTACCGGCGTTTGCCCAAGCGTGGATTTAAAAACTATATGTTCAAAACCCATAATGCCATTCTCAATTTGAAAGATCTTGATCGGTTTGAAGACGGTGCGGAAATTACTGAAACAGTTCTCAGGGAAGCCGGCATAGTCAAAGGGATTGTGGATGGCGTTAAGCTTCTTGGTGATGGCGAAGTCAGCAAGAAATTTGTCTTGAAAAATCTTTTGGTTTCCCAGAGTGCCAAAGAAAAAATTGAAACTGCCGGTGGCAGAGTAGAATAAGCCTTAAGGTATAAGGAAAAGTTCCAATGATACAGAACAGCTACCAGAATATGCTTAAACTGCCGGAGTTAAAACGTAAAATACTGATAACCCTTGGATTGCTCTTTGTCTATAGGGTCGGGGTGCATGTCCCGACGCCTGGTATTGACGGGGCGGCACTGGAATCTTTTTTTGCGTCGGCTTCAGGCACATTATTTTCCATGTTCAATATGTTCTCTGGTGGAGCGCTCCAGAGGCTATCTATTTTTGCCTTAGGTATCATGCCTTATATTAGTGCTTCCATTATCCTGGAACTGATGACCGTGGTTGTTCCTTATCTTGAACAGCTTAAAAAAGAAGGGGATGCCGGTCGTAAAAAGAAGACCCAGTTAACCAGGTATGGTACGGTTGTTTTAAGCGCCATACAAGGTTTTGGAATTGCTGTCGGCCTTGAATCCATGACATCGCCCGCCGGTATACCCATCGTACCTTATCCTGGGTGGGCCTTCAGGCTGATCACTATTATTACCCTGACAGCGGGAACCGCATTTATCATGTGGCTTGGTGAGCAGATCACCGAAAGAGGGATTGGTAATGGTATTTCTCTGATTATTTTTGCCGGTATTGTAGCCAATATGCCCTCAGCAGGTATTAAGATGGGACGGTTATTAAGTACTGGTGAAATGGGATTGTTTTCGACCATTATTCTCATTGTTTTGATGGTTGCTGTGATCGCTGCCATTATTTTCATGGAACTTGCCCAACGTAGAATTCCTGTTCATTATGCCAAACGCGTGGTCGGTCGAAAAATGTATGGCGGACAGACTTCGCATCTTCCGCTTAAGATAAATACATCGGGAGTTATTCCGCCTATTTTTGCATCTTCCATCATTATGTTCCCCACCACGTTGGCCCAGTTTATTAATCTGCCTGTTATGCAGACTATGGCCAACATGTTTAGTCCGGGGACAATTTGGTATTACCTGCTATATGTTGGTTTTATTGTCTTCTTTTGCTTTTTTTATACTGCAGTTCAATTTAATCCTGAAGATGTTGCCGAAAATATGAAAAAGAACGGCGGGTACATCCCGGGCATTCGACCTGGCAAGCGGACAGCTGAATATATTGACAAGGTGCTTACAAGAATTACTGTGGGTGGGGCTGCGTATGTCTCAGTCGTATGTGTGTTGCCTACAGTCTTGATGAATAAGTTTAACGTACCTTTTTATTTCGGCGGGACAGCGCTGTTGATTGTCGTTGGTGTCGCTATTGATACCATTTCCCAGATAGAGTCTCATTTGATTACCAGCAATTATGATGGTTTTTTGGGCCGTTCGGGAAATAAACGGATCAAAAGCCGGTCCTGATATGGCACCACAAAGGAGAAGAAATTAGTTATGGCCAAAGAAGAGCCCATTAAAGTAGATGGTAAAGTCCTTGAAACGCTTCCCAATGCCATGTTCAAGGTCGAATTGGAAAATAAGCATGTTCTGCTGGCACATATATCCGGGAAAATGAGAATGCATTTTATAAAAATACTTCCCGGCGACAGAGTGACCGTGGAAATATCTCCCTATGATCTAAGCCGTGGCAGAATTACCTACCGGTATAAATAATATCTATCGGTTAAGAACAAAAATGAAGTATATATTGGAATAATGAGATGAGGAGCAGTTAGATGAAAGTCAGAGCATCCGTAAAAAAAATCTGTAGAGACTGCAAGGTTATTAAAAGGCGCGGTGTCATCAGAGTCATTTGTGTCAACAAGCGCCATAAACAGCGTCAAGGATAGGAGGATAGAAAAATTTGGCACGTATAGCTGGAGTTGACTTACCAAGAGATAAGCATGCGTGGATCGCTTTAACCTATATCTATGGTATCGGTAGCAGCAGATCTAAGCAGATACTTGAAAAAACGGGTATTGAACCCACAATCAAGGCAAACGATTTGACCGAAGAACAGGTAAATGAAATCAGGAAGGTCATTGATGCCGAGTTCAAGGTTGAAGGTGAACTGCGTTCTGAAGTGTCCATGAACATAAAGCGGTTGATGGACTTAGGATGCTACAGGGGACTGCGCCATCGTAAAGGCCTGCCCTGCCACGGGCAGCGGACTAGTACCAACGCCAGAACAAGAAAAGGTCCTAAACGCGCGGCAGTGAAGAAGAAAAAGTAGGACTTAACTAAAAGGGATAATAATTATGGCGAAAAAGTCTAAAAAAGTCGTTGCCAAAAAGCGGGTTAAGAAAAATATATCAACCGGCATAGTGCATATTCAGTCAACCTTTAATAACACCATTGTCACTATTGCAGATGAAAACGGCAACACCATTTCCTGGTCATCTGCCGGAATGCAGGGCTTCAAAGGCTCTAGAAAATCCACACCTTTTGCGGCCAAATTGGTTGCTGAAGATGCAGGTGCCAAAGCAATGGAACATGGTATGAAAAACGTTGGGGTTTATGTTAAGGGGCCCGGTCCTGGAAGAGAATCTGCGCTTCGGGCTCTACATGCACTGGGGTTTAATATTTCCATGATTAAGGATGTTACCCCGGTACCGCATAATGGGTGCCGCCCACCCAAAAGAAGACGTGTGTAATTGTTTGAACGCATACTCACCCATCTGCGGCTTGCAAGTGGGCAAGTCTTCGTCCAAACCAGGAACGAGATACTTTTCATTTCGGACATATCAAGTGAATATTTCGAAAAAATTCAGATGTGTAAACTTTATCTAAAGCGATAAAGGAGGAAACTTGGCAAGATATAGAGGTTCTGTCTGCAGACAGTGCAGACGTGAAAATATGAAGCTTTTTTTAAAAGGTGATCGTTGTTTTTCTGATAAATGCAGTTTTGATCGTAGAGGGTTTCCCCCGGGTGAACACGGTCAGAAAAGAGTTAAGCAATCAGATTACGGAATGCAGCTTCGGGAAAAACAAAAAGTTAAACGCATTTATGGTGTATCTGAGAAGCAATTTAGAAACACATTTAAAAGAGCAGACCGTCAAAAAGGCATTACCGGCATTAATTTGTTGACATTACTTGAGACTCGGTTAGATAATACCGTATTCAGACTTGGATTCGTAAATTCTAGAAATCAGGGTCGCCATTTTGTTCGTCACAATCATTTTACCGTAAACGGGAAAAAGGTTAATATTCCATCCTATCAGGTAAAAAAAGGGGATGTTATCGAACTTTCTGAAAAAAGTAGAACTATCCAGGCCATTATCGACTCCCTGGACGCCATTGTAAGGCGTGGTATTCCCCAGTGGCTTGAAATCAATAAAGACAGTTTTAAAGGTGAAATTAAAGGACTTCCTGCACGGGAAGATATTTCACTACCGATCCAGGAACAGTTGATCGTCGAGCTCTATTCAAAATAGGTTTATCATATACATGATTTACCAAATTATCTATTCAGGAGATTTAAATGTCATCTGAAAATCTTGCATATGTTAACTGGCGAGAGATGATCAAGCCGGAAAAGCTTGATGTTACCACAACTTCCACCTATGGCAAGTTTGTGTGTGAACCCCTTGAAAGGGGATACGGCATCACCATTGGTAACTCGCTTCGGCGAATTATTTTATCATCCATTTATGGCGCCGCCATAGTCTCCGTGAAATTCGATGATGCGCTTCACGAATACAGCGTTATATCAGATATTAGGGAAGATGTTTCCGAGATTATCCTTAATCTGAAAGAATTAAAGCTCAAGGTGGACGATCCAGAAGAAAAAATATTGACCCTTAACGTAACCGGCGAGGCAGAGGTTACCGGTGCGGACATCGTGAGTCCCGAAGGTCGGGTTAAAATTCTTAACCCGGAGCAGCATATTGCCACCGTAAATAAAAATGGGAAACTCAATATCGTCATGGTTGTGAAAACTGGCAAGGGCTATGCCCTGTCATCCGCAAATAAGGATGACGATGCCCCTATCGGAACTATCCCTATTGATTCAGCGTTTTCCCCCATTAAGAGAGTAAAATATGTGGTTGGGACGTCTCGTATCGGCCAGAAAACCGACTATGACAAATTGACCTTTGAAGTCTGGACGGACGGTAGTGTTACGCCTGATGATGCTGTTGCCTACGGTGCAAAAATACTTAAGGAGCAGATGAATCCATTCATCAATTTTGATGAAGAACTGGAACCTGATGAATCGGAATATAAGACCGACGAAGGTGAAAAAGGATTCAATGAGAATATTTACCGTTCCGTTGATGAGCTCGAGCTTTCCGTTCGCAGTTCAAACTGTCTGAAAAATGCTAGAATCCATACCATTTACCAGCTGGTTCAGAAAACCGACAGCGAAATGCTCAAGACAAAAAATTTCGGCCGAAAATCACTCAATGAAATCAAAGAAGTACTCAATTCAATGGAATTGTCTTTGGGGATGGACCTTGAGGGGATCGAGCCGCCGGAAGATGTGAATACTCAGGAAGGAGAATAAATACCATGAAGCATAGAAAATCCGTATTAAAGCTCAACAGAACCTCCGCCCATAGAAAGGCGATGTTTAGGAACATGGTAACTTCTCTGTTCAAACACAGCAGCATCAAGACCACTGAGGCTAAAGCCAAAGGTCTTCGTAAGATTGCCGATAAAATGATTACCCTCGCCAAGCGTGGGGATCTTCATGCCAGACGCCAAGCTATGGCCGTAATCCGTGAAAAAGATGTTGTGCATGCCCTTTTTGAAGAGGTAGCAGAGAAGTTTGACTCAAGGCAGGGTGGCTACACTCGAATTACCAAGCTTGGACCGCGTAAAGGGGATGTTGCTCCGATGGTCCAGATTGAGTTAATCACCGATTAATTGAGACGTATAAATGGGTGTGAGCAAACGCCATACCCATTTTAAATTTTAAAAAACTTTGGCATTAGAGAGATCTACCTTCTGTCAAAGTTTTTTTATTTATCAAGTACCATTCTTATGGTGTTGAGTAACTCAGATGTATCCAAGGGCTTTTTGAGAAAGGCCTGAATACCTATGGATTTGATTCGAGAATTGCTGATGGTTTCATTATAGCCGGAGCACAAAATTATAGGCATATTCTCGTTTTTAGATAATATGGCTTCAGCCAGGGCAATTCCGGTCATATGGGGCATGGTCATGTCGGTAATGACCATATCAAAGTTGGTTTCGGCTTTTTGATATGCATCCAATGCGCTTTTTCCGTTATTAAATGGGTGGACTGAATAACCGAATTTGCTAAGCAGTTCTTCAATTAAAACCAGTAGATCATGCTCATCCTCGACGATCATAATGGTCTCTTCACCTGTTTTCAGAGATACATCCATACCAATGAGACTGCCTGCTGTTGAAACACTTTTCGTTACAATCGGCAGATAAACAAAAAATGAGGTTCCCTGTCCTGTAATACGTTCAATGTAAGAAAGGCCATTATGATCTTTGACGATTGTCTCGATCAGGGTGAACCCTAATCTTGTTTCCTGTCCGTCATTGTCGGTTGTGGAATCTTCGTCATATGTCTTTTTGAAGGCCCCTTGATTCATGCTGGGGCTGGTATCCTTAACCATAAATTTTAGGAATGGCCCAGGCTGAAAATAGTCTTTGCTCTGGTGTTCAAATTGAATTTCATCGACTGTGGTCAGACTAACCGTCAAAGTTCCACCAGATGTTATCATCGCATGATAGGCGTTTGTGCACAGGTGTACGATCATTTGATGCATTTGGGTGGGATTTGCGTTCACCATGTCTGTCGTCTCCACCTGGGTGACCATGTCAATTGTGGCGGGTATGGACGCCCTGAGAAGCTTAAGTGCTTCTTTAACAACAAGGTGCAGTTTCAGGGGCCTTTTTTCATCCTCCGTCTGGCGGCTGAAGGTTAGAATCTGCTCAATAAGTTCAGCTGCACGCTGGGCACTTTTAAGAATTTGATTCATGTGAATGTTTAATTTTTCTTGATCTCCTCCGATCATCTGGGCCAGTTGCGCATAGCCGAAAATACTTGACAAAATATTGTTAAAATCATGGGCAATCCCTCCGGCAAGGGTTCCAATGGCTTCCATTTTCTGAGATTTTTGCAATTGAATTAAAAGCTTGCGACGTTCTTTTTCTACTGCTTTAAGGGTTTTTTGGATCTCAATTGTTTTGAGATTTTTTTCTTTTAACCGGCCATGATATTTTTCCATGCGGATCATGAACTCGTTAAAATATCGGGCCAGGCTGCCGATTTCATCTCCGGCGTTATAGTGCAAACGAATGCTGTAGTCCCCTTTTTTACTGTTGCCTATCGTATCTGTAAATCTTTTCAATGGTTTCGTCACAGATCGTGACAACAGATAGGCAAAAACAACCAAAGCCAGAAGAAAAAATAAAATGTCCAAGGCAATTAATGTGTAGAAAGTCTTTAAAGGGAGAACGATTTCGTCAAATTTCCAGCTTAGAATAAAGACTATTGTTTTGGATATTAAAATTAATGGCGTAAAAATAATAAAAAAAGAAAGCAGCAATTTATTTTTAAGTTTATGACGTCCAATTTTGGATAATGTGATCAATGGCCGGAAAAATTCCTTAGACTGAATTATCGAATTATTGAAAAGTCTAATATAAACTAATGTAAAAAGCCATAAAAAATGGAAAAGAGGCAATCTCTAAACTGTTTTTAACGCAGTTAACGGGTGCGTCCTTGTATGTTTATTAACATTACACCGTTTTTGACTCTCGGTCCGCCAATGGTGACGCTGGTGTTATTATTAAGGCCTACATCTGTTTCAAATATGGGCGAATCTGTGGTGTCTACCCGTAGATGATACTGAATACGATTGTTCTTCATTCCCCGTGGGGTGATGGACAGTCGTCTGGTTCCGGGTAAAGGCATGACTTTTTTTTGGCCCGGGCTTAATAACATGGTTTTGTCGCTGAGTAGTCTAAATCGGGTATACTTAAAAACCGGGCCGATTTCTTTGATCATGTCCTTGATGCCTGGATCCGTTCGAGCGGGTCCGTTATCTGCGTTGACGACCCTTACCCGAGTCTGGTAAACAGGGCCTGCCAGTAGCGGACTATAAAGTGCCGTCATGAGAAAAAGACCGGCAAAGGTTCCTTTGATCCATGTGGGTAATGAAAAAGCGGTACGCATTTTTTTCCTTTTTTTCAGGTTTCGGAAAACCAGATAATCGTATGGTGGGTTTCTGCTGTTTCCAGGATCATAACCGAGGATCCATAGGCATCAACAGAATTTACCACGGCTGAGGGGCCCGGCACTGACAACCCGGTTGACGGTTTCCCCTGGTACCAAGGGGTCAGATACATGATTGCTACCACCACAGCAAGGCTTAATATCGCGAAAACAGCCTGTGCGCCTCTGGATTTGGGTTTCATTATCCTGTCATTATCGAACTTATAGGCCCTCTCATTTGTTTTTATAAAGATTTCAGGCGTATCTTTCAATAATAGTCTGATAATGTCGTCGGCCTGTTGTTCAAATATCATCCCTGTCTGTTTGAAGCGAGTTTCTACTGCGCAACAGTCGAGGCATTGGGCTTTATGGCGGATAAAAGCATTGCGGTCCTCTTCATCAAGCTCATTATCTATAAATCTTGAGATAAATTCATTGGAAAACTTATGGCAGGTCATAACAAGTTTTTCCTCTTATTTCTTGGCGTGCTGTTTTGTTCTATGGACCGGCTGATTATCTGCCTTGCCCTGAATATCCTGGAACTGACGGTGCCTTTTTTAATCCCCAGGACTTGTGCAATCTCTTGGTATGATAAGCCTTCAAAGGAACACAAAACAAATGCGGTTCTTACATCCTCCGGCAGCCGCGCAACTGCATCAGCCACTTCCTTGTGCGCCTGTTTTTCCTGTAAAAGGGTTTCGGGGGTATCTTCCTGTGTTTGTCCGTCCTGAGCCGGAATCATGGTCTCTGTTTCAATGGGGGTGTGGTGCCATCGAAAACGTCGTTTCCATTTGCGCTTCCAATTAAGACAGGCATTGACCGTCATCTTTCGCAACCAGGCCCACAGGCTTGATTCTCCCCTGAAGGTGTCGATTTTTTTAATGGCTGTGAAAAAAATATCCTGAACAATTTCCCTGCTCTCTTCCTTATCCAGGGTAATGCCCCAGGCCAGTTTAAGCAGACGCTCCTGGTATAAATCCACCAGAGTATTGCAGGCCCACTGCTGGCCATGTTTCAGTCGTCGTATAAGATCGTCTTCGTCTACAGGGTGTCCCGGGTATTTTTCCGGGGGGCTGTTGGCGGCAGGTTCTTTTTTGGACTCCTTAGCATTCCGGGGCAATATCATTCCCTTTTTTCAGGCATAGCATATTAAAGTCTATTAGTGGTTATGCCTGATCGTCTTAATTAGATCAAGGTTTCAATGTTGATTAATATGTAACTCTATGGCCAACCCATACCTTTTCTTTTTTCCAGTATCCTTTTGCCACGAGAAATTTTTGTTGTCTGCCCCGGACCCATTTGCCGCGGGGGTCATAATGGGCTGGATTCCACCGGGTTTCATATACCGGGGCTACCCAGATTTTTTGGGTTTCCCAGTGGCCATTGGGTTTCGAAGCATGGTGTTTTGTCCAAGCGTTTGGCTTCGGAGGGACTGGGGCTGCATGAACTCGAACAGGTTGGTTGGGCCTGTTCAGGCTCTGGGCAATGGCTGTTCCCAGGATCAGGGCCCCTGCACCCACAACGATCCCTTTAAGAACATCGTTGTTGTGGTGGTCCTGATGGTCATGACGATGGTGATGACGATGGTGGTGGGTTCGATCAGAGCCATGTCTGCCGGGTCCTGCCTGGACAATTCCGGCAAACAGGCTTGTTATGAATATGGCTGCTGCTGCAAGGGCAATGTGTTTTTTCATGGTGTCCTCCTTGGTTTGCTGTTTCAGGCTAAAAGTCAGCCTGTTTAACAGTATAGACACCGAAAATTAAAAAAAACTCACCGAAATATAAAAAATAATTTACAGGTGGACGCTATCCGCCGATGGATGTCATATGATTTAACGGCAGATCCCGGGCTGTTCTTTTCTCTAAGCTATGGTGTAACGGCTTGTCTTTCAAAGCAGTTACCATGATTTGTTTTAAACTGTCATCATCGGCGCCGTTTCGCAGAGGGGTGAGAATATCAGTTTCTTTGTTGCTCAGCAGGCAGGGGCGAAGGGTTCCCCGGGACGTCAGACGCAACCTGTTACATTCACTGCAAAAATGGGAACTGACCGGTGTGATGAACCCTAAGATTCCAGATGCCTCGGCCAGTTTGTACAGTTTTGCCGGACCATCATTTGCTTTTTTAGGGACAACCGTCAATGATCCATGGGCCTCAGTGATCAGATTTTTAATGTCTTGGGTCAGGATCTGACCGTCTGCCCCCACATCTGAATTTCCCATGGGCATATATTCAATAAAGCGGACATGGAAGGGGTATTTCAGGGTCAGGCCGGCAATGGCCTGGATTTCATCATCGTTGAACCCTTTCAATGCCACCGTATTGATTTTTATGGGTGACATGCCCAGGTCATGGGCCGCCATGATACTGTCCCAAACCCTTTGGAACCGGTCCCGCCGGGTGATCTTAAGAAATTTTTCGGGCACCAGGGTATCCAGGCTGAAGTTGAGCCTTTGAATCCCCATATCCATCAAGTCGTTTATTTTATCCCGGTTCAGGCGGGAACCGTTGGTGGTAATGGAGATATCTTTTAATTGGGGAATGCGGCACAGGCGATGGAGAAAGGAGAAAATACCCTTTCTGACAAAGGGTTCTCCACCGGTAATTCTGACTTTGTTAATGCCCATGTCACAGCTGATACGGACAATTCTTAATATCTCCTCATATCGGGCAATGCGCTCATGCTCAATAACTTTGAACGGGGCTGCAGGCACACAATACCTGCATCTGAAATTACATCGGTCCGTAACGGAGATTCTCAAATAATTAATGTTTCTGGTTCCTGCAATCATTGTACTTTAACTTTCTATACTTCAGGTAATGCACCTTCATAATGTTCGAGCAAGGCGGCTATCAAGCCCTCTATGGTAAAAGCGTCCGCTTCAATATCCGGTTTAAGCCCTTGGGCCCGGATGGTATCCGAGGTGATGGGACCAATACTGGCAAGCAGAACCCCGTCAAGCAGGGCAGGGGGGTTTTGTCCGTCAAGCAGGTTCAAGAAATTGGTTACCGTGGAAGATGAAGTAAAGGTCACAGCGTCAATATCCCCAGCCTTGAGCATATCAATCAGCAACGCTTTGCCTTCACTTGCCAGCCGGGTTTCATACGCGGTGACCTCATCCACCTGAGCCCCCATATGTGTCAACTGCTCAGGCAGGATGGTGCGTGCTTTTTTTGCCCGGGGCAGCAATACCTTTTTACCGGTCATATCAAGACCTGAAAACGCATCCACAACAGATTCCGCCTGATATGTTTCGGGCAGAATATCAGAAATTATGCCATAGTCTGCCAGCCGTTCTTTGGTCACAGGGCCGATACAGGCAAATTTAAGATGCCCCAAGGCGCGGGCGTCCTTGCCTTTTTTAAAGAGGGTATCAAAGAAAAATTTTACGCCGTTCACCGAAGTCAGCACCAGCCAGTTATATTGGTCCAGGTTATCAATGGCCGCCTCCAGCGGTTTTTTGTCTTCAGGCGGTGCGATTTTAATGGTGGGGATCTCTATGCACTGGGCGCCGAGTCGATTTAACTCAGCCACAAGGCCGGATGCCTGGGCACGGGCCCGGGTGATCACAATTTTTTTTCCGAACAACGGTTTTTTGTCAAACCAGCTTAGCTCTTCCCGTAAAGAGACCACATGCCCTACAACAATGATGGCCGGAGATTTCAGCCCTGCTTTTTTAACCGCGTCAACAATCGTTTCAAGGGTGCCGGTTACCGTCTGCTGGCGGGTAGTGGTGCCCCAGCGTACCAGTGCCACCGGTGTATCCGACGGTTTGCCGTGTTCCATCAGTTTGGTGACGATATTAGACAAATTTTTAACCCCCATCAAAAAGACAAGGGTGGCGTCTGACTTTGCAAAGATGTCCCACTGCATCCGGGACTCTTTTTTATCAGGCCGTTCGTGACCGGTTATAAAAGAGACAAAGGAGGTATGGTCCCTGTGGGTTACCGGGATACCGGCATAGGCCGGGGCTGCCACAGCTGATGTGACACCTGGAATTACCTCATAATTGATGCCGTCAGCCAACAGCTCCTGGGCCTCTTCCCCGCCGCGGCCGAAAATAAAGGGGTCTCCGCCTTTGAGGCGGGCCACGTTTTTGCCTTCTCTGGCTTTGTTTACCAGCAGCAGATTTATTTTGTCCTGGGTCAGGGTGTGGTCCCCGCCTTTTTTGCCCACGTAGATAATTTCAGCGTCTTTTTTCGCATAATCAAGCAGAAAGGGGGATGCCAGGTAGTCATAAACCACCACATCCGCAGCTTGAATGCACTCCTTTGCCTTTACGGTGATAAGCCCTGGGTCTCCCGGTCCTGCGCCAATCAGATAAACCTTGCCCTTGGATTGTGTCATGGGATATTAAGTGCCTCCAATATGCGTTTTCCGCCTTTATCAAGAACAAGTTTTGCAAGTTCCCGACCCTTTTCAGTTACCTGTTCAGGGGATGATTCAATGATTTCTTTGATTAAAGACTCGCCGTCCTCCGACGCCACTACTGCTGTCAGCATCACCCGGTTGTCTATGATTTTACCGAAACAAGCCACAGGGATATGGCAGCTGCCTTCAATCTCTTTGAGAAATGCACGTTCGCCGGTTACACAGATCCGGGTAGGGTCATGGTCGAGAACGGATAAAATGTCTGCCATGTCCGGATCCTTTTCCCGGGTTTCAATGCAAAGCGCCCCCTGGCCCACAGCAGGCACCATATCGGTTTCAGTCAGGTACTCGGTGATTTCACTGCCCTGGCCCAAACGTTCAAGCCCGGCTGCTGCAAGTACTATTGCAGCATATTCACCTGATTTAAGCTTTTTAAGGCGGGTATCCAGATTACCGCGGATGGATTTAATTTCAAGATCCGGGCGAAGGTGTTTTAGCTGTGAGCCCCGGCGAAGGCTGGAGGTGCCGATGACCGCACCTTGTGGATAATTTTTGAAAAGTGACCCCTGGCCGGATATAAGTACATCAAAGGGGTTGGCCCGTTCCGGTATGGCCCCGATCACCAATCCTTCGGGCAGTTCGCCGGGCATGTCTTTCATAGAGTGAACGGCTAAATCAATCGTCCCGTCTAAAAGGGCTGATTCAATCTCTTTGACAAAAAGGCCTTTGCCGCCCACCATGGCAAGCGGCCGGTCTGTTACCCGGTCACCCGTTGTTTTGATGATGTTGATATCAACCTGAATATCAGGAAAGGCTTTTTCAATAGTCTCTTTTACGTGGTTGGCCTGCCACAGGGCCAGCATGCTTCCCCGGGTGCCAATGCAGATATTTGTTTTCATGTTTACCCGATCGTTAGACTGCTGCTGTTACTGCTGCAGGAACTGCAGTTGGTTGAGGTGCAGCCGCTACAGGCAGAACTGCCGGCTGATTTGGTTGTCTGAATCTGGCCGCCGGGACCTGTGGATTTGGATACAAATCCGCATTTTGACATCATTCGTGCCAGGTCTTCGCTGCTGCATGCCGGGCACGTGGGGATATCACTGCCCAGCACAAGGGTTTCAAAGTTTTTACCGCAGGCGTTGCAGGTATATTCATAAATCGGCATTCTTCCGCCCCTTTTGTTAGTTTAAAATTAAAAATAACATACCAATATAAAGACATAGGGCTTATTTTTCAAGGTTATGATTCAATAATCTGCATTGTTGCCAAATCGTTTGTATCGGTCCATAACGGTTAGGGTGGAGAACTGTTTATTTTTTAAAAGGGAAAGCCTTTTCAACGATGTCTCTGAAATTTTGTTCAGTCAGGAACTGCCAGGCAATCCGGGCAAGAATCCGGGCGGTTTTTTTCATTTGGGAAAATGCAAAGTGGGTTGCCGCCGCCTGAGCAAATTCTCTGGAGTGAATGATAATGTCTGGATTGTTTTGGGTAATGTTAAAATAGGCGTGCATGGCCGGTACTTCATAGGTGACATCTCCAAAATCCGAAGATCCCCGGGACCGCTTGGTCCATTGGGGTTGCATGCCGGCATCCCGGGCAAGTGAAAAAAAGAGCTGGTTGAGCGCGGCATTGGGAATTCCCGGTTTGTAAAAGTTTAGTATCTCCGAAATTTTCAGCGTCGTGTCGGTCATCAGTGCCGCGCCTTTGGCAATATTTTCAAACCGGGCCTGCATTTGGTCAAGATAGTTAAGATCAAAATCGCGTAAATAGAACTCGGCCTCGGCAAAATCCGGGATAATGTTGGGGGCCTGGCCACCGTCCCGGATCACGCCATGGACCCGGCTGGTCTCAGTGAGTTGCTGGCGCCAGGCATCCACTCCGTTGAACAAAAGCCGTATGGCGTCTAAAGCGTTGACGCCTTTTTCCGGACAATCTGCTGCATGCGAGGTTTTCCCGGCAAAGGAGACCATAAATTGTCTGATACCAGACTCTCCGGCATAAGGTGCTGTGGCATCATCCGACGGGTGGGCCATAAGCACGAGGTCCACATTTTTCAGGGCACCAGCCTTGATCAGATCAACTTTGGCGCCCCGCTGTTCTTCGGCAGGGGTGCCCATCACCGTAACTCTGCCTGGTAAATGGTGGCGGGACAAGAGATTTTTCAGCACCAGCCCAGCTCCCAGTGCCACGCCGGCAATCAGGTTATGGCCGCACCCGTGACCGATGCCGGGCAGGGCATCATATTCAGCCATGAAACAGATGTGAGGGCCATCTTGGCCTGCTGTCGCATTAAAGGCCGTGGCAAGGTCCTTGTAGGCTGTTTCCACAGAAAATCCCCAGGCGCTGAGCAGATCTTCCTGCCAGGCACATGCCTGAATCTCTTGGCCGGAAAGTTCCGGTGTGTCATGGATTTTATTTACCACGGACAATAAATCTTGTTCGTGGGCTTTTAATATGGATCTGACCTGTTCCTCTATGATAGTCATCTCACGAAAATTCCAAAGGGTAAAACTTCATGATTAATATAAAGTTTTATAATAATAAAAGTTACATATATTTAAATTTGAAGCTTAACCAATAGGAATTTCAAGATTTGGTTAAAATGTCAAGCCGGAACGAATTGTGTTTTTAAAATACTGTGGTATCCCGGAAAACAAAAGGCTATACTGCGCTTTTAAAATTAAGGAATTTAATTGTATGAAATTCATATTTCTGCTGGTACTTGCTTTTGCTGCCGGCATGCTGGGACCGGTGCAGGCCGGAATGAATGCAAAGGTTGGAAAAGCGTTGAATGATCCCTTTTATGCGGCCCTTATTTCATTTGCCGTGGGTACGGCAGGCCTTTTAGGCTATGCGTTGATCGGCAGAATGGATTTTGCCGTCATCCGGAGCGTTTCCGGTGTTCATTGGAGTCTTTGGCTGGCCGGGCTTTTAGGGGCCTTTTATGTGACCGCGACCATCGTGCTGGCACCAAGGCTGGGTACAGCCCTGACCTTTGGTCTGGTGGTGGCGGGGCAACTTGCCATGGCCGTGATCATGGATCATTTTGGTATGTTCGGTATGCCGGTTCAGCTGGTTAACTGGCCTCGTCTTGCCGGTGTCGCGTTGATAGTTGGCGGCACTATGTTAATACGGTGGTTTTAGATAGTGCCCGACCGAAAACCGTAAATTTTGCCGATTACTTCGTTGTTTGCAAATTTTAATCCTCAAAATACTTCGTGTATTCCTCCAGTTAAAATTTGCGTCCGTCTTGTATTCAACAAAATTTTAGGTTTTCGGCCAGGCACTAAAGGGCCTCAATTACCCCAGCAGCAATTAAAGGAATCAATATTTCATGATGCCCCACAAGGGCATACCCTTTTCCCCGGCCCTGGGTCGGTCGGTTGACCACATTGGTCATCGGCCGGTAATGCCGGATAAAATCCAGATTCACCGTGGTGAAGTCATCCACCTTATGGCCCAGGTTTCTAACCAGGGTCAAGGCTTTCAAGAATACTTCAGGAAGAATGACTGCTGACCCTGCATTGATGAATACACCGTGTTCAAGGTCTGCCAGGGTTGAGGCCAGGGTCTTGAAGTCATGAAGGGTTGCCGCACCGCAGGCCGCGCCGTCAAAGCCCGGGTGCATATGGATGATGTCCGTACCAATGGCCACATGGACGGTTACGGGCAAATCCAGGCGAGCTCCGGTGGCAGTCAGGCTTGAGGCCTTAAACGGCAGGTTTAGGTCTTCAATAAGTTGACCCACGGCGCGTCCCAGTCCTATTTTTTTTTCATCGGCCATGGCAATGGCCTGGTTGAGCAGTTCCGAGGTTTCTTGGGCCATGCCGAAGCTGCCTGATCCCAGACTTTCGGCTACATCCTCACTGGTGCGGCCGGTGAACGCCACTTCAAAATCGTGGATGATGCATGATCCGTTCATGGCCAGATGGGTAATTACGCCTTTTTCCATGAGATCAATTAGGATGGGTGCCATGCCGGTTTTGACCACATGCCCGCCCATGCCAAAACAGACGTGGCGATTTTTCCGGGCGGCAACGGCAATGGCGTCAACCACATTTCGGATATCTTTGCCCGCAAGAATGGCGGGAAGCCGGTCCAAGAAAACCCCAAGTCCTGCGCCCTTTGTCCAGGATTGGGCAAAATCATCCCGGGAGACCAGGCTTTTCCTGTTCTTGATAGAATAGGTCGAAAGTTTTGAGTAGTCCAGTTTTGAATGATCTGGTTTCGTTTTGTTTTTATTGGGCATGGAACAAAATCCTCTCAGAAAGATCGCAAAGAATATGGCCCAGAGTGATATGAACTTCCTGTATACGGGCGGTTACGGGACTGTCCACACAAAAAGCTATATCACTTATCTGTCTTAGCTTTCCCCCGGCTCCGGAAAATCCTATTAGCGTAAGTCCCTGGTCCTTTGCCACTGCTGCGGCCCGGATTACATTGGGGGAATTGCCAGAAGTAGAGATCCCAATTGCCATATCATTTTTGTGGCCTAAAGCCTGGACCTGTTTTGAAAATATTTCATCAAAGGAGTAGTCGTTGCCGATACTGGTGATAATCGAGGTATCGCAGGTCAGGGCAATGGCGGGTAATGGTTTACGTTCCATCTGAAATCGGTTGACAAATTCTGCCGCAATGTGCTGGCAGTCTGCCGCAGATCCCCCATTGCCAAAAAGCAGCAGCTTTCCGCCGGCTTCAAGGGTGGCTGCCATTTGCTGTGCACAGGTTTCAATAAGATCCTCATAGGCTGCAAAAAAAATTTGCTTGGTGTCAATGGCATCCTGAACAGTCTGCCGGATCAGTTCTTTCATTTGTTTCCTTTTATTTTGAATCCCCTTGCCTTGAACTTGTATGCAAGTTACCGGTACCTGACGGTGTCAGGCTGATTTGATGGTACTGTCCGGATTTTTTTCTTCAATTTGGGCTTGTAGGTTTTGAATTTCTTCAAGATATTGTTGGTACCGTTTGTTTTCAGGGTCAAGTTCCAAACTTTTTTTTGCAAAGCTCAGCGCAATGGGCAGGTTTTTTTTCTGGAACGCCATGACTCTGGCATAGCCGGACAACGCCTCTGGATCATTGGGGTTGAGTTTTATTGCCTGGTTGAACTGGGCTGCGGCACCTGGGGCATCTCCTTTTTCTATGAAGATCTGCCCTTTTATTCTGAACGCAGTACCTGATTCGGGTTTGAGCCGGATGGCGGCTTCCAGGTGGGTCATGGCCTCATCAAATTTTTTTTCCTTAGATAAAAGATGTCCCAAAAGCAGTTCTATTTCAAAAATAGCGGGGTTGATGCCATGGGCTTTTTTAAGGTAGGCCAAGGCTGAAGCGTTATTGCCGTTGATTCGGTGGACCAGGGCGATGTTGTGGATGACCATCACTTCTTCAGGGTTGATATTGCGGGCTTTTTCAAAGAATTCCATGGCCTTGTCCAGGTACCCGTCTACCCCAAAGGCCACGCCCAGGCTGTTGAGCAGGTTAATATCGGTTGGGGCAATGGAGAGGCCTTTTTCATATTCACTAATGGCTGCGTCAATTTTTTTGAGCTGAAACAGTCTGTCTCCACTGATATTCAGTGTAAGACCGTCAAATGCAACGGCATGTCCGGGGCCGAAAAATGCGGCATGATCAAGGGCTTTGAGCGCACACCCAGCCATTTCTTCAACCGGAAAATCATAGAAAGGGAAGCAAATTGTTCCCATAATCATTTCAATATTCAGGGCCTGGGAGATTTTTTTATTTAGCAGATTAAGCAGTTTATTACCCTGTTCAGGGGTCTGGTAATCCCAAAATCCAAAGATCGCCGTGAAGGGGTCCAGGCATTCCCAGATACCTCTGTCTTCATCGAGCACCGAATGAAAACAATTGTGGAAAACTTCATTGGCTTTGTCAATCACATCTTCCGGTGCTGCCGGATCAATCTGTATCGCCGTTGTAGTAAACGTTTTTTGGGAAGTGCAGGTGTCTGCGATACGCCGGGTAAAAATTTCAAATTCCTTTGACGGCCGGCTAATCAGGTCCGAATAGTAAACGTCCGGGGAATTAAGGTCTGGCGCATCTCCGGTTGTTTTTAAAAATTGGATCTCTTTTGCAATGAATTTTAGCATCATGATTAATCTATCAGCTTTTTTAAGATATTGGCAAGGATCTTGTCCTGACCGGGTTGAAGCGTTCTGGGGTCTATGATAAACCAATCGTCCTCAATACGTCCCATTACGGCCGGATCAAAGTCCCGCAGTTTTTTATCCAGGGCTGTTACGGACATGGCGTTGGGCCGGATGGTCAGGCACCGGGTGGGCAGGGTCAATCCGGGGTAAGAACCGCCGCCCGGCCTGGACTCCATATCTGCCAAGGCAAGTTCCGCCTTGTTCCCCACAGCTTGGGTGACTAGAGAAAGCAGAACCTCGGCCTTCTGACAGAGCTGTTCATAGGACAAGGTCAACATTCTCAGCGTGGGGATCTCTTCAATCGCCATCTGGGTGTCCCTGTAAAGTTTGAATGTTGCTTCCAAACCTGCCAGGGTCATTTTGTCGATGCGCAGGGCCCGGGTCAGCGGGTTGGCCTTTATCTGGTCCATGTATTGTTTTGTGCCCACAATAATGCCGGCCTGGGGGCCGCCTAGAAGCTTGTCTCCGCTGAAGGTGACAACGTCGGCACCTGAGGCCACCTGTTCAAACACCGGGGGCTCAGACGGCAGCCCAAACGCGCTGAAGTCAATCAGTGTACCCGAGCCTAAGTCTTCCATTACCGGGATGCCATGGGACTTTCCGATGCCCACTAATTCCTTGAGGGAAACCGATTTGGTAAATCCCTCAATTTTATAATTGGATGTGTGGACCTTGAGTAAAAGCCCGGTCTCTTCGGTAACGGCATTGGCATAATCATGGGGGTGGGTACGATTGGTGGTTCCCACTTCTTTTAAAATACACCCGCTTTTTATCATGACGTCCGGTACCCTGAAGGAACCGCCGATCTCCACAAGCTCTCCTCTGGACACAATGACCTGTCGTCCCTGGGCAAGGGTGTTTAAGGCAAGAAGTACGGCACCGGCATTGTTGTTTACGGCCATGGCTGCCTGGGCGCCTGTCAATTCGCAGATCAGTTCTTCAATTGCTGCGTAGCGGATGCCGCGCTTGCCTGTTGATAGATTGAGCTCAAGATTGGAATAAGAGGATGCCACGGCCATGATATTATCCAAAGCGTCTTGGCAGAGCAGCGCCCTGCCAAGATTGGTGTGCAACACCACACCGGTGGCGTTGATCAAAGGATTGAGCCTATTTTTCATTTTTTGGCCGGCAAGCAGGGCCGCCTGCTTTAGAATCGCTTCATCAGAGGTGATTGCAGGTTTGTCTTCAAGTATTTGTTTGCGGGTATTGTCAATGGCCCTTCGAACGGATTCACGTATAAGGCTGCGCGGTATTTGTCTAAATTGTTCATCTGTTTCGGCAAGGGCCAGAATATGATCCACACCGGGCAGGGATTTTAATTGTAAATGCTTATCAGGCATTGGTTGTTTCATGGGGCGTTTCCTATGTCAGTATGTACTAAAGCAGATCGTTTGTGCACGGGGCCAAGGATGCACGTTCTTGATCAATTTTTGGGGGAATGTATTCGTTTTGTATGTGGTCATTAAATAAAAAATAATGATACTGATTTTTATATTAATAGCTTTAATTATCATTAATTCCCGAAGGGATTCAACCCTAATCTCTTCTAATCTGACAGGTTGGGCACTGTAACGGGCGTTTTGGACCGGGTAAAGTTTTAAGTTTTTGATGCCGATCTATTTTTTTAACCAGATTTATTTAAGAAAATTTCGTAAGCGTTAAAGGAGGGGCCATGAAGATAACACAAAGCACTGTGGCGTTGTCGTCCGCTTATACTTTTGAGCAAGAGGATACACTTCAGGAGAAAACATCCTCAAAAACAGCCTCTACGGGCATTTCATCATCTCGCAATATTAGGGTACCCCAAATTGATGATCGCCTGCCCCGGGTGGTGGTTGATCGTGTTAGTATTGCCGGCGAGGCCATCCGGGAAAGCCGTTCGACATATACTCATTCTTTGTCATCTCAGTCTTGTATCTGCGTTGCCCACGAAAATGAAACCGCTGATTTTTCCCAGCAGGAGATGGTGGAAAAGATTGTCTCTACTGTGGTTAAACAAGATATATCTTCCTTAAACCTTACAGTCCTTGGGGCAGAACCGACGTCAGTAACTGACAGCCCTTTTTCAGGGCAGGACCGTTCCGCAAAGACCACGATTGCTCTGGATCGAACTACAAGCAATTTCGAGCAGGAACAGATGACCTTTGCTTCCCGGGGACAGGTGTTGACCGAGGATGGCCGGGCCATTGATTTTTCCTTGGAACTGGCCATGGATAGAACAATGATGACCGAAACCCGCGAGCAGTCATTGGTAAGCACATGGCAAGAGCAAGTGACCCTGATAGATCCTTTGATCATAAATCTTGATGGGGGGGTACCTGCATTGAGCGATACCCGGTTTAAATTTGACCTGGACAATGACGGTGCCACCGAAGAGATCAATTTTGCCGCATCCGGCTCCGGCTTTTTAAGTTTTGACAGGAACAACGACGGAATTATTAACAATGGTTCTGAACTGTTTGGCCCGAATACGGGTAACGGCTTTGATGAACTGGCTGCCTATGATCTGGATGATAACGGATGGATTGATGAAAACGATGACGTGTTTTCCAAGCTTTCCGTCTGGACCCGGGATGAAGCCGGCAATGATCTGCTTGTTTCCCTGGCAGATGCCGGCATTGGCGCTGTTTTCCTTGACAATGCCGCCACCGGATTTGAATTGACTGATGCGCAGAATTCCCTTACAGGGGAGGTGGCGCGTTCAGGCCTGTTTTTGTTTGAAAACGGAAATGTGGGTATGATACAGCAGATTGATCTTGCCGCACGGTCTACGGAAGTGGACCTGGTGTCCGTATCAGACAATCAGGCCGATCTGACCCAGGGGGGCAATGCATCCTCGACACTTTCCGTACCCCTGGAAAATGAAACCCCACTCTCCATGGAACAAACATGGCAGACCGAGGCTAAAAATTTTTTGGAAGAGATGATGCAGCAGATTCGAGACATGGAAAAACAGATCCGCCGGATTTTTAATATAGAGTCAAAACCGGGAAACAGGCGGGGAAACGCAAACCGCCTGTTTAACCGGATCAGGCTTCACGGTAAAGGGCTAACACACCGGACCGGGCAAGTTTTTTGATGCCAAAGGGTGACAGTTTTTCAAGAAGAATGTCAATGGTGTTCTCATCTCCGCACACTTCGAAAATAAAGTGCCGAGAGCCTTCATCCATCATGGTGCCTTTGAACGCCTGAATCAAAGATTTAATCTCATCGTGATTTTCGGGCAGGGCCTTGACGCAGATCAGGGCCATTTCCCTTTTTACTGCCTTTTCAACGGTCATGTCCCTGAGCTTGATGACGTTTACCAGGCGTTTGATCTGTTTCATGCATTGCTCTAAAATTTCCGGGCGTGTGTATGTGGTGATGGTGATTCTGGACATGTTGGGATTTGCCGTGGGCGCACCGCAGATGGTCTCAATATTATATCCCCTGCCGGCAAAAAGCCCAGTGATTCTGGCCGTCACTCCAGGTTCATTTTCAACCAACATGGTCAGGGTGTATCTGTTTTTTTTCAAGGGGAAATTGCCTTTTTGCCATTGTGGGTGCAGGTGCGGTTACGGCCGTTTTCCTTGGCTGTATATAGCGCTTTGTCCGCCCGTGCAACGAAGGTGTCTAGGTCTTCGCCGGGAATGAATTGGGCTACGCCCATGGAGATGGTGATGGTGCCGATATCTTTGCCTGAGCTTTTGGACTGCCATCTCATTTTTTCAAGGCTTATGCGGATTTGTTCGGCCACGGTAAATCCACCGTCTATTTTGGTTTCAGGCAAGGCCATGATAAATTCTTCACCGCCGAATCTGCCAGCAATATCCTTGCCTTTTATATGTTTTTGTAAAAGTTTGGATATCAGTTTAAGTACATTGTCGCCGGTAAGATGGCCATAGGTGTCATTTATTCGCTTAAACCGGTCGATGTCTGCAAGGATCAGAGTTAAAGGGGTGGTCTCCTGCTGTGCCTCTGTCATGTGCTGCTCGACGGCATCTTCAAAACCGCGGCGGTTAAGAAGACCTGTGAGCATATCCGTTTTTGCCGCTTTTCTCAGTATTTTAAGTTCCAGCTTTAGTTCATTAAGCTCGTTGATGGTGCTGTGAATATTGTTTTTAAGATCTGTATTGCTGTCAATAATTCCCTGGGTTTGTAAAACAATATCCCGGCAAATGTTTTTAATGTCCGGTTCGTTTGAAGCATTGTTCAAGTTCTCAACATGGGACTTAAGCAGGTTGCTCTGTTCTCCCATATGGTTTCTGGCCTCGGTAAGGCTGGAGGTCATTCCGTCAAGAAGGCTTCCCGCTTTTTTTGTTTGTTCTTCGGTATTAATGAACTGTCTGTTGGAAACGTGGTGTCTGAACCATTCAAGGACCTTTTGGTAATCTATGAGTTCTTTGTTTTCGCGAGCAGCCTGGATATCCTTGTTAAGTTTAGAATTCTGGCCTGAGGCATACTCATACCACACCGAATAGGCAATAGGGGTATAGGGAAGTTTGAGCTCTGAGAGCTCTTTGAGGATTATTCGCAGATATCTTCCTGATGCTTCCTGGGAATCGAGATATAAATTTTTTAGCATTAAGTGTACTTCCGTTATCTTTTATTTGGCCTCGAAATCAATGGTTATTGATTCTGCGTTATATTTGCAGTTAAAAAATAGCCATTGGGCACTTGGAAGATAAGAACATTAATTTTGTTATCATGAAATCCTCTACAGAAGCAATAAAAAATCTTATTTTTGAACAGCAACGAATTAATTAGGTTTATGTTTTTTTAAAGGTAAAAAGCCTTCTTTTGTGGTAAGATCCACGTAATTTTTATTTATGTAAGACATTTAAGATCACAAAGGGTACTCATGCAGAAAACAGCAAAAGAATATATTATTTTTCCTTTGGATTTCTCCTCCATGGAAGCCGCACAATCGCATATCCGACAGCTTGACGGCCGGGTGGGTATGTTTAAAATTGGTCTTGAGCTATTTATCCGCCAAGGGCCGGCTGTGGTGGAGATGGTCAGAAAATTGTCCAGTGCCGGTATCTTTCTGGATTTGAAACTGCATGATATCTCTGCCACGGTCGGTCGGGCCATGGCCCGGGTCGCCGAGCTTGGTGTTGATCTGGTAACCATCCACGGGTCTTCCTCACAAAAAATGCTTGAATCAGCCGTTGAAAATGCAGGAAATACCAAGGTGCTTGCCGTGACCCTGCTTACGGATAATGATGCAGATACGGTTCGTGCCCAGGGGTTTAAGGATGAATATGTTAATGCCCCGGAAAAACTGGTGCTGTTGCGGGCTCACATGGCCTTGGAGGCCGGATGTGCAGGCGTTGTGTGTTCAGGGCAGGAGACCGCCATGTTGAAAACGCAACTGGGCAGGCAGTGCCTGACTGTTACGCCGGGAATCCGGCCTCAATGGAGTCTGACGCCTGGAGATGACCAAAAACGGGTAGTTACCCCAGCTAAGGCTGTGCAGGCGGGTTCTGACTATATTGTCATTGGCAGACCTATCCGGGATGCTGAAGATCCGGCTATGGCCGCTGAAAAGGTGGCCTCAGAAATTGAAGCCGGTCTGTCAGGTTCTGCCCCGTAAGGGCCACCGACAGACCAGCATAACCTGAAAGTCGGATAAAGCGTACACTATTGCTCCATATTTTCAAAGCACACCAGTGTCAGCAAGCCGTTTTTGTATAGGACTTTCTGGTGTTTTCACTGCAAATGGTATCCATTTTAATGGGTGAAATACAGCTTCCGGTCGTTTCCACGCTGTTAACTGACGTGAGTTTTTCCGATTATTGCATAAAACCATACATAATCCGCCCTTAACATGTACGTATAAAAATTTTACACACACCTCAAAAATATGGTTTAAAATCCAATACTTTCGATTGGTTATCGCCAATAAGGTTGTGTTTCTGGCTTAAAATGTACGCTTTATCCGATTTTCAGGAGCATAACAAATAACGAAAAAATTCGTTCAAACACTGATTATTATTCTTTGTCCAGGCCAAAGGCTGCATGTAGGGTTCTTACGGCCAGTTCCGCATATTTGGCCAGAATTACACATGAAATACGGATTTCAGACGTTGAAATCATGCGGATGTTAATGTTTTCTTCAGCTAGCGCTTTGAACATCACTGCGGCTACGCCGGAGTGGCTTTTCATTCCAAGACCGATCACTGAGATTTTAGCAATTTCAGTGGCGGTTCTTATCTCGCCTGCATTGATTTGACCGGCTACTTTTTCGGAAATTTCCCTTGCCCGGTTAAAATCGTCTTTGGTTACGGTAAATGTGAGGTCTGTTTCGCCGCCGGTGCGAGAGTTCTGGATGATCATATCCACGGAGATGCCGGCCTCGGCAAGGCTGCCGAAGACCTTGGCTGAAATGCCTGGCTGGTCAGGGACGCGCTTGAACGTAATTCTTGCTTCATTCATATCACAGGTGACGCCTGACACCACCGGGCTTTCCATATCTTCATTTTCATTGACAACCATGGTTCCTTCCTCCTCATTGAATGATGACCGGACATGTACGGGCACATTATATTTTTTTGCAAATTCTACGGACCTGATCTGGAGGACCTTTGCTCCCAGAATGGCCATTTCAAGCATTTCATCATAGGAAATTTTGCTGATTTTTTTTGCTTTGGGGCAGATTCTCGGGTCGGTTGTGTAGACCCCGTCCACGTCAGTAAAGATCTCACAAACATCGGCTTTAAGGGATGCGGCAATGGCAACGGCTGAGGTGTCGGATCCGCCCCGACCTAGGGTGGTAATGTCCCCATGGTCATCTGCACCCTGGAATCCGGCCACTACGACAATATTTCTTTCATTCAGGGCCTCGCGCAGGTTCTGGCTGTCGATCTCCCGGATTCTGGCTTTGCCTGACATGTGATCGGTGTGGATGCCGGCCTGAAAACCTAAAAATGATTTGGCTTTAAGGCCCCTTGATTTTAGCATCATAGCCATTAATGCCGCCGTGGTCTGCTCTCCGGTTGCCAAAAGAACGTCCAGCTCCCGTTTGTCCGGGGTTTTGGATGCCTGCTCAGCAAGGCTGATCAGATTGTTTGTCACGCCCGCCATAGCTGAAAGCACCACCACCATCTGGTCGCCGTTTTCATGGGCCTTTTGTACCCGGTCAGCCACTTTGGAGATTCTTTCGATATCTGCCACAGATGTGCCGCCAAATTTTTGCACCCGTAACGCCATTATGTCTCCCAAAATTTTAGCTTTTGTTAATAACAGCCATGGGCTGAGCTGGTCTATCAATCCCCAGGCTTAGCCCACAACGAAAATTGAAAGATCTGTGTAAGTTGCACAGACTTTCTTAATAAAATTTACTTACAAGGATAGATTGCTTAGCAGATTTGCTCCGGCTTGTCCAGATGGGGAAAGGGTTATTTTCCTGTTAAAATCAGTATTAAGTTCAAAATGGATGTGAAGATCAAATACGAATCCGGTTTCCATGAGAAGCTTGGGCCATTCCACCACAGTGACGCTGTTCTGTCCCACCTGGTCCTCAATGCCGATATAATCCAACTCGTCCGGGTCTGAAAGCCGGTATAGGTCCAAATGGTACAGGCGCATTTTTTCTGCCGGATATTCATTCATGATGGTAAATGTGGGGCTGGTGATATAATACCCGCCGTCCACGTTCAGCCCCTTGGCAAGGCCTTGGACAAAACAGGTCTTGCCGCAGCCAAGACCTCCTGTCAAGGCCATGGCACAGCTTATGTCCTGTTCCCGGATATATATCCCCAGACGCCTGGCCAGGTCCTGGGTCTGTGCCGGATTTTGGGATATGATTTCTATCATGATATAAGGGTCTTTAAGGCTTGGGGAATACTCGCCACCATATCTGATGCAGAAAATCCAAAGGTTTGGTCTTCGGCCAGAAGATCCCCGCATAGCCCGTGGGCGTAAACGCCTGCAAGGGCTGCGGATTCAGGGGGCAGGTTCTGGGCCAGGAATGCTGCGATTATGCCGGTGAGGACATCACCCATACCGCCGCAGGCCATGCCGGGATTTCCCGTGGGGCATATGGATACGGTTCCGTCCGGGCAGGCCACAAGGGTATGGGCTCCTTTGAGCACTAGAATAACTTTGTGTTTTTCTGCAAATTCCCGGGCTGTTGCCATTCGGTTGTGCTGAATATCTTCCGTGGTTTTCCCGGTAAGGCGGGCCATTTCACCGGGGTGGGGGGTGAGAATCACCGGGGCCTTGACCGTATTTAGAATATCAAGTTCTTTTGCAATACAGTTCAGGCCATCAGCATCAATGACCATAGGAACGGACGAAATGGCTAAAATGCTTTTGATCAGTTCCCGGGTGCCGGAATCCGTACCTATGCCCGGGCCTAATGCCAAAGCTGCCTTGTCTGCCAGAAGCGTGATAATGTCATCCAGGGCTGCGGCATCCAGGCCACCTGAAGGGGTCTGGGCAAGTGCGGTTGTCATCGGTTCGATGACCATAGGTTCCATGACGGGCATTAATTTCTCGGGAACTCCCAGGGTTACAAGACCTGCCCCGGTTCGCATGGCCGCGTTGGCACACAATGCCGCGGCACCCGTTTTACCCGGCGAACCGGCCAGTACTAGCAGGTGACCGAAACTGCCCTTGTGGGCGTTAAAATCCCTGGCCGGTATCAGTCCGGAAATGTCATGGGGTTCAGGCAGAAAAATATTGGGAGATTGTGCTTTTACAATATGACCGGGAATGCCGATATCAATAACCTCCAGGTCTCCGGTATGGAAATTGCCCGGATACAGGATGTGCCCGGCCTTGGCAAAAGCAAAAGTGGCTGTGGCATCTGCCTGGATGGCCACCCCGCAGACGGCACCTGTATCTGCATTGATTCCCGAAGGGATGTCTACGCTGAAGACTGATTTTCCCGAATCATTGATCAATTCAATCACGTCACGGTAAATGCCCCGGACATCGGAATTAAGCCCTGTGCCGAAAATGGCGTCCACAAACAGATCGTGATCCTCCAGTATTTCGGTTGCCTCATCTAAGGATGCTTTGTCCGGTATTTCAATGAACTGTGATAGGGAATGTTCGGGCATAAGATTCAGTACAAGATCCATATTCGCCTTGGCGTCTCCCTGGACCCGGTCCCGGGAAGACAAAAGAAAGAAGCTGACGCTTACCCCTATCTCCATGAGGTAGCGTCCGATCACGAATCCGTCTCCGCCGTTGTTGCCCCGCCCAGCCATCACAGCCACCCTGCCACCTTCAAGGTCAAAGTAGTCGGAAAGCATCTCCAGGGCACCACGGCCTGCATTTTCCATGAGTACCCGGCCGGGAATGCCAAAAGTTTCAATGGTGTTTTTATCCATTTGCTGCATCTGTTCAGTGGTGACAATGATCATGATTTGCGTTCCTTTTTTAGGCCATTACCTCTTTATATCTGAAGCAGGAGACCAGGTGGTCATTCACCATGCCCGTGGCCTGCATATGGGCATAGATGATGGTGGACCCGGTAAATTTAAACCCGCGTTTGCATAAGTCTTTTGAGAATGCGTCGGACTGACTGGACGTAGCCGGAACCTGGTCCTGGCTAGTATGGTGGTTGATGATTGGTGCCCCGTCCACAAACCGCCAGGCATAATTGTCAAAGGTCCCAAATTCTTCCTGGATTTTTAAGAATGCCTTGGCATTGGTGACCGCAGACCGGACTTTGAGTTTGTTTCTGATAATGCCTGGGTCTTTTAATCGTTGTTGGATATCGGCCTCACTGAACCGGGCTACCTTTTCAGGGTCAAACCCACAGAAGGCATTGAAATATCCCTGGCGGCGCTTGAGGATTGTCAGCCAGGATAACCCAGCCTGGGCTCCTTCCAGGATGAGAAATTCAAAAATTTTTCGGTCGTCGTGAACCGGTACTCCCCATTCCGAATCATGGTAGCTGATGTATATGGGGTCATTGGTCACCCAGCCGCAACGTTTGATAGTAGTCATGACGGATTTTTTATAGCAAAGCCTGTGTCACTTCCACAGATTTTTCAATGTTTGCTGTGGATGACCTGGGTGTTGATAAACCAAGCCAAACCACGTCTGTTTTTATATGAAAGACTGGGTAAGTTTTCCAGATCTTTCAAACTTTGTTGTGGGCGGTGCCTGGCAGCTGATATGTCAGGTCGGCCCATGGCCGTTATACAATAACTTTTAGCAATGTGCCATCATAATCACATCCGGATTAGGTTTTAAGATAGTCGAAGGATTTTTTACAGTATTCGTCGGCTTAGTTGTTGCATCAACATTTTTTACCCTGGTAGGGTCATCGTTAATCCGCTTTGCGGCATGACAGACGCTGCATGTATCTAAATATTGTTCTTCCCAAGCCCCGGTTTTTTGTTAAGCGGAGATGGTGGGTTAGTAGGGGGTGCAAATTTGGTAACCGGATGTTGTAATTTTCGTAACTTTATCCTGCTTTTATTGAATGATCGACGATAGCTAAATCGTCTGAAAAGCCTTTCTTTCAAGGTTTTTTAGAATATTTTTAGCCTGGTATTAAAATTGCTATTTGGTAATTGAAATAACTATGCTGAATTTAAAAATTAACGCAGATCCACTATTAAGAGAAGATTAAAGATTATGAACCTATCAGATTTGCTATTGAACTCGTTTTTGCCTTGTCTGCCTGGGAATTTTAGGAAAAAAATTATCCGTGGAGGTCTTCCTGATTTCCAAACCAGCTTGGAAGATGTAACTTTTCAACAAGTATTTCGTGCCGAAGATTATATGTCCTGCTTCAAATTAGTATATGATGTCTATTTAGAAGCTGGTTTTATTAAGCCGTCCTCCCTTCCATACAGGATTATCAAGCATCATTCAGATCCTGAGACTATGGTTTTTATGGGGTGCTTGGCCGATGATCAAGCTGAATATAGGCCCATATATACAGCCAGCATGTTTGCGGACAATGAACTAGGCCTTCCCATGGATGAGGGATTTGAACGGGAGGTGAACAAGCTAAGAAAGCAGAAACGGCGCATTGTTGAAGTCGGGTGCTTAGCATCAGATCCGACATACCGCAAAGGAAATAAAAATGTTCCTATGATTATGAATAGATTTATTTATAATCATGCGATTGAAGTTCTCCATGCGGATGATTTATTAATTACTGTTCACCCTAAGTATTTAAAAATTTACGAAGATATTCTTTTGTTTGAAAAGATCGGAGAGCTTTTAGAGTATCCCTATGTAGAAGATAACCCCGCTGTGGCGCTTCGGCTAAATTTGAGAACGGCTGCCGAAAAATTTAAAAAAGCTTATGGTAACAAGCCAATCGGGAAAAATTTATACCATTTCTTTTTTGGGTCAGGATCAAGCCCCGATGATCTGCCGTTGGAGCAGAAAAAAGAAGGGAGCAAAAAATATTATGGAACTGACAAGAAAAATCTCGTTATCAATGCATATTCTGCGGCCCTGCGGGCTGCCATAGTTCCATAATAATGTAGGTTCCAGCTATTTTATATCGTCGCAGAAACTTTGTTCGCGCTCTTAATTGGCGTTTGATTGACGGCTTACGATTCAAGCATTCCTTCATGAATCAAAAATTCGATGATGTCGTCAACGCCTTTTCCGGTTTTCATGTTGGCAAAGACAAAGGGCTTGTCTTTTCTCATTCGGAGAGTGTCCTGTTCCATGACTTCAAGGGATGCTCCGACGAGGTGAGCTAAATCTACCTTGTTGATTACTATAAGAAAGGGCTGTTTTACCTGAGCCGACGGGTTGTCCAACGCCTACGCGAAGGGGCGCTTTTTGTTCTTTTTTTTTCACGGCAAGGTCAGTCAGGGTGGTCGTTTCGGGGCTTTGGTCTAAAGTTATATTGGTTAATTCAATCATTTTTAGAATAAAAAGTATCTTTGCGCCGTGGGAAGTACCGACGCCGAATCACAGGTTAAAAATTCTCTATATGCCCTAACTTCGTAAGTTTGCGGGTCAACTTCCATATGAGGTTGATAGGTGTTGTGAATCATATATTTTTTGCCGATGGCCAGGCAAGCCTTGACGGATACAAGACGTGATTTCAGCCCGGCGCTGTATAGCATACCCTTTTCCAGAGCAGTTCCCGAAACAAAGGAGATGGATTCTCATGCCGGGCCCTGCCAAAGGCACCGAACATGGGCCGGTAATGGACCGGCTGGGGTGAAGGAATGGAGGCATTGGGATCTCCCATTGGGGCTAGGGTAATCATGCCGTCCTTAATGATTAGGGAGGATTTGACCCCGAACAGGGCAGGTTTTCACAAAACAAGATCGGCAAATTTTCTTTTCTCAACAGAGCCGACTTCATGGGAAATTCCGTGGCAGATCGCCGGATTGATAGTGTATTTTGAAATGTAGCGTTTTACTCTGTTGTTATCATGGGTGGTGGGATCCTGTTTCAGGCTTCCCTGCTGTACTTTTATTGTCTTTGTCCTTATATTTTTGTATCTTTTCTTTGGGGGGCTTATTTGTTTCTTTTTTGTTTTGTTAGAAAATTTTTATACAACAATGGGGTGATATAGAGAAAGTCTATTATTTTGTGCCGGTTTTCTCTCCTTCATTGTGGGCTGAATCTGGTCGTTAATAGACCAGATTCAGCCCATGGTTGTTAAACAAAATCCTGGCTGGTTGACGCTTTATTGATTTCCCATCCACCGTTACCGCTTATGAACAGGATTTTATCATGATAGGCTTTCAACGTAGGACGGTGGCCCACGCTGATATAAGTGATGTTAAGTTGTGATAAGATGTTGTACAAAGCCTTTTCATTGTCTACGTCTAAAGCGGAGGTGGCTTCATCCAAAATGGCAAACTCGGGTTTCGTTGTCAAAAGCCTGGCAAAGGCCAACCGCTGCTGTTCGCCCTGGGAAAGCATCTCTACCCAGTTATTTTCCGCGTCAATAAAAGAGTTGTCCCCGGCCGCACGCTGCAATTTTTGATACAGATCCGTGAGATTGACCCTCTCCATGACCGCCTTGATCTGAGTGTCGTCCAGGTGATGCCCGCTGGGATATTGGAGTTGTTCCCGTAAACTTCCCAGCACCATATAGGGTTTCTGAGGTAGAAACATAACCTTGTCCACCGGTGGGTGTTCAATGGTTCCGGAACCCGAGGCCCAGAGCCCGGCAATACCCCGCAGCAGAGAACTTTTTCCCGCACCGGAATGACCCATGATCAGGATGCTTTTACCTTTATCAAGGTCAATACTCAGATTTTGGATCAGGGTGCGTTTATAATCAGGGGTTTGCAAGGTCAGGTCTTGCACCCGGATCGTCTCTTTGGCCACACGTTGAATTTGAGTCCGATTTTTGTCATCGCCCGACGTTTTGGAGCCGGAAGCCGTGAACAGTTTGTCTTTAAATGTAGAAACCCGGTTGATGCCTGCGGCAAAAGCGCTGATACTGTCAAAATACTGAACAATGATGGAAAAGGCACCCAACACCTGGCCAAAGGCAAATGAGGCCTGGGATATTTCACCGAATTCCACCTTGCCGGCGAAATACATGGGTGCCACAATCATGGCGGGCAGGATAATGACGAGGTAATTGTAACCGGTGGTAAAAAAATCAAGGTTCCGCTGCCAGCCAATGAGAAAATTAAAGTTTTTCAGCACTGCTTTAAATCGCTTGAAGATTTGTTCCTTTTCCCCTTTTTCGCCCTGGTAAAAGGCAATGGACTCGGCGTTGTCCCGGATATGGATCAGGCCGTACCTGAAATCGGCTTCCTTGCGCAACTGGTTGTAGTTGAGCCCGATCAGGCGCTTTCCTATGAATATGGTGATAAGGGTTCCGCAAAAGGCATATACAAACAGTATGCCCGACAAAAGTCTGGAAATGGACCACAAAATGCCAGTAAAGGCCACAAGGTCAATGATGGCGCCTAGGATGATAAGCAAAAAACTTAAACTGGTCATCGTGAACTCTCTTAAATCCTCGGCAAGCCGCTGGTCCGGGTTGTCAATTTCCTTGTTGGTGGTCAAGGCATAGTAGGCTCGGTTTTTAAGATAATTGTCAATGAAACTGGTGGTGATCCACTCCCGCCAGAACAGCCCTAGTTTTTTCCTGATGTATGAGTAAATCACCACAATGGGGGTGCCGATTACAAATACCGAGGCATACACGTAGAGAAAGCGCCAGAATGTGGCCTGATCCTTCTGGGCAAGGGCGGTTTGGAAAAAACGACCCACATAGCTGAGGACCACATTGAGCCCTGACACCGTGAATGAAAGTAAAAGAAGAATCCCAAGGATGCCCCAGGGCAGAAAGAACCCTTTCAGTTTTTTTGAGTAGAGGGAAAAGATCAGGGCTGGAACTATAAAACCGGCAGCCAGAACCCAGATCAGACTGGAATGGATAATGCCCTGGATCCAGTCCATCAGGCCCGGAGCCGTTTTGGTAACAAACTCGGGTGCAAGGGTATGGGTAGCGATTGTGGCGGCGGCAACAAACAAAAACAGAACAGATGCGACAAAGGCCATCAAAAGACACAACATCACAATAAACCGTGTCCTGCTTTTAAGGCTTTGGGGCAGCCAGAACTCCTGGGCAATATCCAGGTATTCCTTCCATAAGTTAAGATCCAGTCTTGAGAGACCGGAGATGTCACTGGGCGTCATTAAATTATCCTGTCTTAAGATTTTGGGGTTGCAGTTTTTTTAATCCACATGGATTGGTAAGGGGTAAGATTCAAATCTGTATCGAGCTGAACCGGGTTTTCTGATATTAGATCCACACCACCTGCCTGCCGCCACGGTTCGGGCAGGTCGTTTGGGGGAATGGTGACGGCCTGGTTCGTGATGTTGTGAATGCAGAATAGGGCAGGGGCGTTGCTCTCTTTATCCGGCCTTCGCTGGAATGCCACAATTTTTCTGTTTATGTTAAAGGTGGTCTGCCCGGCATCCGGGTGAAAGGCTTGCTGCTGCTTTCTTTTGTCCACAAGTGCGCAAAGGGTGGAAAATACTTGATGGTGGTGGGCGTCGGGATCAGCCAGCTTTTCACACAGATCCGGATAATTCCAGATATGTCGATTGACAGCGCGGTTGGATTGCAGATTCTCTCTGCGCTCATAATCATTTTCCGTACCCAGCAGGCTGTGGATATATATGGCTGGGATGCCTTTAAGGCCCAGCATGATGGTGTGTGCACAGATAAACCGTTCTATCTGGAAATTAGTTTCCCGGCAGTGAATCGTTCCTTTCATGGCATCCCAAAGACTGATATTGATTTCATACGGGTTGTCCTTGTGGTCGTTGAGCGCGCGGGTGGAAATTTTGCCACCAAATGCCTTCATCAGATCAATGAGTTGTGTCATCTCCTGGCGGGAAAAATAATCCTCCACCGGCCGCAGACCAATACCGTCGTGGGAGGCGATAAAGTTCAGGCAAGTGGTGCTTTCCATGGTGTCCGGCATGGTTTTCAGCCAATCCGTTATACCTTTGCTGTTGCCTGTGATCATTGTGTTGAGCAAAAATGGAGGCAGCGGAAAATTGTATATGATCTGCGCTTCGTCGCCTATGCCGAAATAGGAGATGTTTTCCCGGGCCGGCACATTGGTCTCCGTGATAATGATGGCCCTGGGGTTGTGGGCCTGGATCAGGGTGCGCATGAGTTTGACGATTTTATGGGTCTGGCCTAAATGCAGGCAGGTGGTACAGACCTCTTTCCATAGAAAGGCCACAGCGTCCAGCCGGAACACCTCTACCCCGTTATCCAGGTAATGGCGGATAATCGCTAAAAATTCCATGAGGACGTTCGGATTTTTAAAATTCAGGTCCACCTGATCATGGCCGAAGGTACACCAAACGTGTCGGGGGCCATCTGGTGTGGCCACCTCCCGCACCAGAGGTGTCGTCCGGGGGCGGATCACCTGTGACAGGTCACTTTGTGGGTCCACGGTCACATAATAATCCTTTCCCGGGTGGATGCTTTTTTTAAAGTTTTCAAACCATCTGCTGCGAGATGATGTATGATTGACCACAAGATCGGCCATTAGCCGGCAGTGTCCGGCAATTTTGCGGATGTCCTTCCAATCCCCCAGGCTCGGGTTTACCGTGTAGTAATCCATGACCGCAAAACCGTCATCCGAGGAATAGGGGAAAAAAGGCAGGATATGGACAATGGAGAACCGGTCTTGAGTATACTTTTTTAGAAATCGGTCAAGTGTTTCTAAGGGTAGCGTCTCTTCTTCTACAAGGGAATTGCCGTAGGTGAGCAGGGCAATGTCCTTTTCAGACCATAGTGGGATAGCGGAAACACAGCCGTCATCAAGGGTTTCGTGGATTGGTTCGAAAAAGGCAATGGCCTTTCGGGTCAGGGCGTCTGCGTCTTGCCCTGGGTAAATGATTTCAAGGTGGGCTTTAACCCTGTCAAACAGGCAGGCCGGTGCTTTAAGGGTGATATTGTTCATAGTCTTTTTCAACCGCGTCTTTTAAGTCATCCATAATTTCGGGAAAAGCGGATTTCACCCGGTTCCAGGCCGGAATAAACGGCGTTGTATGGGGGCCCTCAAGGAAACTGTTCCCCGCGGCCAGGATGTTTTCGGCAAACAGCTCCACAGCCTGTTCTTCTTTGTGGCGGTCCAAGGTCAATCCGTTCATCAAAGCGTCATTGTGGTAGATTTCCACAAAATCCAGGGCCTGCCGGTAGTAGGTGGCCTTAATGGTCCGGAAGGTTTCAGCGGTAAAGATTTCACCTTCTGTGGCCAGCTTTTTAAAGATGGCCTTGGCAATGTCAATGCTCATTTTGGAGAGCCCTGCATCCGCATCATCAAAGCTTAATGGCTGATGCTTGTGGTCGTAAGTGTCGGCAATGTCCACCTGACAAATGCGGTTTAGGCTGTAGTTGCGTTTCATTTCGTACAAAATACCTACCTCAAGCCCCCAGTCCGTTGGCATTCGTAACTCTTCAAGCACATCGGTTCGCATGGAAAATTCCCCGGCCAGGGGATATCTGAAGCTCTCCAGATAATCTAGAGAGTCGGATGATGAACAGATTTTTTTCAAAGCGGATAACAAAGGCGATACCAGAAGCCGGCTCACCCGCCCATTGACCTTGGATTCGGTAAATCGGGCATAATACCCTTTGCAGAATTTATAGGCAAATTCGGGATGGGCCACAGGATAGATCAGACGGGCCAGCAGGGAACGCTCATAGGTCAAGATATCACAGTCATGCAACGCCACGGCATCCACCAGACTCGATGCCAGAACATATCCAAAGCAATACCAGACGTTCCTGCCCTTGCCTGCTTCCGTGGGTGCCAGATCCAGCTGTGTCAGTTTTTTGTCTATGGCGCGTAATCGTGGCCCATCGTTCCAGAGAATACGGTGGTGTTGGGGCAGGCGGGAAAAAAATTTAAGGGCGTGCCGATACTGTTCTTCATTGGCCCGATCCAGCCCGATGACAATTTGATCCAGATAAGTGACCTTGGCCAGTTCTTCCACAATATGGGCCAGGGCCCGTCCTTCAAGCTCGGAGAAAAGAGAGGGCAGCACCAGGCCCAGTGGCCGTTTTTTTGAAAATCCACTGAGCTGGGATTCCAGCTCTTCCACCGGCTTCCTGGAGAGGTTGTGCAATATGGTGATAATACCGTTTTGATGAAAATCGCCCATGTGTTAAAGCCTCCTTTATGTGTTGAAAATCGTGTCCATGGCCTCCTGCCACCCTTCAGGCCCTTTTGCTGTGGTGCGGATAACGGTGTGTGGTTGATTTAACGTAATTTGATCACAGCGGGCTGAACGGATGACAACTGCAATGTCCATCATATTCAGCATAGCCTGGTCATTGGGGCTGTCACCAAGGCCTATGGTGAGGGGTACGCTGCCCGTATCTGCAGTATAAAGTTTCAGTAGGCAGGCCACCCCGTCCTTTTTTTCAAAGGGTCGGGATATGGAGATAAACCGTCCGCCCTGGACCCAGCCAAGGCCGGCGTCCGCGAGATGTCCGGTAAACGCCTCCCATTGTTCGGGGGATCCCTTCCAAAGAATGGGTTCAGTGCTTAGGCGCTGCCCTGCTTGTATGACCTGCGCTTCTGTTAGTCCCGTGACCTGTGAAAGCCGGGCCGGCTTCATATCGGCAAAGCCTTCAAAGGAAAAGCCATGTGTCTGCCGTAAACGATTTAGTATGGCTAAAACCGTGTTTCTGTCGCCCCCAAGCCGTTTAACCAGGAGCCCTGATTGCTGTTGAAATAAAGAATCTTTTTGGGCCAGGCCGGGAAATGTCTGTTCCGGTACGGCCACCACAGAGCCGTTTTCTGCGATAAAAGGGTGGCAATTGCCAAGGGCACTGCGAATTTTAATTATTTCAACCAGGGTTTTGCTGGAATTAAGGATGACAGGGATCTTTTTTTGGGCAAGCATGGCCAGGGCCGGCAACGCCGGTTCAAAACCATAGGTATCATGGTCCAGAAGGGTGCCGTCAAGATCTGTGAATACGAGTGCTTTACCGCTGTGTGGCATTTCAGTCATTTGGGCATTATAGAGGGCAAATAAAAAAAACGGAAGGTAAGGATGAATTAATTTGGCAAATTATGAAATTCACCGGTCATGTCGTTTGGTCCGGCTGATGTTTATGCCAATGCCAGTCTGTCGCAATTGTGCGACCCATGGTTTTTCTTTTACTGCTGATGATGGGGTCTCTAAAATGTAACATGTTGAAAATAGGTTTTATTCGCGGTGGTACGGGTCTTGCTAATATTTGCTGGTGCAGCAATCTTTCAACCCTTTATATTTAAGGAGCATTTATGAAAGTCGCAATCAGCGCATATGGTCAAGACTTGGATGCTGAGATCAATCCCAGGTTCGGCAGGTGTGATTTTCTTTTGATCGTTGATACGGATACCATGGCTTATGAAAGCTTTGCCAATGAGAGTATGAATTTGACCGGAGGCGCAGGTATTCAGACAGCCTCCTTTGTGATTTCCAAAGGTGTTCAGGCCGTTTTAACCGGCAGTTGCGGCCCCAATGCCATGGAGGTGTTTAATTCAGCAGGTGTGGCTGTGTATCCGGGGCAGGCAGGTACCGTGGCCCAGGCCGTGACCCGGCTGAAAAACAATGAATTGACAAGTGTAACCCAGGCTACCGCCGAAGAAAAGTCAGGCGTGAATCCGGGAACTTCCCCCCAAAGACCCATGGCAGACCCCAATGCCCGGACTCCCGGCATGGGGGCGGGTAGAGGAATGGGAGGCGGCGGCCGGGGAATGGGCGGCGGTGGCCGAGGTATGGGTGGCTGCGGCCGTGGTATGGGCGGTGGCCGAGGCATGGGCGGCGGTAGCGGCATGGGCGGCGGTAGCGGCATGGGCCGACAGCGTTAAGATTAGTAAAATTTAAGGATAATAGGAGGTGCGTATGACAAAAATCGGACTTATCCGGTGCGAAAAAAATGAAACCAGATGTCCTTTAACCAATTGTTTTAAGACAATGATGGAAACCACCCAGGGGTTTGCCGGTTATGATGCCTGCACGCCGGCAGGTGTATTTACCTGCCGGTGCCCCGGAGACAATGTGGCGGACATTGCAAAAATTTTGAAGTCTAAAGGGGCCCAGGCGATTCATTTATGCACTTGCTCATTTGCGTCCAAAACCGAAGACGGATGGGATAAGACCAAAGGTGGGTTTTGTTCGGATATTGAAAAGATCGCAGCCAATATTTCCCAGGCCTCAGGCCTGCCCTGTACTTTGGGCACGGCCCATCTGCCCAAGGATTATTCTCCGATCACCTTTAAGTAAAAAGGGAGACAACAATACCAGCCCTGAACTGACCTGATTTTTTATCGTGTTTCAGCTCACAATGAAAGTTGAAAGAACTGTGTTGCTTACACAGCGATCTTATATAATAATGTCCGAAAGATTAGTTATTTGGTTTCGGACATTATTTTTTACTCGATGATCCAGTTTCAGGCTCGAAAAGGAGTGCATTAAAGAAGATGCTGCGTGTTTTCCTGGAAAATAAATACACCATTCTTTTATGCAGTGTACTGCTCAATGTCTTTGCCGCCCCGTTTTTTTCACAATCTAATCGTCCTGAACCGTTTTTTTAAACTGGATTTTTGGGCTCAAGATGAATATATTATTGGGCCAATTTAGTTCAAAAGGAGATTTGCTTGCAGATGCAGATAAGGGTGGGTACAGGAACCGATGTCCATGAGTTGGTTGTCGGGCCTAAGCTGGTTATCGGCGGGGTCGAGATCGAACATTCCATGGGGTTAAAAGGGCATTCGGATGCGGATGTGTTGCTGCATGCCGTTTGCGACGCCCTTTTAGGGGCTGCGGGCTTGGGTGACATCGGAGAGCATTTTCCGGATACGGATCCGGCATACAAAGGCATGGATTCCACCCGGTTTCTGAGTATATGCAACGGGAAAATTCAGGATAAAGGATTTATGGTCGGCAATCTTGACTGCACCATCTTTGCCCAGGCCCCGAAAATGAGTCCCCATAAAAAGGCCATGGCCGATTGTATCGCCCGGGTTCTGGAATTGTCTCCGGATCGTGTGAACATCAAGGCCACCACTACCGAGCATTTGGGCTTTATCGGCAGAAAAGAGGGCATTGCGGCCCAGGCCACGGTACTGCTGCATAAAAATGAAAGTTAAGATACAGGATAAAAAGCTATGAGTTTACGGATTTATAATACCCTGAGTGGAAAAAAAGAAGAATTTGTTCCAATTAAAGCCAATAAAGCCGGGATGTATGTGTGCGGTCCCACTGTATATGATACCAGCCATATCGGCCATGCCAGATCTGTGGTGGTGTTTGATATGGTGTACCGGTGGCTGATGCAGCTTGGGTATGAGGTGACCTATGTGCGTAATTTTACGGATGTGGATGATAAGATTATCAAAAAATCCAATGAGACCGGCGATTCCTGTACTGCCATCACTACAAAATATATTGACGAATTTCACAATGAGATGGACGCGCTTAATGTGCTTCGGCCCACCATCGCACCCAAAGCTACCGAACATATTGATCACATTGTCCGTTTTGTCCAGCGCTTGATTGATCTGGGTAAGGCCTACCATGTGGAAGGCGGAGATGTTTATTTTTCCATTTCATCTTTTGAAGAATACGGAAAATTGTCCCACCGCAATCCCGATGATATGCAGGCCGGTGCCCGGATTGCCGTGGACGAGAAAAAGAGAAGCCCTTTGGATTTTACGTTGTGGAAACCGGCCAAACCCGGCGAGCCTTCCTGGGACAGCCCATGGGGAAAAGGTCGGCCTGGCTGGCACATTGAATGTTCAGCCATGAGCTATGAATATCTTGGGGAGAGCTTTGATATCCATGGCGGGGGCAAGGATCTGATTTTCCCCCACCATGAAAACGAGATTGCCCAAAGCGAGGCGTCCTTTGGTGTGCCCTTTGTCAAATACTGGATACACAATGGTTTTGTGGACATTAACAATGAAAAGATGTCCAAGTCCCTGGGTAACTTCACCATGATTAAGGAGGTGCTGGCCGACTACAGTCCCGAAGTTATCCGTATGTTTCTGTTGTCCAAGCATTACCGCTCGCCCATTGATTACAGTGAAAACAGTATGCGCGAGGTGTCTGTAGGGCTTGATCGTATTTATGCTTTCCTGGAGCGTCTGGATAAGGCAGGTATTACCCCGGAAATGATCGAGCAAGAACATGGTGCGTTGTGGGGAAAGCTTGTTGATGCGTTGAACGATGATTTCAACTCCGCAAAAGCCATGGCCGAAGTATTTGATGCGGTTAAGACCGGTAATAAGCTGCTGGATGATGCCGGTGATGCTCCCGGAGACGGTGACAAAAAACTTCTGGCCGGCATCTATGCGGATATCAGGTCCGCCTCAAAAATTTTGGGCATTTTTATGTTGTCGGCGGATGACTATTTTGCCGACAAAAAAGACAAAGCTATGGCGGACCAGGATGTAGACCCTGCCGTGATTGATGGGCTTATTGCTGAGCGGGCTGCTGCCCGAAAATCTAAAGATTTTGCTCAGGCCGATGAAATCCGGGATCAGCTTCAGGCAATGAAAATTGTCCTGGAGGATGGGCCCCAAGGTACCACATGGCGCATTGAATAAGATGCTGTAAGGCGTCTGACGTAAAGTAAAAATTAAAAGCCCGACATGGAGGAATAAGATTCTCCATGCCGGGCTTTTGCAATTAGAGCTCTGAGTCGATGTAGTGCTGTGTTTGGATAAAAAGCTACCCAAGTGCAAGGCGCAGAAAAATTTGTAACCGGAGCAACCTTTTGGTTGTGAGGATTGCAAATTTTTATGCAACGCCGCAGATGGGTGATTTTTTATCCAAACGCTATTTTTTTGCTACCTTTGCCCAGGTATCCCTGAGCGTCACCGTCCGGTTGAAAACCGGTTTTTCCGGTGTGCTCTCTTTTGAATCCAGGCAGAAATAGCCTAAACGTTCAAATTGGTAAACTGCCTCAGGTTTAGCCTTTTCAAGGCTCCTTTCCAGTTTAGCGTGTTCCAGAATTTCAAGGGAGTCCGGGTTGAGATTTTTCACAAAATCCTGCCCGTCTTTTTCCGGATTTTCATCCTTGAACAGCCTGTCGTAAAGCCGGACCTGTGCATCAATGCAGTTCTGGGCATTTACCCAGTGGATGGTGCCCTTGACCTTTCTGCCGTCCGGGGCGTTGCCGCCGCGGGTTTCAGGGTCATAGGTGCAGATCAGTTCAACCACTTCCCCGGCCTCATTTTTAATAACCTCTTTGCAGGTAACCAGGTAGGCGGCCCGCAGGCGTACCTCCCGTCCCGGTCCCAGACGGAAGAATTTTTTGGGTGGATCTTCCATGAAGTCATCCTGTTCAACATAGAGATGCTTGGAAAAACTGACTTCACGCTTACCGGCTTCCGGTTTTTTGGGATGGTTCATGGCGGAAAGGGTTTCGGTATGGCCCTCAGGATAGTTTTCCAGCGTCACTTTCAAAGGCCGGATAACCCCCATAACCCTATGGGCATTTTCGTTGAGGTCGTCCCTGAGACAAGATTCAAGCAGTCCCATGTCAATGCGGCTCTCTTTTTTGGATACCCCGATTACATCGCAGAAATTGCGAATAGCAGCCGGGGTGTACCCCCTGCGGCGCATGCCCTCCAGGGTGGGAAGTCTGGGATCATCCCATCCGGACACCACCTCTTCGCTGATCAGGCGTTGCAGTTTTCTTTTGCTTAACACCGTATAGTTGATGTTCATCCTGGCAAATTCGATCTGCTGGGGATGACAGGGTATGGTGATATTGTCCAGAATCCAGTCGTACAAGGGCCGGTGATCTTCAAATTCCAAGCTGCACAGGCTGTGTGTTATTCCTTCCAAGGCGTCGGAGATGCAGTGGGTGAAGTCGTACATGGGGTAAATGCACCACTTGTCTCCGGTGCGGGGGTGGGGTGCTTTTTTGACCCTGTAGATCACCGGGTCTCTCAGGTTGATGTTGGGAGAGGACATGTCGATCTTAGCCCTCAGGGTGTGCTCGCCTTCATCAAATTCGCCGGCCTTCATTCGTCCAAACAGATCCAGGTTTTCCTCTACACTTCTGTCTCTGTAAGGTGAATTTTTACCCGGTTCGGTAAGCGTGCCGCGATATTCCCTCATTTCTTCTGCAGAGAGACTACATACATAGGCTTTACCGATTTTAATCAGTTCAACGGCATAGTCATGGAGGGCGTCAAAGTAGTTTGATGCATAGAACGGTGTATTGTAATTAAAGCCCAGCCATGAGACGGTTGACTTGATGGAATCAATGTAAATCTGTTTCTCTTTGGCCGGGTTGGAGTCATCAAACCGCAGGTTGCACTTTCCGTTGAATTGCTGGGCTATTTTAAAATTAAGGCAGATGGATTTTGCATGGCCGATGTGCAGAAAACCGTTAGGTTCCGGCGGAAAGCGCGTGGCCACGCGACCATTGTTTTTATTTCCGGCAAGATCTTCTTTGATAATGTTTTCAATAAAATGCCCTTTGGCGGCTTGTGTATCCATTTAGTATTCTTTCCAGGTGGCTTATATAAAATTTTAAGTAGTGTTTAGTCTAAACACAAAATATCATATTCATATTAAGGATTAAAGGGTTTCATATATTGGTCGGTTTTCAAAAGCACCAGGGTGCAGGCCTCCTGAACTTTGATTTCAGCCGATTTGAGTCTTTCGTAGGCCTGGGGATTTTCCGTGCCGGGATTGAAGATCACCCGCTTGGGTTTGATGTTCAGAATCTGTTCAATGACCTTGTCCTGCCGGGTCGGGCCTAGGTACATGGTCACCGTGTCGATGGTCTGGGGGATATCTGAAAGCGCATGATAAACGGTTTTGCCTTCAATGGTTTCGTGTTTGGGGGCTACGGGTACGGGGAGGTGCCCGTATTCTTCCAGCATGGTCTGGGCCTTGTTGGAATACCTGTCCTTTAGGGGACTTGCTCCTACCACGGCAACGGTCTCTTTTTTTTCTTCCATGGGGTTTGTATCTCCTGTATGCTATTTCATTCAAACATTGATTAATAAGTATCTATCTATACCGAAGGAAAGTACAAGGAAAAAATATGGGACTGTTCAATTTGGTGTCTCCCTACGGCCCGGCCGGGGATCAGCCAAAGGCCATTGATTATCTGGTCCGTGGGGTCGAGGCGGATGAAAAATACCAGGTGCTTTTGGGCGTAACCGGTTCGGGCAAGACTTTTTCCATGGCCAATATCATCAACCGGGTGGAAAAGCCAAGCCTGATTATTGCGCCCAACAAGACCCTGGCGGCCCAGCTTTACAATGAGTTCAAAATGCTGTTCCCGGATAATTGCGTGGAGTATTTTGTCTCCTATTATGATTATTATCAGCCTGAAGCCTATATCCCGTCTTCGGATACCTATATCCAGAAGGATTCTTCCATCAATGAATTGATCGATAAAATGCGGCACTCGGCGACTCGAAGCGTTCTGGCCCGCAAGGATGTGATTGTGGTCGCTTCGGTCTCCTGTATTTACGGTCTGGGGGCGCCCGAGGAATATCTGGATTTGCGGGTGACCCTGGGCAGGGACATGGATATATCACGGGAGGATGTGATCCGTAAATTTGTGGATATCCAGTACACCCGCAATGATGTGGATTTCCACCGGGGTACCTTCAGAGTCCGTGGAGACCGACTGGAAATTTTTCCGGCCTATGAAGAGGATAAGGCTGTCCGCATTGATTTTTTTGGTGATACGATTGAAGAGATCAGTGAGATTGATGCCCTGAAAGGTACAGTGATCAATCGATTTGACCAGATGGCCATCTATCCGGCCTCACATTATGTCACCAATAAAAAGACCCGGAAGCAGGCTGTAGGGCGTATTGTGGCCGAGCTCAAAGAGCGGTTGGCGTTTTTGAATGACCAGAACCTGCTGGTGGAGGCTCAGCGCTTGGAGGAACGTACCCGTTACGATCTTGAGATGCTGGAGGAGATCGGATATTGCAACGGCATTGAAAATTATTCCCGGCATCTCACGGGCCGGGCGCCGGGTCAGCCGCCGCCCACGCTTTTAGATTATATGGATCAGGATTTTATGCTCTTTTTTGATGAAAGCCATATTTCGGTTGGCCAGCTTGGGGCTATGTACAAAGCAGACCGGTCCAGGAAAGAAACGCTGGTCAAGCACGGGTTTCGTCTGCCGTCTGCTGTAGACAACCGGCCATTGAAATTTGAGGAGTTCAAGGATCTGGTGCCCCGGACCATTTTTGTGTCGGCCACCCCCGGGGACTATGAGATGGAAAAGGCTGGTGTCCGGGTCGCCGAGCAGATTGTCCGGCCCACAGGTCTGCTCGATCCCCAGGTGGAGATCCGGGATGCCAAGACACAGGTTGACGACCTGTACCAGGAGATCCTCAAACGGGTGGATGCCCAGGAACGGGTTCTGGTGACCACATTGACCAAGCGCATGGCAGAGGATCTTACCGATTACTATTCAGATTTGGGCCTCAAGGTAAAATACCTGCATTCGGACATCGGCACAGTGGAACGTATTGATATTATCCAGGATCTTCGACGGGGTTTGTTCGATGTGCTCATCGGCATTAATCTGCTGCGGGAAGGTCTGGATATTCCGGAAGTGTCGCTTGTGGCTATTCTCGATGCGGACAAGGAGGGCTTTTTACGCTCCTTTCGCTCCTTTATTCAGATTTTCGGCCGGGCAGCGCGTAATGCCTATGGCCGGGTTCTTATGTATGCGGAAAAAGAGACCGGCTCCATGAAAAAGGCTCTGGCTGAAACCCGCCGCCGCCGCAAGATTCAAAAATCCTATAACCAGGCCCACGGCATTACACCGTCCACCATCAATAAAAAAATAAACAGCTTTGATTACACCATGGCAGACATGAATGCCAATACGGTTGAAGCGGCTGTAAACGAGGAACTCAAAGCCTATGATGCGGATGAGTTGAATCTGGAAGATGTGATTCGGGACCTTGAGGCAAAAATGAATGAAGCGGCTGAAAATCTGGAGTTTGAACAGGCTGCACAATATCGGGATAAGATCAGGGAATTGAAAAAGATTAAAACTGCCCAGCCATAATAAATGGGGAGGGTGTTGTTTTGGTGGAACTTTATCTTGATAGCATGCTTCTTGACCAATACAAGGCATCTCCCTATGCACTTTAAATGATATATATTTAATTGAGAAGTTTGAAAAAGCCATATTGATAAAATTTAGCATGAAAATAAATACTCCGTAAGGCGACATTCAGGTCGGTTGCGTATATATCCCCCCCCCCCCCGATCTAAAATGTTTTCTTATGCCAATTACCCGGTCGGTATGAAGATTTCTATATATTGAGAAATAAATTACATATGTGCTGAGAAATAAATTACACACTCATTTTTTGTTAATTAACACTTGTTGTGTGTGTATCTTTTTAAGTGCTTATGTAATAAAACGATATATGAAATATATTATATTGTCGCAGCATATTTGTTGGTTGTGGTACGAATTGTGTATGGTTGCTATTTGGTTCGTGTGATGCGAATTATGAATAGTTATAGTAGTTAATTCACGAGCTCAAAAACGAAAAAGGATGGATATGAAAATTCTAAAATTGTTACTGGCAAGTGTGGTTTTATGCTTCGTTATGGCCACTAATGGTTTCTCTTATACTATTACCATTAATGGTGAAACTACTGATGTTGGTTCTGAAGATACATTTTTAAAATCGGACTCAATGTCAGGTAATAGTGGTGATGCTACTGAAACCGCCTGGGTTAATGGCTATCTCGCATCTATAAGCGAGACCGTAAAATATGTTGTCAGAGAAGAAACGGTAACGATTTATAAAGTAGGCGGAACTGATAGTTTATACGCTGTCCCAATGTCGGATACGGATTCTGACAATGACTATCCCTACAACGTTACTTATGTTATAAATAACTTGAATTTATTCAATATATCTGTCATGTTTTGGAGAAAAATCCAAAAGGAGGCAGATGATGTTGCCCAATATTCGCCAAAACGACTATTTGTACCCGATTCCAAAATTTGACCTTAACGCCCAAGATATTGAAAAGTTCAATCATGAGCTTAGCTGCTTCCATTCTGAGTTTCACGACTATTTCAAAAGAAGCGAATCAAGAGAGCATTTTTTGAATTACATGAGTGGACAATTCAGCGAGCTTGAAAGAAAATCCATTGAGCCAATTGCTCTGAATGTCAAAGGCGGCAATGTACGAGCTATGCAGCGGTTTGTGAGCGATGCGCCATGGGAGGATGATAAAATAATGGTTAAATATCGTAATCTTGTTGCATCTGATCTCCAAAGTCCAGATGGCGCTCTGATCTTTGATGAATCCGGATTTGCAAAAAAAGGAAACGAATCTATAGGCGTTTCAAAACAATATTGCGGTAATCTTGGTAAGGTTGATAACTGCCAAGTTGGGGTGTTTGCCGCTTACGCCTCTGAAGCAGGATATTCCTTGGTTGATAAACGCCTTTTCATTCCGGAAAAATGGTTTGGCGATGACTTTGAATCTCGTAGAAAAAAATGTAAGCTACCTGCGGAAACTATATTTAAGACTAAGCCTCAATTAGCAGTGGAAATGTTAAAAAACTTAGCCGATGAAGGTACTCTTCCGTTCAAATACATTTTGGCAGATTCTCTTTACGGCGTCAGTCCAGAATTCATAGAAGCTGCAAACAAATTGGTTGGCACTACCTATTTTGTATCAGTCCCCGGCAAGACACTATGCTGGCTGAAATCCCCTGTTACTATAGAAAAAAAATATAAATATAAAGGCGAACAACACACAAAAACCGTTCTTTTTGACACTGAAAAAAAGCCCATATCTTTGTCTGCTCTTGCTAAAAATACGAATTCCTATTTCTGGTACCGACGAAAAGTATCTGAGGGGACCAAAGGACCAATTGTTTATGAATTCACTCGCCGGCGAGTGACACTTTCAGGCGAAGGGCTCCCCCAACGAGAAGTATGGGTGGTCATACGCAGGTCCATCGGTAAAAATCCTGAATACAGCTACTATATCAGCAATGCTTCAAGCAGCGTCCGGCTGCCGCTATTTGTTTGGCTGAGTGGTATGCGCTGGGCAATCGAGCAATGTTTTGAGGAAACAAAATCAGAACTGGGCATGGATCAATATGAGGTTAGAAAATTTCCAGGCTGGCATCACCATATAATAACATGCATGCTTGGACATTTTTTCCTCTGGCACCTGAAAATCAGGCTGGGGAAAAAAAGCTCCATCTATTACGCTGGCCCTGCTGAGATTCTTGTTTCAAGCCCTTTTACCGATAAGGGAGAATGATTTGGATACTTTGATTGACCAAGCTCTATGGATTCAAAATCGAAATCACAAATCCTATCTATCACATCGAAAACGTAAAATTATTATGACTGGGGGCTTTTGTTAAATAACGTTGTAGGGCTATTTTCTTGTTAAAAACGCTACATACGTGGCGTTGTTTGAAAATAATGCTGATTTTGACTGGGGTGTTTTTGATGCTTCAGATCTCCCTGAGAGGATGAACATTAAGGAAGGCTCAATTACAGTCAGCCATGTGACAGAATTTGTATCTAACGGTGGTACCATTGACGTTGATCCCGTTCCCGAACCCTCGACTTTTCTGCTTTTCGGCGCCGGCCTGTTGGGACTTGCAAAATTGTCAAGAAGAAAGAAATAATTCCTGAGCTAAACATGTCATGAAAATAAAGGCAGGGTCGGTAATACCTAAACCCTGCCTTTGTATATCCGTTTATTTTTTTATAAAAAAACCATATCCAATTTAATTCCTTTTGTTTCTGGGTGTGGCAGTCCTCAGCCAGGAGTGCCGCAGAATAACTATTTGTAAACCGTTATGGTATCTACCCCTTCATTTCCTGCCGTATCAAATGCCTTTACTGAAATTGTGTAAGTGCCGTTTGACAGCTTCCGGGTATTCCAGTTCCAACTTAATTCACTTTTATATTTTACCGCTTTAAGCTCTCCGTTCATAAAAAGTTCCATGCGGTTGATGCCGCCGGCATCAGAAGCGGAAGCTTGAACCGTTTCCCGGTTGCCGATTGATGCACCATCTCCGGGTGAAGTAATGGTCACGACAGGCGCTTCGGTGTCTTGAAAGATGGCGTTGTCAACACTCACCGTGATTACTTCGGATACGCCTTTGTTTCCGGCCGGATCATAGGCAATGGCCACTAACGCGTATGTACCGTTGGTATGGGCCGTGGTGTCCCAGAAAAATGCATAGGGGGAGGTAATATCTTCGTCAAGAAACTCACCGTCAACATAGAGTTCCACCTGAACCACACCGCTCTCATCCGTGGCAGAGACATCTACAGTGATACCGCCACTGACAGAAGTGCCATTTTGGATTGATGTAATGGCAACAACCGGAGGCAGTATATCATCGTCACTTTCATTTGCTATAGTCACTGTAATAACATTGGACCAACCTGCATTTCCAGAAGTGTCATAGGCCACGGCCATCAGTTCATATTCGCTGTTTGCATAGCCGTAAGTGTCCCAGGCAAAAGTGTAGGGTGATGTGGTATCAGACGCTAAAACTTCGCCGTTAACGTATAGTTCAACCCGTTCCACGCCACTGTCGTCCACTGCTGTAACGCTGACAGTTAGACTGCCGTTGACGGTTGTGTCGTTTTGGGGTGATGTAATGTTCACGTAAGGGTCAACAGTATCCTCATCCGGCACAGCAGCCAATGCCGTCAGAATGCTCTGATGTGCGTTTACTCTGCCGTAACCGAAATAGTTGTCAAACCCGGTACTTCCCAGATCGTCAGCACTTTTTGTAAGGATATCAATAACTTGGGTGTTGCTTAAAGACGGATTGGCCGAAAGAATCAGTGCTGCTACACCGGCGGTGATGGGTGAGGAAAAGGAGGTTCCGCTCATATTTCCATATCCACCGCCCCGGGTAGTTGTCAGAATGTAGAGGCCTGGTGCCGATATATCGACCCAGTCCCCATAATTTGAAAAACTTGCCAGCGTATCGGCAGAAGTGGTCGCAGATACTGCAACCACATTGGTACAGGCTGCTGGATAGTACGGTGTTTCAGTTGAATAGTTACTTGCAGAGGCAATGATAACCGCACCCTTGTCCCAGGCATAATCAACCGCATTTTGAAGTGTGGAAGAATAACTTGAGCCACTGATACTGATGTTCATTATCCTGACACCCTGGTCAGCCGCGTAATTGATGGCCCGGGCGATATCATAATAAGTGGCGGAACCATAAGCGTTAACAACCACCAGAGGCATGATCGAACTGTCTCCAGCCACGCCGGCAACACCGGTAAGGTTATCTGTCATAGCTGCGGCAGACCCGGCTACAGCCGTGCCGTGTCCTTGAATATCCTGGGTATCCGTATTGTCGCCAAGAAAGTTGTATCCGGCAATAAGATTGTCCGCAAGATCGGGATGGGTGGGGTCAACACCGGAATCGATGATGGCGATGGGAACGCTTTGGGAACCTGTGGTCAGATCCCATGCGCTGGGGGCGGAAATTATCGGCAGGTGCCACTGGGAAGGATACCGCTCATCATTGGGCACATATCCTGCCTCAGCAATAAAATTTTCTTCGACAAATTCGATATTCGGATTTTTTGCCAGCGTTTTTTTTACCTGTTCAAGGGCATGTTCCGGCACTTTGATTCGGTGTACTTTTATGTTTTCTATCTCTCCGGCTGTGACAGCCCCCTGAGAGTGAAGAAGCTTATCCACTGCTCCTTTTTCAACCCCCGGCTTTACCTGGATAAGAAGTTCCCCTGGTACAAATTGTTTACTGCCGCTCGCTTGAGCAAGGCCGGATACAAATAGAGTCAACACCATTAGAGCCGCAATGGTCGTTATTGTCTGTAAGCTAAGTCTGCGTCGTTTTTCCATTTTGAACCTCCATTGATTAGTGTTTGAACGACCCTTTGGAATTTTGTCGAGTAGAAATGCGAGCGTAAATTTTAACAGCACGCAGGTACAACATATGCGTAAATAAACTCCTCTGGCGCTCGGGAATTAAAATTTTCGTCAAGCGAAATAATCGTCAAAATTAATGGTTTTCGTTCGTGCACTAGTTACTTGCCAGGAAACAAGCATCCAGAATGGCGGAAAAACTTGTTTCTTCGGCAACTCGGCCATCCGTCAGTGACGGACCCATAAGTTTTGTGTGCCGTGGTTACCCACGGGTTACCTTTTCAGAAACATTCTGTATAGATATTATAGCAAGAGAAGTGCCATTCTTATATGAATAGTAAATAATCCTTGATCCTTTTTGCTGATGTGCTTTTTCATTCCTATTCGCCTTGTTTTTTTGACAACAATTGAAATTTGGTAGGTGTTGTTTAACGATAATTAAATAATGTAGTGAAATATCATTAAACAGTATATAATGCCTATGGAATGATTCAGAGTTTCATTTTTTTAACGTGGTCCAGCCGATAACGAACGTAGAGCCATCTGTGTTGAGTGAATAGGTTTTTATTCAAAAATATTATCCTTATAAAAGGACAATTCTAATTGATGCGGTCATCTGAAAAAATAAGTGAGAGAATATTACTGGTAGAAGATGATCTGGTCTTTGGAAAAGACCTTGTCAAAGCACTTGAATCAGAAATCAAAGATCCTGTGACCTGGACAAAATCTTTGGCTGAAACGCTTCCCTGTTTAGATAGCAGTCAGCGTTATTTTGCCGCAGTGCTCGATTTTGTACTCCCGGATGCCACGAATGGCGAAATTATAGATGTCGTTACTCAGAAAGGCATTCCGTCAATTGTTTTCACAAGTGTTATAAACTCGGAATTAAGAAAAATCGTTTGGTCTAAAAAGATTGTAGATTACATTCTAAAAGATGATCAAAGCAGTTTAGGCTATCTTTTATCATCGCTTAAAAAATTGAAGGCAAATAAAAATCATATAATTTTGATTGTAGATGATTCCTTATTTTTTCGTAGGGCCATTTCAGATCTGTTGTACATGCATCAATACAAGCTTATCACAGCTACAAATGGTAAAGAAGCACTGGAAGCCCTGAAACGGTATCCCGAAATTAAACTGGTTATAACAGATTTCAATATGCCTGGAATGGATGGGTGCCTTTTGTGCAAAACTATTCGTGAAGCCTATAGCAAAGAAGAACTTGCCATTATCGGGATGTCCTCAGAAAGAGACGAAACCATGGCTGCCAGATTCATTAAAAGTGGTGCCAATGATTTCATTATTAAACAATCATTTATCAGAGAAGAGTTTTACTGCCGTGTCGCCCAGTGTATTGAAAATATTTGTTTGCTGAAGCAGACTAAATTGGACGCAATTATGGATTATTTAACAGGCCTTTATAACCGCAGGTTCTTCTTTGAAAAGGGTGAAAAACTTTTTTTGTCATCCCGGCAGTTTAATCGGCCCTTGTGCTGTGCCATGATTGACGTTGACCATTTTAAAAAGGTCAATGATACTTATGGTCATGATGTGGGTGATCTGGTGCTTCAAAAATTGGCAGAGATATTCAAAAATTTCGTGAAACAAAATGAATTGATAGCCAGGCTGGGCGGTGAAGAATTCTGTTTTGTGATATCTGGAAGGGATGGGGAAGATAAAAATGACTTCCGAAATCAGATTGAGAAACGATTTAATGCATTGAAGGCCCTTACTCAGGCCACAAAAATAGCTTATGGCGATGCAAATCAAAAATTGGCGGTAACAATTAGTATCGGTATATCTTTTAATACGGATAACGATTTTTCAGATATGCTGAAATCAGCCGACAATAGGCTTTATTATTCAAAAAAAGGTGGGCGGAATTTAGTGACCGTCACCGGATAATCCTAAAACTCAGAGAGTGTTGAGGGCCCAATTGATATAAAAGGGCCCATCTTAAATATTTAACCGAGGGTAGTGTCTGGATACCGGCGTCTCTATTCTAAAAAATCAATTCTTATTCATATTTCTGCTTGTTCTTTTGCTGACACCTGCAATCCCTAAAAGGCCAAAACCCAAAAGAAGCAGTGTTGCCGGTTCGGGAACAGCTGACAAAGGATTTGGATCTCTTGCCCAAAGTGAAAGATGTGAAATGTCCTGTACCTCATTATTATCGTTTACAAAGTCGACATCGGTAAATGAGCCCCACAATGTATGAGCAGTTTTAAAGCCAAATGTGTTTGTGTTGCCGGCTTCTATTTCTTCTCGAAATATGGTGTTAAAGTTAAGATCATAAACAGCCCAACCGTCGCTAGCTTTAATCACAAGGGCTAAATTATCAAAAGCCCCGTATTCTAATATCTCATCAACCTCTGCCAGTTTATCGGGATCAGTCCAAAGTACCCATTTGCCCGTTGTCCAGTTCACTGAAAAATCAAAAGTGATCTGCAATAAAGTCCCGATGTTAGGTCCGTCCGCTCCTAAATTTTGATAGTCTGCCGTCGTTGGGTTAATTTGGGTTTCTGCCAACATGATCCAGCCTGGATCAATTGGCCCATTTCCATCATTAATATACACATCCTGCAGCGCGTTCCCCTCATAAGGGTTCCCATCATCATCAAATCCGATAGCATGCCCCTCACTATCGTATCCTATAAATGCACCGTTTGTGAAATAATCCCCCTCACCGTTCAGTAGTCCGTCTCCTGCCTGTCCAATGTTGTTCTCCGGCTTTAGGTAACCAGTATCGTTCTTTTCATAAATTCCAGCGGTATAAGTGGATGAATGCGTGGACTCCATGAGATTATCGTAATTTGCAGCAAAATAATCGGCAAGCGGGTCATACCCCAAATTAACGATCTCGTCATAAATTGTTTTGTTGGGTGAATAGGTCATGCCCTCCACCGTGAAGGATGCTGGTGTTAATGTTAAGGCATGCAAACTAGAGACGGATAATAAGAATGCAATGCAAGAGAATAATAACGATGTTGTAACGTTGGATTTAAACATTACGCCCTCCCAACTTTTATAAAGAGGCATTTTTGTCTTTAAAAAGTTTTTCGTAAGTTTTTCGAAAATATTTTCGTTTAAATTATGCTATGAATTATAGCCATATGCTATACAGAACAGCAAAATATATACCGACATCTAATGCTTTTGCTGTATTAACTGTTTTTTTGTAAGAGTTCGGGGTTTGTTAAAGTGGAGATCATGTGACTTAGTGCTGCTTTCAGCGTGTTTATTAAATATTTACGCCAATCTGGATATGTTTTGCGGTGTCCAACCAGATCACTGGTCTCATAATAAAAAATACTACATTGTGAATAAAATGTAATAAAAATTGGTAAAAATGTAGTTAGTTGTGATAAAAAAGTAATAGAGGGAAGGGGGGGATGTTTTTGCGTTGCATGTAGTATGCGATAAAGAACTATAGACTATAGATAAATTTGATGGCGTCGTAGACTATTTTTCGCCTTACTGGGTTATGGTTATACCTGTAACGGTAAAGGGGCCTTTTTCTCTTCCATGGGGTGGTGATCTCCTATATAAATTCATAAAGATAATGCAAGTGGCAGAGAATCTGAAATTTAAGTAGATAACCTATTGCCGGGGAAGAACCGGGACCTGAAAAGATCAAGCAGCCCAGTTATAATCAGTGACAAGACAATATGATCAATGAGAAAATAAAAGAAAAATACGGCCAGACACCCCATGCCCCCGGAGTTTATCTTATGCGGGATAAAAAGGGGAAAATTTTATATGTGGGCAAGGCCAAGGATTTAAAAAAGCGGCTGGCCTCATATTTTGTGAAAAAGGATCAGCCCGAACCTAAGACTGCGGCGCTTCTGGCCTTGGTGGATGATTTTGATTTGGTGGTGACCCAGTCCGATCAGGAGGCCTTTATCCTGGAATCCAACCTGATCAAAAGAAATTCGCCAAAATATAATGTTATCCTAAAAGACGGCAAAAATTATCCGTTGCTGCGTATTGACATGAATGAATCCTATCCTTCCATCCAGCGGGTTCGGCGTATTGAAAAAGACAAGGCGCTTTATTTCGGGCCGTATTCTTCTTCCAAGAGTGTGAACCAGACTTTAAAGCAGATCCAGCGGATTTTTAAACTCCGAAAGTGTCGAGATGCCCAATTTAAAAACCGATCCCGGCCTTGTCTGAATTACCAGATCAAGGCCTGTCTTGGCCTGTGCTGTAATGAGGTTGACCCCAAAGAGTACCAAGCCAGAGTCAAGGATGCGGTATTGTTTCTCAGGGGGCGGACCCGGGAAGTAATTAAAAAGTTGCGTTTTGAGATGGAAGCGTTCGCCGGGGAGCAGGCCTTTGAAAAGGCTGCCCAGGTTCGGGACACCATTTTTGCCGTGGAACGGATCATGGAACGTCAGGTGGTGGTGTGCGCAGACGGACAGGACCGTGATGTGATAGGGTTGGCCTGGGACCGGGACCGGGCTGTGGTGACCGTGATGCAGGTCAGGTCCGGGCATTTGATAAATACAACCTATTATCCTTTGGATCTGGGATTCAAAGAATCGGATGAGGTGTTGGCCGCTTTTGTGACCCAGTATTATGAGAAAGCCGCCCAGATTCCGAGCTTTGTTTTGTTTAGCCATCCGTCCGACGACATGGCCCGGGCAGAAGCCCGGCTCAATGAGGTAGCCGATCACCGGGTGCATTTCCATTATCCGGTCCGGGGAGAAAAGAAACGGCTTGCCGATATGGCCCGGCTGAACGCCAAGGCAGAGCTTGAAAAAATTTTGGCCAGGGAGGAGGAAGCCCGTGCGGGACTCACCATGCTCCAGCACCTTCTGGGTATGGCCCGGCCGCCCGAGCGTATGGAGTGTTTTGACAACTCAAATCTCCAGGGAAAAGACCCCGTGGCAGCCATGGTGGTGTTCACGGGTGGCAGGCCTGATAAAAACGCCTACCGTAAATTCATTATAAAGGATATTGACCATCAGGATGACTATGCGTATATGACCCATGTGCTCTCCCGCCGATTCCGGCATGACCGGGAAGATATGCCCCTGCCGGACCTGCTGGTGGTCGACGGCGGTAAGGGACAGCTATCCATGGCTGTGAGCGTGGTCAGGGAATTGGGGCTGGAGGGTAAGCTTACCCTGGCCGGTTTGGCCAAAAAGGATGCAGACAAGGGGGAGAAGGCAGACAAGGTTTACCTGCCGGGGCGGTCAAATCCGTTGAATACGGCCCAGTCTGCCAAGGCGCTATTCCTCTTAGAGCAGATCCGTGATGAGGCCCACAGGTCAGCTATTACGTTCCAGCGCTCCCGCAGGGAGAAGCGGGGAAAGCTCTCCGTACTTGACGGTATCCCCGGCATCGGCCCGAAAAAAAAGAAGTTGCTGCTTACCACCTTTAAAGGTATTGATAATATCCGAAGTCAGTCTCCTGAATCCCTTGCCGCGCTTCCCGGTATTACGCCTGCAATGGCAAAGAATCTGCTCCGGGTCCTGGCTGAATAAGCTGCATCTCACAGTGGACATTTATGCTTAACTGTTTTATTAGATATTGTTTTGCTTCGACAAAATTCAATGATTGTATTATGATCCAACTTTTTGGCGAAAACCCAATTAACAACGGACCCGTAGGATTAAACAAACTGAGGGCCGGGAGAAGAAAATGAACGACAGGTTTGAGGACGAGAACACCCAGAATACTGACCAGGGCATGGATGAAATGAGCTTTGAGCAGATGCTTGATGCCTATGATTCAAAAATCGGACGGGAATTCAAGCCCGGGGATATGGTGGAAGGGCAGATTATTTCCATCGGAGAAAATTCAGTTTATCTGGACACGGGAACAAAGTCCGACGGTGTGGTGGATAAGTCCGAGTTGCTGGATGAAAATGGTGAATTTCAGTATTCAGTGGGTGATATCCTCAAACTGTATGTGGTTTCTTTGAGCGAAAGTGAAGTGATTTTGTCCAAGGCGGTTTCCGGGGCCGGGATGGCGGCTATGATTGAGGATGCATACCGCGGGCATACCCCGGTTGAAGGCCGGGTAACCGGTGTGGTAAAAGGCGGTTTCTCCGTTGAAGTCCTGGGTAAAAGAGCGTTTTGCCCGGTGAGTCAGATTGATGTCAAATATGTGGAGACCCCCGAGGATTACGAGGGGCAGACCCACCATTTTTTGATTACCCGGTATGAGGAAAAAGGGCGGAATATTGTTGTCTCCCGCAGGGAACTTCTTAATGAACAGATAAAAGAAGAACGTGCTGCATTCATGAAGGAATTGGCCGAGGGAGATACGGTTCAGGGTAAGGTGATCAAGCTGATGTCCTATGGTGCATTTATCGAACTTGCCCCCGGCGTGGAGGGCATGGCCCATATTTCCGAATTAAGCTGGTCCAGGGTGGAAAAACCTGAAGAAGTTGTCCGAGTGGATGATATTCTGCCGGTTAAGGTGTTAAAGATTGAAAAGCCCCTTTCAGATTCTCCCAAAATTTCTCTGTCCGTTAAACAGACCTCGGGTAATCCCTGGGATAATATTGGTACCACGTTCAGCACTGGAGACCAGGTCAGCGGTAAAGTGGTTCGTCTGACCTCTTTCGGGGCGTTTGTGGAGATTGCTCCGGGCATTGATGGTCTGGTTCATATATCTGAAATGAGCCATGTGAAGCGGGTGCTGCGACCCGAGGACGAGGTGAGTGTCGGTGAGACCACCCAGGTGAGAATCAAGGCCATTGATATGGACAGCAGGCGGATATCTTTGAGCATGAAAGATGCGGCAGGCGATCCCTGGACCGGTGTTTTGGCCAAATATCCCGTGGGCAGTGTAGCGGATGCTACCTTGGAGAAAAAAGAAGGTTTTGGGCTGTTTATCCGGCTGGAGCCCGGTATTACAGGCTTGATGCCCATGTCAAACCTGCGCCAGTCTGCGAATGCAGGAAAAATTGAGGCCCTGAAACCCGGGGATGCTGTACAGGTTCTGGTTCAGGAAGTGGACGAGGATAACCGGCGTATGACCCTGGCTCCCCCGGACCAGAAATCATCCGGCAATTGGAAGCAATTTGCAAAAAGTGCCAAGGCTGGTTCTTCTTTTGGGTCTATGGAAAGTATTTTGCGCGCAGCATTGGAAAAAAAGAAATAGAGGTTCGCCTTCTGTTCCTGTGCTTTGGATACATGTCCGCAATGTTTATCACCGATTTTGACGGTACACTGCTCACGGATCACAGGCGTATCCGCGGTCGGGATCTCGATACCCTGGCCAGATTAAGAGCCGTTGGTGTGGTCACGGTCATTGCCACAGGGCGCAGTTTTTATTCTTTCAGGCGCGCCCTTGAGCATATGGGGCTCGCCCCGGAAGATCTGCCCCTGGATTATCTGATTTTTTCCACAGGTGCCGGCATCATGGCCTGGCCCGAGAGCAAATTGATCCGTTCTTACTCCATCCCTAAAGACGAGGTCGTGGAAATTTCAGCCTGTTTTGATCGCTATGGCTTTGATTATATGATCCACAAAGCCATTCCCGATACCTCGTATTTTTTGTTTAAGTTTACCTCCGGTAGTAATCCGGACTTTTTTCATCGAATGTCAATGTATTCGAATTTTGGTATGCCTTTGGGTGACGGCGCTATGATTTATGATCAGTGCACCGAGGTTCTGGCCATTGTGCCTGGTGAATTTCGTCAGTGTCAATTAGAAGCGCTTCGGCGTGAGCTTTCCGGATTCAGCGTGATTCAAGCGACCTCTCCTTTGGATCATAAATCTTTGTGGATAGAGGTATTTCCTTCCGCGGTGAGTAAAAGTGGGGCATCCCAATGGCTGGCACGACATCTTGGTGTCGGGCGGAAAATGGTGACTGCCGTGGGGAACGATTATAATGACGAAGATCTTTTGGGTTGGGCAGGGCAGGGGTTTTTAATGGATAACAGCCCAAAATCTTTAAAATATAAGTTCCTATCCTCAGGTTCCAATAATGAATGTGGCGTGAGTTGGGCGGCAGAGTCGGCTGGGTTGCTACAATGAGCTTTGGCCCGTGTCATCTTCGGTCTCATTAAGATTTAGGCCGGGGTAAAGTTTCTCGCAGCAATCCGGGCAGATTCCGTGGGAAAATATCAAGTGATCAAAGGCTTTTTCGATATCCGTCCACTGATTATCCTTTCCCCTGATTTTTTTGCAGTTGGCGCAGATGGCAACGGCGTGCTCGGGTACGTCCTGGGGGGATTTGATGAATTGTTCATATTGGCGTTGCAGTTTAATGCGCCGGGATATGTCCCGGGCCATGATAATGGTGCCGGTGTAAGTCTGATCTTTGCCTTGGTTGATGGGGCTGCAGGTTAATTCCACATGTACAATATGATCGTTTGCATGCACCAGTTGAATTTCATACCTGCTGGTTCCGCCCTTTTTCCGAATTTGGGTCTGTTCAAGTATCGTCAGGAAACTGTCCTGGGTTGAGATTTGTTCAAGGTTCATTGTTAACAGGCTGTCAGCTGGATAGCCCATCATTTTGCAGAATGCCGGATTAACAAAAGTTATATTTTCCTGGTCATCTACGGTGAGTACCCCTTCTGCAATTTGTTCGGTAATGGTCCTGTATTGTTTTTCACTTTTCTCCAGCCGTTCGCTATATGCTTTATTTTCGAGGGCCAGTCGTCGGTTTTCAAAGACTTTTTTTACCACATGAATGATGATGTCCAGATCAATTATGGGTTTTGAAATATAATCTTTGGCGCCCATCTGAAGGGCCTGAATGACATCCTGCTTTTTGCCTGCGCCTGAAATTACGATCATGGGCTGACCCGGGTCGGCTTCATGGATGGTGCGCATGACCTCAAGGCCGTCCATGACCGGCATTAGCAGGTCCGTTATGACCACGTCTACGTTTTTACGGAAAAATAGATCCAGGCCGACATGGCCGTTTTCTGCAGTGAAAACCCGGTATCCCTGATCTTCAAATAAATCGGTCAGGCTTTCCCTGATGGAGATTTCATCATCTATAATTAGAAGCGTTTCCTGGTGCATTTTAATAATCTATTCACCGGGGAGTACCATTTTTCCGGTATTTCCTAAGATTTTAAGTTCTTTTTATTTAAGACTTTAATATAACAGATCAATGAAATAAATGTAAATCACAGATCTTTAATTAATTGAACCATATCCCTGACGGCTGTGTCTATGCCCGTCATGACGGCTTTTGAGATGATGGCATGTCCGATACTGTATTCAGTTATTTCTGACAATCCCTTGAATTCCTTGATAGATTGGTAACAGATGCCATGACCGGCATGAACCCCTAAGTTCAGGCGGGCACCTATTTTTGCTGCATCCACAATCCTTGTATATTCCCTATCCCGGTCATACGAGGTTGTGGCATCGCAGAATGCACCTGTATGTATTTCAATGGAATCGGCATCAATTCTGTGGGCCACTTTGATCTGATCCAGATCCGGATCAATGAAGATACAGACCTTGATGCCGGCATTTTTTAAGGTGGTTATAGCCTGCCGGATGTGCTCCATATGGGTAATGACATCCAGTCCGCCTTCGGTGGTCAGCTCTTCTCTTTTTTCCGGTACAAGGGTGACGGTATCGGGCTTAATGTCCAGGGCTATGCCCAGCATTTCACTGGTGGCAGCCATTTCAAGAATCAACCGGGTTTTTATTGTCTGGGAAATAAGCCGGACATCTCGTTCCTGGATGTGGCGGCGGTCTTCCCGCAGATGGACCACAACGGCATCTGCTCCGGCGGTTTCTGCGGCCAGGGCGGCCTGGACCGGTTCCGGGTATTTGGCGCCTCTTGCCTGGCGAAGGGTTGCCACATGGTCTACATTGACAGCTAATTCAGCCATATTAATATCCTTTAAATTTATTTAGTTTCTACAGGAACTATTTAGAATGCGGGCAGATCGATATTGGGTTCTATGATCCTGAGCAGTTCAAGACTCTTTTCTTCCATTTCCAAAGCTTGGATTTCTCCCAATTCATGATCAAATCCAATCAGATGAAGAATGCCGTGAATCAATAATTGGGACATCCGTTCATCCGTAGAAATGCCACCTGCTTGGGCCTCGGCACGGGCCGTATCAAGGGAGATTACCACATCCCCGAGAAGTCCCGGGGTGATATCTGAGAATTCTCCCTCCTGCATGGGGAATGAGAGCACATTGGTGGGCGTGTCTTTTCCCCGGTAAGAGCGGTTCAAATCCCTGACCTGGACATCATCAGTAACCACGATGGAAATTTCGTGGTTATTACAACCCAAGGCGTTTAAGATCTGTTCGGTCTTTTGGTGCAGGGGCGCCGTTGGCTGCCTCTCCTTTTGTTGGTTGTCTATCAGTATCTTTAGTTTTTCCATTCTTCTTGTCCTGCTTTTTATCCTGGGTCTTGTCCGTATACTCAATACGGCTGTGGTAGATCGAGGTTAAAATGTTATTAAAACTTTTAGCAATTTGGTGCAGATCTTTTAACGTCATTTCGCACTCTTCGAGCTGACCGTCTGCAAATATGTCATTGATCAGTTCTTTTACACGGCCCTTGATTCTGGATGGGGTCGGGCGTTCAAGTGCCCGGGTCGCGGCCTCTACCACATCTGCGAGCATGACGATGCCCGCCTCCCTTGTCTGGGGTTTGGGGCCTGGATATCTGAAATCATCTTCATTAATGTTTTCATTTCCGGCTTTCAGACTTTTGTTGTAAAAATATTTTATCAGGGAGGTGCCGTGGTGCTGAATAATGCCTTCCACAATTTCATTACCCAGTTTATATTGTTTAGCTATTTCCACGCCTTTTTTGACATGGCCGATGAGGATCAACGCGGACATGGACGGGGAAAGTTTGTCATGACGGTTCCGTCCGTCAGACTGATTTTCAATGAAATACATGGTTTTGTCCAGTTTACCGATGTCATGGTAATATGCCATGACCTTGGCCTTGAGACTGTCCGCATGGATGGCGGATGCGGCGGCTTCGGCTAGGGTCGCCACAATGACACTGTGATTGTATGTACCCGGGGCCTCGATCATTAATTTTTTGATCAGGGGCTGATCCAGATTTGAAAATTCCAGGAGCTTTGCAGCCGTGGTATAGTTAAACAGGACTTCGATCAAGGGTGTGAACCCCACTGTAAGAATGGCCGCAAAAACACCACCGCCCACCGCCATTGTTACCTGTTTCGTCAATATACCCCAGGGTAGTGCCTGGGAGGGCATGAAAAATCCCAGAGCGATGGCAAGGCATGCATTAAAAATCGCCAGTTTGAAACCGGCTACAATGAAATGGTGACGTTCGTTTCGTTCCTTGATCCAGTACGCTGCTGTAATACTGGACAGAAAAAAGAACAAAAAGACCTGGAACCCGCCGCCAAAGGATATAGTGCATAAGCTGCAAAGTACCAAAGAAAAATACAGGGCGATATCAAACCCCAAAAAAATACAGGTGATCATGGCTGCGGCCGGCAACGGCACCACCATATATATTGCATTTGAGGTGATTTTGCCGGTCATTTCCGGATTTGAGGCGTGGGCAATGTATACGGCAAGCTCAGTAAATCCAATATAAAGCAAAAGGCCCAGGGTTAAAAAGGCCATGTGTTTATTCATATCCCGGCTAAGCTTTGGATGATCTTTGAGGTAGAGAAAATATACTACAATAAGCAAAAGGCTGGTGAACATGCCGATGCCGCTAATGGTCATGATCACATCTTTATCTTCGACCTGTTCATTTAGGGTGTTGAGCTTGACCAATTTGAGTTCATCAACCCGTTCCCCTTCCCGGATGATCATTTCGCCTGCCTTGATCTGGTAAAGGGTCGGTTTAATCTTTGCCTGGGCTTCCCGGATGCGCTTTTGGGTCTCGTTTTTATTCAGGGTGATATTGGGCCGCAAAAGTCGCTGGCAGATATCCACAACCAGGTTGGCCAGGCTGTAGTTGACGCCTTTCAGAATGGGTTGCCCTACAACCCTTACCATCGACTTGGCCTGGTCCGGTCCGTAATAAACCTTGAGATTGGTAACAACACGCTCCTTGTGGGGCTGGATGGTCCTAAGGGTGATTCCTTTTTCTTCTTCAGCCAGGAGAATCTCTTTGTTGCTTACGACGCCGTTGGTCAAAATAGTGCTTATGATGGCCGTAAGGTATCCCGTGACCTCTTCGGAAAATTTTTCATTGAACAGGATTTGGAACGCGCCTTTGGAAATTTTGATGCCCAATTTTTTTTCAAATTCGGGCTTTAAAGCCAGGGCCATGGAGAAGGAGAGTTCCGGCAATTCAGGCGAGGCGGTCTCCTGCGATTCAGGTAAGGCTGCCTCCGGAGATTCCGGTGGGGTATTTTTGGGGGTATTGTCCGGTGGGTGAAACATCCCCCATCCAAAATGCATGGCCGATGCAATGCCGGAGGTTATGTTTCCCAATAAATTGGCATCAAAATCATATACCGTTCTGACTGATGTTTCGACAGAATTCATTTTGGCCAGATTGGTGGCCTTGTCTTCTATGAAGAAATCTTTGGGTGCTTTGATGTCCCTGCCCGCAACATCCCCTATTTGGTATACATATGATTCGGTCGTGTGGTCAAAGGTTTGGGCTAGAACGAACAGCGTTACGACCAGAAGAAACATTACCGGCGGCAGATACGGGGTGTGTGACAGGGCTTGCCCGGCCTGCTTAAGCCAACCCTGGTTATTTGCTTTTTTCATAAGCGTTTATGATATTGGACACCAACCGGTGTCTGACAACATCTTCCTTTGAGAATTCTATAAATGAGATCCCCTTTATTCGGGAAAGCAGTTTTCTGGCTTCCACCAAGCCTGATTTTTTCCCGCCGGGCAGGTCTGTCTGGGTAATATCACCTGTAACAATGGCCTTTGAACCGTATCCAATACGGGTTAAAAACATTTTCATCTGCTGGGAGGTGGTATTCTGGGCCTCGTCCAGGATGATAAATGCATCGTTCAGGGTTCTGCCTCTCATGAATGCAATGGGTGCGATCTCAATAGTTTCCTGCTCAATATATGCTCTGGCTTTTTCAAAATCAAGCATATCATAAAGGGCATCATATAGCGGCCGTAAATATGGGTTTATTTTTTCAGCCAGGTCACCGGGGAGAAAACCCAATGCCTCACCGGCTTCCACCGCAGGACGGGTCAGGATGATTTTTTTTACATCACCCTTTGTAAATGCCGCAACAGCCATGGCCATGGCAAGATATGTTTTGCCTGTGCCGGCCGGCCCGATTCCGAAAAGGATGTCATTGGATTTTATGGCCTCGGTGTATGCTAATTGGGTTGGGGTTCGGGGGGTGACGGGCTTGTTCTTGGCTGTTACCACGATTGTGGTGGTAAATATCTTTTTCAAAGGGGTGCCACGACCCTGTTGCGCCGAATTGATGGCGGCATCTATGACAGCCGGCGTCAATCGTATTTTTTCTTCCACAAGCTCATAAAGCTGACTGAGCAGGTCTATAACTTTGTCTGCTTTTTTTTCTGCACCACTGACTGAAAGTATCCCCCCCCTTGAGTTTATTTTTACATCAAAGGCCCGGGCGATTTTTTCCAGGTTGGTGTTGTGGGTCCCAAAGAGTTTTTGGGCAAGGGTAATGTTCTGAAACTCAAGATTTTTCATGGGCTATAGGGTGCATTTTATTGGTTTAAAAATCAATAAAAATCTTGACTGTGAACGGGCCCTGCTGTTATCTGTTTATACTTAGTGCTTCAACGAGAAGTCACCCAATCTGCGGCATTGCAGGGACGCTTGCAATCCTCGCAGCCAAGAGGTGCAAAATTTTTGCCTCTTGCATTTGGGTAACTTTGCGAGCTTATGCTCATCTACCGAGCAGCTCAAATACGGGACGCTTTTCAGGCTCTGCTTTTGTAATCATAATCAAATTAAGGGAACGTATGAATTTTTTTGACCTTTGCGTATTGATCATAGTGGGGTTTTGTCTTATTCGTGGGGGCTTTAAAGGCCTGGTTCGAGAGATTTCCGGCATCGTGGGCGTTGTGGCTGGTTTTTACGGGGCCAATACCTATTATCCCCAGTTGATTCCCTATATTGAATCATATATTTCTTCGCCGCAGATTCAAAAACTTGTTTGTTTTTTTGTATTGTTCTGTCTGATTCTCATCGCTGTGGGGATTGTTGCGGCTTTGATTCACAAATTGTTGAACATTGTTTTTCTCGGCTGGGTGAACAGAACATTCGGTGTGATTTTTGGGGCTGCCAAAGGCATTCTTATCACAACCGTTCTGTTTATAATTATTACAAGTTTTGCACCCAACGGTAGTCATCATATGGCAGCGTCCCAAACCGCACCTTACCTTGCCCGAGTTGCCGATGCCCTGACCTTGTTTATTTCCCGGAATATCAAAATGGATTTCACTAAAGAGTTGGAAGGATTGAAAAAAACGTGGAAACAATAATTCCCCTGCTTGATATTATTCGAAGACTTCGGGGGGAGAACGGGTGTGCATGGGACCGGAAACAGACCCCGGCCACCATGTGGAAGTGTCTGGCCGAAGAGGTATATGAACTGGAAGAAGCCATTGTCAAAGATGATGAAGACAATATTATCGAAGAGCTTGGGGATGTCCTTTTTCAGATCCTTTTCATTATGGAAATTTATGCTGATTCCGGTAGATTTCCCTTTGACCGGGTGGTGAATGCCGTGGCTGAAAAAATGATTCGTCGTCATCCCCATGTTTATGCAGACAGTCAGATTACATCTGAAGATGCGTTGAATAAACAATGGGAGGCCATTAAAGCCGGCGAGAAACGTCATTCCGGCACATCTGAAAGACGGTCTGCCCTGGACAATGTGCCTGGTGGAATGCCAAGTTTGCTGCGGGCCTTAAAAGTCTCCAAATCTGCTGTTAAGGCTGGGTTTGAGTGGGAGAATCTGAGACAGGTTCTGGATACGGCCGTTTCGGAAATACATGAATTTGAGGCAGCACTCTCCAAGGATAAGGACGATGCCATAATTGAATTTGGTGATATCCTTTTTTCCCTTGTGAATGTGGCAAGATTTGCCGGGTTTCATCCGGAAACTGCTCTTTACCGCTCCACTTCAAAATTTGAGGAGCGATTCAGAACTATGGAAGACGCCATTGGAGAAAAGGGCCTTGATTTAAAGCAGATGACTGCCGAAGAAAAGGAGACGCACTGGCAGGCAGCCAAGCAGGTTTGTGCACAAAAAAAGACCTGACGTCGATGGCGTTTTGGTTAGAGGTAATCTCCTCTCTGGAATTTCAGATATTCGGTTTTTGCAGTAATAGCCGTACTGGTGGCAATATCTATGAGTTCCTGGTCATCTTCTCCAAGGGACAGTGTTTCTTCCAATAAAGATGCGGCATCTTCATTGAGCCCTTCAAGCACTGACTTAATATCTTTTAGCGAGACATTGGTATTGTCAAGCTGGGATGCATAGCTTTCTATGTCGCTCAGCAGTTTATCCGTTTTATCCGTAACGATGTCGGATACGGTTTGAATGTCAAAGCCCATTGCAGAAATTTCACCCAATTCATTGATTTCTGTTTCCCCGTCGGATGCCTGTATTTTTTCCTGTGCGGAATTGAGCACGGCTTCAAATCCCTGTCCACTGCTCTGTGGTGCCTTTTGGGGCTGACTGTCAAGTGTTTGAGTGATATTTTGGATATTGTTAATATTGGTCATATTGTCCTCCTTTTAACTTTAAGGAAGAATTCTGCAACAAACGTGCCGAGTTGGTCTGAGAATTTTATAGTTTTATTTTAGATGCTTTTTTTAAAAAAATCAATGCGTTGTGTTGAAAAATAAAAAACCCTCCTGCCTGAAGATATCAATACTTTAGGCAAGAGGGAAAAAAATGCCGTGTGATTAACCTAATTCGTTTACAATAGAGCCCATCATTTTTTCTGCAACCTGCTCGGCATTCACTGTGTACAGGCCTGCCTGAACTTGTTGCTTGAGGGTCTCAACCATCGTGGTTCTGTCCTCGGATTCATTTTCAGCCGCGGCGGAAATTTTCTGAAGATCCCTGGTGGTGGCGGATAAATTAATGCTGTCTGAAAGGGTTTCTTCTGATTGTTTACCTTGGTCCGCCGAGGTGTTGGCGGTGGCATTGGCATTATTGGCAGCGTAGCTTTGATTTATATACCGCTGCATGGTATCAATTTTCATATTAAACACCCTCCTGGGATTCCATATTGGAATCAGCCACCTTGCGCGCCAGTTCCGTCATCCGTTCTACAATGAATTTAGAATCTTCCACGGACAAGGTCTGGACTACCTTATTATTATTTTCATCAACCGAGGTATAAGTGAATTGATTTCTCTCTTTGGTGAAATTAATTTTTTTACCCATCTCTTTTTCAATCTGATTGGTGATTTGGGCCTCATCTTTTTCATTGGGGCCTTCGGTGATAATTTTATCGACAATGTTGCTTGCAACCTTATCTATAATGGCTTGACGTTTGCCTTCCGATGAGATGCTGACACTGTCTGCAGAAACCTTGTTGGCATCGCTGAATTTATTTTTACCCAGCAGCTTACCCTGACTGAATTGCCTTGAATACACTTTCAAGACATTTTGTATTTGGTATGAAGGTATCTGCATTTTAATTTTCTCCTTAACCCCACTATCGGCTTGGTAAAATTAAAACTTTAGAAAAAAAATTTTTAATCGTCAAAATCTCCTTCAGGGCCTTTGTCGGAGGTGATCCGTGAGGCCTTTTCAATAATTTTTCCCCGGGTCCATTCATCCTTTTGTTCGATTTTTTCTGCTTTGAAGCCCGGCATGTGCGACTGGGTCTCCAGAATTTGTTTTTTTACCAGGTCCGCGGTATCCGTTGCGTTAAATACGTCCGTGAGCAGCGTAAATACAAAATTTTCCACATCTTTGACCATTCGTTCCCGAATCGGTGCGTCCTGGGCTGTCAGCGTATTTTCAAACGGATTGTTCAGTTTTTTAAAATTCCCCTTTTGCCAGTCATTGGCTGCGGCAAAAGCGCACATTTTTTCCCAGGTGGCCTGGGAGACCCCTTTGCCCGGTTCTTTGATGAAGGCACCGGAGTCATCCATGATGGCATTGCCGAAGTCATTTACCTTTACCCCCCAGGAAATCATTTGAAGGGCCGTGGCAACATTGGCCTTTGTGGTTTTGGTGTGTTTGGCGATTTGGCGCAAACGATCGGAGTTGTTTCCTGATGTCCCGTGCTGGGCGCCGGAAATTCCGTAAGGGGCCAATGTCTTGTGAATTTCTGCCGTCAGTTCAACATTGATACCTGCATCGCTTTGTTCAATGCCGTGGGTTGTGCCGTTGTTCAGGGCGATCCAGTCCGGAAAAATGCCGTGGGCATTGAGTCCCTGGATAAGAAACAACGCTTCTTCAGCGGTTGAAAGACCCTGTTCCCCTTTTATCTCACCCACTTCGGTTTCAAGTCCTGCCCATTCAGGAACATACGGATTTAATTCAATATTGGCCAAAAGGTTCTGGTCATCGGGCATGTGGGATGCGTCGATGGCAATGGAGGTGATGCCGGTATCAAACAGGGACAGGATTTCGGTTTTTGCAGGTTCAACATCTTCGGGATTTTTAATTCCGAAATGGTCGGCATGAATGGCCACGGGAACGGTTATCCCCATTTCATTCATATATGCATCGGTCTGCCTTGCAATGTTCCAAAGGCTGGTGGCACAATAGGCCCCGGTACCACCCTCAGAGCGGGCAATTTCAATGATAACGGCTGCATTGGCACGCTGGGCTGCGGCAAGAGTTCCCTTGATGACAAAGGCGTTTCTACCGTTGGCTGCAATGGTCATGCAACCACCTTTGGCCAGCATGGCGCGGTCAATATATTTGCCGCTGACAATGAGTGCCTTTGAGTGGGGGAAACACTTTTTCACATTGGGGGGCCTGCCGTAATCAAGCAGTTTGCAGTATTCTTCGGATTGTGAATAGGTCATAATGAAATCCTCCCGTATGTAAGTAATATATTGTAGGTAAAGAATGGTTAGGAATCATAAACTTTTCACATTAAAATAACTTAAAATCAAGTTCAATAAAAGAAATGAACATAATTTTTTTATGTGTGGGTCATAATCATGGAAAATTTCTAAATGAATGAATGTTCATGGCTTTTGGGAGTAGGGGAGTATAAACGGACTGATCCGAGTATGAAAAAAATGCATTCTATAATATGCTGTAACTATTGGTTATATTTGTGTGATCTCACCCGTTTTGTAGATTGTTGCAAAACTTGACATTTACGCGGATCTGTTGTTAGTTTGCACGAATCTATTGTCAGGTGGATGATCCGTTATTCATTTAGGTAAAAGAAGGATGGACACATTTGCAGAAAAGAAAGTCCGAGAAATATCATAAAATTTTAAACAGTGCCGGCGCAGTGTTTGCGGAACATGGTTTTTACAAAGCTACCATTTCACAGATTGCTGCTGAGGCTGGGGTGGCGGACGGCACTTTATACCTTTATTTTAAGAATAAGGACGATATCCTTTACCAGTACCTGAGTTTTAAAACAGACGTGGTGTTTGAAAAAATGAATGCTGCCGTTGCCAAAGGCACAGATGCGGAAAGCAAGTTGAGAAATCTGATCCGCTGCCACCTTGATGAGTTTCAAACTGATAAAAACATGGCGACTATTTTTCAATCAGAGGTAAGATATCTAAGGGATATTGAATCCCAGGTTAAGAATATTTCAAAGATGTACCTTGATCTTTTATCTGATATTATAGAGCAGGGTCAGATTGAGGGCAGCATGCGTCAGGATCTTTTTGTCGGGCTTGTAAAACGCTTTATCCTCGGGGCCGTGGAAGGTGTGATTTCCACCTGGGTCAATGCCCAGGGGCGCTACGACCTTGGTACCATGGCCGATCCGCTGGTGGATCTTTTTATGACGGGCGTCCAGGAGGGCTGACTCTAAACAATACAATAGTGTCTGAACGAATACCTGGAAATTTTGTTGAGTACAAGGCGGGCTCAAATTTTAACCGGAGTAATACATAGCGTATTTTGAGGATTAAAATTTGCGACCAACGAAGTAGTCGGCAAAATTTACGGTTGTCGGTCGGGCACTACAATAGGGTTTTTTCCTACCAGTTATCTCTGGTAAGGGATAGCTGCGTTGAACTGAAAATTTATGCTTTTTGCTTGACGCCGAAGTAGATGTTTATTAAAGCACACTGAGCCTGAATTCAATAAATTAAATGTAATATGGAGGTAAGTCAAGTATGTCTACGATCATTGCTCCGGCAAATTATTTGTTGTTCGGTTTTTTTCCCACAGTGATTTTTTCATTTCTTCTGCCGGTAATTGGTGTAGGGTTTTTTACCTACATCATGGCCCGAAGAATCGCTCCTCTTGTCCGGGCCAATCCGGACTATCGTTTAAATAATATTCCGGAACGGATTAAAAATCTGATCGTTGTCTGGTTAGGACAGATCCGCCAGCCCAGATATATGCAGGCAGGTGTGCTGCACATCATTATCTTTGCGGGTTTTTTAATTCTTTCCATTCGCTCCACAAGCCTTGTTATTGAAGGCCTGTTTGACGGATTCGTGTTTCCCGGGTTAGGCGGCGGCCTTGGCACGGCTTATAATTTTTTAAAAGATTACGCTGCCACGGCCGTTCTTGTGGCCTGTATTATTGCGGCCTGGCGCCGGGGCATTAAAAAGCCTGCCCGCTATGCCGTACCTGAAAAATATGGCCATGACCACACGGTAGAGGCGGTTTTTGTTCTGGGTATCATCTCAACCCTGATGATCTCGGAAAGCTTGTTTGAAGCGACTGCAGCCGCCTACAACTACCAGGCAGGTGGTGAAGCCCACTTCCCTGCACTGTTTTCCCTGGCCTGGATTTTTTCAAAGACACTTCAATTGGCGTCCTTGGAAACCCTTCAGGGCCTGCACATCCTGATGTATTACGTTCATGATTTTACCTTTTTCTTTTTCCTTTGCTTTTTACCCTTAGGAAAACATTTCCATGTCATCACCTCTATTTTCAACGTCTTTTTCATGCGGGTAAAAACAGGCAACATCAAACCGGTTAAATACGGTGTTTCCGATGAGGAACTGGACAACCTTGAATCTTTTGGTGTTAAATACCTTGAGGATTTTACCTGGAAGCACATGCTTGATTTTTACTCTTGTGCAGACTGCGGCCGTTGTTCCGACCAGTGTCCGGCTAATGCTGCCGGCCGGCCGTTGTCCCCGCGGTTTATTACTATCAAGGCCAGGGATCTTATTTTCAAAAATTATCCCATCAAGTCCGGTGTGATTTATAAATCCGACAAACTGCTGGTGGAGGACATTTATACAGAAGATGAAATCTGGTCCTGTACCACCTGCGGTGCCTGTGAGCAGGAATGCCCCTTGGGGATCGAATACATCGATAAAATGGTTGATTTGCGCCGCGGTATGGTTGAGGAAGGCATGGTGCCCCAGTCCCTGCAAAAACCCCTTAAAGCGCTTGAAAAACGCGGCAACCCCTATGGTAAAATGGAGAAAAAACGCGCCGACTGGGCTAAGGAAAAAAACTTTGCCGAAACCCATACGGTTAAGGATCTGGGCAAAGATACGGCTGATACTTTATATTTTGTAGATAGTATTACCTCCTATGACGACAATATCCAGGAAATAGCCCGCAGGACGGCCATCATCCTTGAAAAGTCCGGTGTGGACTTCGGTGTCCTGGGTAAAGAAGAGAAAGACAGCGGCAACGAGGTGATCCGGTTTGGTGAAGAGATGCTTTACCAGGAACTCAAAGCCCAGAATACCGAAGCCATTCTTGAATCCGGTGTCAAACAAATTGTTACGGCCGACCCCCATGCCTTGAATGCGTTGAAAAAAGATTACACAGGCCTGCCACCTGTTAAACATATCAGTGAAATTGTGGCCGAAAAGATTGAATCCGGCGCGCTGACCATGAAACCGTGTAAAGATCGGGATAAAGTGTACGTATACCATGATCCATGTTATCTGGGCCGCCACAACAGTATTTATGAATCTCCAAGGCAGGCATTGGATGCCATTGACGGCCTGACCCGGGTGGAGCTTGAAAAAAGCCGTGACCGGTCCTTCTGCTGCGGCGGTGGTGGTCTGATGCTGTTTTATGAACCTGAAGAAGAGACCCGTATGGGGGTTCTCAGGGTGAATATGGCAGCCGAAGCCGGTGCCAATGTGATTGTCACGGCCTGTCCCTTCTGTCTGGTGAATATCCAGGATGCCATTAAGGTGGCTGGTAAAGAAGGCGAGATGGAAGCCATGGATTTTACGCAACTCATTGAGGAACATTTAGCATAATCAACGCTTAACAATAAATAGCTGCCGGGTTTAATAAGTCCGGCAGACTAAAAAGCTTAAGGAGGCAATAATGGAAATTTTGGTATGCGTCAAACGCGTTCCGGATACTGCTGAGAACGAATTTGAACTCAATTCCGAAGGTAATGACCTGGATCGTGATGATCTGGTCTATTCCGTGAACGAGTGGGACAACTATGCCGTAGAAGAGGCCATTCAGATCGTGGATAATCTGGGCGGCAGTATAACTGTTGTCACCGTAGGGGATGACGAGGCCGAAGAAGTTCTCAGGCGTGAAATGGCCATGGGTGCCAATAATGGCGTGCTTCTTTGTGATGATGCCTTTGAAGGATCTGACGGCAAAGGTATTGCCGCCATCCTCAAAGCTGAAGTTGAAAAAGGCAATTATGACCTGATTCTCACCGGTGCCCAGGCCGATGAAGGTGCAGGGCAGATTGGTGGCATGCTGGCTGCCATGTTGGATTACCCTTATGCGTCGTTGGTGAACAAGATTGAACCGGGTGACGGGAAAATTAAAGTGGGCCGGGAAATCGAAGGCGGCAACCAGGAGATGAACGAAATTGAGCTGCCTTGTGTGCTTTCCATTCAGACCGGTATCAACGAACCCCGTTATGTCGGTATCCGCGGCATCCGTAAAGTGGCCAGTGTTGAAATTCCCGTAAAAGGTTCCGGTGACCTTGGTGTGGATGCCGGCAGCGTAGGCGAGGCCGGTGCAAAGACCAAACGCGTGGATTATTTTGTACCTGATCTGGGCGATGGCGCTGAGATGCTTGAAGGCTCCACCGATGAAATTATTGAAAAATTGATTGAGAAGCTGAAAGCCAAAGGAGGTCTTTGATCATGACACAGATTTTTGCATATGTTCCATTTAAAAACGGGGTGGCCGAAGATGTGGCCCTGGAGTTCCCGGATGCTGCAAAAAAGATTGATGCCAGTGCCTCTCTTACTGCTGTGGTTATGGGTTCCGGTGCTGATCTGGACACGGTGGCCAATGAGCTGACCAAAACCTATTCGGAAGTCATTAAAATTGACGATGCCGCCTTGGCTTATCCCAATGCTGAAGTCGTGAGAAAAGCCCTGGTCAATATCATTCCGGCCGACGCCATTGTGTTGCTGGCCCATGATACATTCGGCATGGATTTGGCCCCGGGCCTGTCTATCAAATTGGATTCCGCCTATGCGGCTGATGCTGTTGATTTTGAAGGGATGGACGGTGGTGCTCTGAAACTTATCCGCCAGGAACTGGGTGGTGCCGTGTCCACCCATGTAACCTGCGATGCGGCTGCAGGTGCCGTCATCACTATCCGTCCGGGAGCCTTTGCGCCGACTGACGGCGGTGCTTCCGGATCTGTGGTTGATAAATCAGGCGACGCCGGTGACCTTTCCGCCAAAAGAACTTTTCTGGAAGTGGTTGAAGCCGAAGTCGGTGATGTTGATATCACCAAAGCCGATGTTCTGGTTTCCATCGGCCGTGGGATTGAAGATGAAGACAATATTGAAGTTGCCCAGGAACTGGCTGACGCCATGGGTGCCGTGGTGTCCTGCTCACGGCCGATCGTTGATGCCAAATGGCTTGAAAAATCCCGCCAGGTCGGTACGTCCGGCCAGACCGTTAAGCCCAAAGTCTACATGGCCATGGGTATTTCCGGATCATTCCAGCACATGGGCGGCATCAAGGGCAACCCCTTTATCGTTGCCGTGAATAAAAATCCCAAAGCACCGATTTTCCAGGTTGCTGATGTGGGAATCGTGGAAGATATCTTGGAATTCATGCCTGAACTCCAGGAAGCTATTGAAGCGCTCTAAGCAGCCATAAGAGACAGATAAATATAAAAAGCCCTGCGAAACTTTAGTGTTTGCAGGGCTTTTTATTGTCTAAACAGCAATCTCAAAGCGGATGCCCGGGTGGTGTTGGTAGTCCGTTAAAGCTGTATCCTTGTAATGCCAATCGAAAATAGAGTTAAAAGCACTTGTCTCTATACCAGGCAGATCGAAGGGGGCTCTTTCAAGCTGTTTTTTCAGTCCCTGCACATGGTTCTCATAAATATGGGTATCCCCTAGAAACCCCACAAGGGTTCCCGGTTTAAAACCGGAGTCCATGGCCAAAAGCGTTAAAAGCAGTCCATAGCTTGCAATGTTGAAGGGAAGCCCCAGCGCCGTATCCACGGATCTCTGGTTCCACAACAGATTAAGCCTGCCATTGATTACGGTAACCTGAAAACCGTAGTGGCAGGGAGGCAGGGCCATCTGTCCCAGATCCATGGGGTTCCAGGCCGATACGATCATCCGGCGGTCGTCGGGATTGGTTTTCAAGGTCGTCACCAGGTTTTTAAGCTGATCCACTCCGGCCGGTTCCGGTTCCTTGTCCCAGGCCTGATATCCGCCCCCGAAATTACGCCACTGGAATCCGTATATGGGGCCAAGTTCCCGCTCGTCCATCATCTTTTTTCTGGTTTCGTCATCATGCCCGTAGGCGACCTTGGCCGGTGAGCACCATTCATCCCAGATATGATTATTTTTCTCCCGCAGCCAGTTTTTATCCGTGATGCCTTTGATGAAAAATTCCAGTTCCTGGGCCACAAGGGTAAAAGGAATATATTTGGTGGTCAGCAATGGAAACCCCAGTGCCATGTCATGTTCAAACATGGCTCCGGCAATGGCAATGGTGTTCACGCCAGTTCGGTTTTCTTTGACCTGGCCCTGGTTAAGTACTTTTCTGACAATATTTGAATAAGCGTCCATGTGTGTGTTCTTTTATTAAATTGATAAATTAATGAGAGCAATTTGGGTCATCATCGCAGTCCCCAGTAATGTCAATCAGATCAGATTTGTCACAGAAATCCGGTGGCGGAGAAAATTCATAAACTGTTTCACCGTCAGAATAACCGTCCCCATCTGCATCCTTATACCATAACGTCGTTCCGTATTTTTGTGAAAACACCTTTAAATCTAAGGCATCCACGTCACCGTCACCGTCAAAATCGCATTGGTTTGTTTCCGTATAAGCAACGGTAACAGTGCAGAAGATTATAAAAAGAAACATGATCTCAAATTTAAAGTGTGTTTTCATCGACTGTCCCTCTTTTTTGTTTTTATATGAAACACTCTCCCATAAAAGGGGAATAGTGTCCCGTTGGTTTTATGGCTTTTTGTTCCACAACACTTTCATTACCGTTACAAATTGAAGGTATCAAATCAATAAAGCTATCTCTTTCAGATAACAATTCAAGCACAGAAGACAACTTTTTAAATCATCAGCGGCGGTCGGTTTATACTATAAAAGTTTTATATACGTGGTACCTCTTCATGGAAGTCCAACAGTTCGTTGTGCAAAAAACCGACCAGTCATGTTATATTCGCGCTCTAAGGCTTCATTTCAACATCCGACTTTTTATTGCTGAATTAAAAATCTATTGTCAGTTGTACCCCTTTAATCAATATCTGCACAAAATATTTTTGATAGATCAATTAACCTTCACAAGGAACAAGTTTCATCCCTAACTCATCAGCCTTTTTTGCCAAATTTTTCAACATCCTTTGTTTGTTAGGTTTGCTCAAGTATTCTTCTCCGAGGTCTTTATATCTGTCTCCATTTTTGATGATGTTGTAAATGGCTTTTGCAATTCTATGGGCTATGGCGACAATCGCTTTTTTGGCACCTCGTCTGGCTTTGAGTTTATAATACTTGGCTTTGTAATATGAACCCTTCGTCTTGATTGCGGCCCAAGCGATCTGGACTAAAATCGTTTTGAATGGATGATTTCGAACCGCATTCCGGCCACTTTTCCTTTTACCTGCGCTTTCATTATTTCCAGGGCACAATCCGGCCCATGCAACAAAAGCGACCATGCTTTTAAACTCATCCAGTGTAACCCCGACTTCTCCAAGAACAGATTGTGCTGACTTCTTATCGATCCCGGGAATTTCATCTAATCTTTCCAGTAAATTTTCATGGTCACGGGTAAGTATTTCCAATCTGGCATTAATCTGTTCAATCTGTCTTTGAAACATCTCAATGGCCTCCATCATGCCAATCAGTTGGAATCGATGATGATCCTTAAAATATCCATGGAGGCTTAGATACAATTCAGGAATTTTCTTTTTAAGACTTCCTTTTGTGCATTCCTGAACTTTCTCCAAGGTCACTTCATCGTTTTTGCATAACAAATCAATGAGATTCAAACCGGTAAGCCCGAACAAATCAGAAACGACCGAATCAATTTTAATATTTGCCGTGATAAATAGTTTATGAACACGTCGCTTATAATCAGCGAGAGATTCTGTATATATCTTTCTCAATCGGCTTAATTCTCGCCATTCACGGACCTGTTCGGGAGGGATAAAACTCCCTTTTACCAACCCATGACGAAGCAGTCCGGCAAGCCATTTACTGTCACAAATGTCTGTTTTCCTGCCGGGAACATTTTTAATATGCCTGGCATTAACCAAAACGACCTCCATCGTAGCTTCGATGGTGTTATAAACCGGATGCCAATATACCCCGGTACTTTCCATTGCCACTACAGGACAGCTATTTTTAATCAACCACGTTTTCATTTTTTGCAAATCTTGAGTAAATGATGAAAACTCTCGAATCTCATGCTGTTCTTTCCCATTAGCATCAACAGTGATTAAACAGGCCGAAATTTTGTCTTTGTGAACATCCAAACCACAACAAATTGGGTGAACGATTTGGATTAATGTGCTATTTTTTGATCTCTTGGTCATGGCTATCTCCTTATATTTTTCTTGGTCGAAAAAAAATTTGATAGCTATGACCATTTTTCAAAATTTGCAAGTGTTTCATGCTTCGTTGTGTCCGCTAGGACATGGGGGTTATATGAAAGACTGGGTAACTTACCAAGATCTTTCAACCTTTGTTGTGGGCTGTGCCTGGCAGCTGATCTGTCAGGTCAGCCCATGGCCGTTATAAGCAAATAACTAACGGGTCCCTCATCTGTGTAAATATGTCCGCGATAATTTTTACAAAACTCTTGAATAAGCCGAATTTATATTTAGCGTCAACGAATGACAGTTATGGGCTGGCCTGGTCTATCAACACCTATGCTTAAACTACAATAAAACATGAAAGTAGCTTAGCAACTTATTGGTACTTTCATATAGAATTCTTATTAGGACAACAGCTTGTTTTTTGTCAATCAAAATATAGAGAATAAACAAAAGCTGATGATAAGCTTTTGCCAGGCCACAGGCATTGGGCCTCTCACATTTTGATACTCAGACATTTCATCAAAGTGCCGGTTTAACTTGTTGGTTTAGGCATTTTTCTGCACGTATAGAATACCTTGGATCTTCAAAATGTTGATTCTACTGGATGCGGGTGATATACCTGATACCGACGCTTTTTGAAAAAATCTATAGATCAAATTGTTTCGCTGATAATCCTGCCTATACATGTCTATATCAATACGAATTACAATTGGTTGTACGCATATGGTTAAACGGGTTTTGGTATGAAATAGGAGCTGCTATGAAAAAATGGTTGATTGAAGAGTTGATCTGTCCCCAATGCCTGGACAGTGAGAATGTACTTAATCTTGATATCCGTACGGAAACGGGTGATGACATTATTGAGGGGCATCTGGTCTGCCCCCAATGCAAACAGGTGTATGAGATCCACGAAGGGATTGCCGTGGTCGTGCCTGAACAGACCCTGCCCATTATTCAGGATGCAACTGGATATAACTCTTTTTCCATGCTTTCATCCTATTTATGGAGTCACTATTCAGAATTTTTTAATGGTCCTGATGCCACGGATGCTTATCAAAAATGGGCCCGGGCATTTGGTTCCCAACGCTCCGGTTGGGCCCTTGATATCGGGTGTTCCGTGGGGCGGTTGACCTTTGAGATGACCAAAACCCATGACCGGGCGGTGGGACTTGATACCTCAATTTCCTTTGTACGGGCCGCCCGGGAACTTGCCGCCAAAAAAAGACTGGCATTTGAATTGATCATGGAAGGGCAGATTACGGAAAAACGCTCATGTGAGCTGGACCCCGCATTTGGCTTTGAACAGGCTGAATTTATTGTTGCCGATGCCATGGCATTGCCTTTTCGTTCCCGGCGGTTTTCATCGGTAAGTTCGGTCAATATTCTTGAAAAGGTGCCGAACCCGTTGCTGCATTTGGCCCAAGCCAACCGCGTCATGGTTGAAAAAGATGCCCGGTTCCTTTTTTCCGATCCCTTTTCCTGGGACGAGAGCGTCAACAGCCCTGAGTTTTGGCTTGGGGGCACTAACGAAGGACCTTTCAAGGGGTTTGGTATGGATAATATCTGCAGAATACTCCAGGACTCGGAATCTGTGTTTTCTCCGGGGTTTGCGATTCAGGATATGGGGCAGGTGTTGTGGAAAATCAGGAAAACCCAAAATTTGTGGGAGCATATTATCTCCCAGTTTGTTGTTGCCCAAAGAGAAACGATATAGAGGGAGGTATTTGGTTTGGCAGAACAGAAACCAGGAATATGCGGCTTATGTTTCCACAGCCCCGGGTGCGGTGTTATTGTACATTTTGATGATGACGGTAGGATTGACCGCCTTACCCCTGATCCCGAGGCGCCCATGGGTGAAGTGCTTTGTCCCATGGCGGATAGTGCAAAACAGATTATCTATTCCGATGCCCGTATCAAACAACCGTTGAAACGGAAAGGGCCCAAGGGAAAGCTGGATTTTGAACCCATCAGTTGGGAAGATGCCTTTGATATTATCGCTGAAAAGATGGCGGCCATTAAGGCGGAACACGGCCCTCAGGCACTAGGGTTCTACGCCGGTACAGGGTCCTACGAGCGGGCCTTTAAGGATGCATTCCAGCTCGGCGGTTCCCACATTTATCTTGCCTCAAGCATTTTGTTTCCCTATGGATCGCCTAATACCTTTGGCGTGGGCGCACCTTGCTACACCTCCCTGGGTGTGCTGGCGCCCCAGGTGACGTGTGGCTGTCTGCACACGGACATGTTTTCCGATGTGGATAATTCAGATCTTATTTTTGTCTGGGGTACTGACCCGTCCACATCCACGCCCCCGGCTATGTTCGGACGCCTGGTCCGGGCAGCCCATGAAGGGGCAAGGATCATTGTCATTGATCCCAGGCAGACTGCGTCTGCCAAGCTGCCGGACAGTCTGTGGGTGCCCATTCGGCCAGGCTCTGACGGCGCCCTTGCCCTGGGGCTGTGTCATATTCTGATCCGGGAGAATTTAATTGATCAGGCCTTTGTGCAGGAGTGGACTGTTGGGTATGATGAGTTTGCCGAATATGTCAAGGAATTTACCCCTGGAAACGTTTCGGATATCACCGGTGTACCCCAGGATCTGATTATGGAACTGGCCGAAGAGATTGCCGATGCCGAAGGCGCAAGCTATGTGATGTATACGGGGCTGGAATACACCAAATCCGGCGTGCAGAACATCCGGGCCGTCATGGTGCTCTGGGCTCTGGCCGGACAATTGGATGTTGAGGGGGGGCGCTGTTTTGTCCCCCGTGAAAATCAGATTCATTTGAGCAAAGATCACCAGATTCCAAGCCCTGGGTTTGATAAATCCATTGGTGCAGGCCATTTTCCGGCCTACGCCCATTTCTGCGGGGGCGAGCCCCATGCCAGCCGTTTGCCCAAATCCATTTTAGATGGTGATCCGTATAAGATCCACGGCTTGTTTATTCTTGGTGCGTCCATTCTGACCTCCTGGCCCAACCCCATTTTGTGGCAAAAGGCCTTTGATGCTCTGGATTTTATGGTTTCCATTGATCTGCAGCTTACCCGGGATGCGGCTTGGGCGGATATTGTGCTGCCGGCCACCACCGCCTTTGAGCAATCATCCTATTGCTTTTACGGTAATGCGGTGCGGTTGCGCGAAAAAATGATTGATCCGGTAGGGGACAGCAAGCCCTGCTTTACTATTTTAACGGCACTTGCCCAAAAACTTGGATATGCCGAGAAGTTCCCTGCGGATGAGGCCGAACTGCTGGATTTGGTTTTAAACGGTACCGGTATTACCCGGGCGGATATGGAACAGGATAGGCGGCTGACAGTGCGAAAGCCGGCAGACCCCATGACCTACCGGAAATGGGAAACCGGCGGTTTGCGAAAAGACGGAAAGCCGGGTTTTGAAACCCCGTCGGGCAAGTTTGAGATTAAATCCACTCTGCTTGAGCAGATGGGATATGACGGGTTACCAAAGTATGAAGAGTCCTTTGAAACCCCTGTCAGCCGTCCTTTGTTAACCAACCGGTTTCCTTTGATCCTTGGCACGGGGCCTTTTAAACCGGACATGAAATCCTGTCTTCGGGCCATACCTGATTTTATTGAAAAATACCCGGATCCCATGGTTCAGATGAATCCTGAGGATGCCGCAAAACGAAAGATTGAAACCGGGGATACGGTTGTGGTGAAAACGGCTCGGGCGTTTGTGGAGATGCGGGCCGACGTAACGGAAAATGTAATGAAAGGGTTTGTGTATGCACCGGTAGGCGGCGGCGGGCCATTGGGCCCTGAATCTTGGCGGAAAGCCAATGTCAATGTACTTACCGATCTTGAGCAGTTCGATCCCATTTCCGGATTTCCCGTGTACAAAACCCTGATGTGTCAGGTGAAAAAGAAACGCAGAAAGCGTACCATTGTCATCCAGGATCCAAGTTTGGGGTGTGTTGGGTGATTCTTGCCGTTAAATGAAAAAGTAAATACAAAAGGGGGAAAACTATAAGGTTTTCCCCCTTTTGAAATATATGCCGCAAACGGTTAAAAAGTTAACCGTTTGTCGGAATAATTACATTTTTTTATGGCAGTCGCCACATTTGGTGCCGACTTTCAGGCCTTTTTCCTTGTGGCAGCCAATGCAGTTTTCATGTATGGCGGATTCAAGGTGCATGATGTCAACAGGTTTTTTCTTATATTTACCCTGGAATGTTTTGTCTGCTTTTTTGGCCTTTGCGTGGGTATGGCACGCTTCACATTTTTGGACATCATTACCCATTTTGAGATCGGCAAGGGGCTTGCCGTCTTTGTCATGATGGCAGTCTCCGCAAGAGAGTTTGTACTCTTCAATGTGTTTTTTATGGGTGAATTCAACCAGTTTGCACGGTTTTTTTGCATCCGGCCCTTTTTTGCGTTTTGCATCCAGAAGTTTACTTTTCATTGTAACAACGTCGCCTACTTCGGTGCCTGCCTGAATTCCGGAAGCAGTGAAAATCAGGGCAATTCCTGCAGCCAACAGGATGGTAAATAATTTCTTGCTCATAATAACCTCTTTTCTCCTTTAAAAATTAAAACTATAGCTACTTTAACGGCTGAACAGCCGGTTATATCTTTTAATCCATCCCGTATTTCTACACCTAAGCTCCGGGTAAAGTCAATACCAAACAAGAATGTCAAACCCTGGTGTATGCTTGTGTTGGTGGTCAAACTTTAATTTTGCCGGGAACGATTTCCAAGAAAAAAAAATTAAAATAGCCCCTGTTTTATTTATTAGAATAGTTATGATAATGATTAAACTTCAGATCAACTATAAGGTTGAGTGGTCACCAAAGAGCGGGTCATGATTTTGTCCGGTAAAGGTATGTGAATGGCAAAAAGAAATAAAAAAACCAGAAAAAGAATAAAAGAAAAACAGCAGTACATTGCAAAATTGACGTTTGATGACCTTTTGAAAAAAGGAGACAAGCATACGTTCGACAAAAAACCCCGGGATGCCATAACGATGTATAAACTGGCCATTAAAAATTCAAAGTCGGAAGACCAGGTCCAGGAGGGGCATCTCAAATTGTTCATCGCATATATGCAAAGAGCGGAGGAACTTGCCGGTAAAAATATGCCGGTGGAGGCAGCATCATTACGGAAACAGGCCATGAATTATCTGCCGGCCCCCGGCGTTACGGATCAGCACAGCATCGCTTTTGTTATTAAACTGTGCGATATCGGGAAAGCCTTGGACTACAGCGAACAATATGTTGCCCGGAAAGGGGCGGATCCCCTGGTCGGTGTTTTACTTGCCGACCGTCTGGTCACCCAAGGGGGATGGGATTTTTTGGATAAGAAAGAAGCGCCGTTTTTTATTTCCCGGGATGCCCCTGTTGTTAAAGCATGCATCCCTTTGATGGATAAAGGCCGGTGGCAGCAGGCATCCGACGGAATGAAAGCATTGCCGAGAAGTTCCGCCTTTGCACATATCCGCATGTTCTGCAGAGCCATGGCGCTGTTTGGACAGGGGGATGATAAGAATATGTACAAGGCCATCTCCCTGATCCCTGAAGCATCCGTGTTCGCTGAAATTGCATCCGTGCTTGGTACAACTGTTCAATCCGTAAACGAAAAGACCCGCATCAAAGAAGATAAAATCCTTGCGGCATGCCTGTGGGAAGGGCCGTTGGACGCCTGGGAGACGGCTGAAAAAATTATTGAAAAGCAAGAAAAAAATCAGTTTGACAAGACACTACAGCAATTGATCATGACCTTTTCAAAGCAAATTTTGCCGGATGACCCTGAATATGCCGGGCAATATCTTGTGGAGACATTGTGGCAGCGGGATATTCCCGGTGAAAAGGCGTTTTTGGCATTTGAAAAAAAATTGCTGCCACGCAAAGCCCCATTGCTGCAAACCAAGCGGAACATCTTATCCATGGACACCCCCCTGGATAATGCGGCCCGATACCTTGACCTTCTGAAAAAATCGAAGCCGGATCCCCAGACCCTTGCCGTGGTGGAGTCCGCCATTTTTTTATATGTGTGCAGGGCTGCTGCCTGGGAAAGCAACCAGGATGCACTGATGAGGCTGAGCGGCAAAACCGCAGCAAGATTCGGTCTTTCTTCCGATGGGGGGGTAGACACCTTATGGATGCAGTGTGCAGCCCGGGGAATCCAATGTGATGCCGGTAACAGAGAGCTTTATGAACTGGTGGTCCGAAAGAATGTCAGTGGCAGGGAGCCCAAAAAGATCAAGGAAGCGTTGTTGGTTACCATGTGTGAGGCATTCCCCGATGATCCCTATCCCTGTATCGAGCTGGCGTCTCTGTATCATGGTAAAAACGCCTTCAGGAAAGCCGAAACTATTCTTAAAAAAGCCATGGAACTGGCCCCCTATGACAGCCGGGTCCAGGATATGCACAGTATTTCCCTTATCATTTCCGCAGATAAGAGTGTTGATAAAGGTAATTATCAACGGGCCCGGCAGGATCTGGAAAAAGCACGGGAGTTTGATACCGGTACCAATGTCCTGTTGTTAAAGGAAAAAGAATTATTTCACCAGATTTGTGAACAACCTAAAATCCCTGAAAAAAACATTAAATCAAATCTGGATCAATTTCCTTTATTCCAAAGGCTTAAACTTGTTTCCATGCTTCGCATGGATGTTCAGGACAAACCCAAAATAGATTATTCAAGGGTATTTAACAAAATTAACGCCTTGTTTAAAAAGGAACTTGGGCTGGTTGCGCGTCTGACGTCGGACGAGCTGTTGTTGCTTCTGACGCCTTTCCCACGGGAATGGCAACATGTCTTTGCAGATCTCAAGATTCACCGGGTGTTCTTAACGGGTGAAAACAAGGTGCTTAAGCATTTGAACGGTGACGATCTTGTCCGGTTTATGGACCGGGTCCTTTCACAGGACAATTTTACCTCCTTTCAAATTGAATTACACAGGCGGACCCGGAAAGGAAAAAAAGAATCCAACCATGAGCTGTTGGACTTTTACGCCCTTGTCCTGGAAGGTATCGTGGATAATGACTGGGATGTGGATGAGCTCATGGATTTGGTAGATGATGCAGATCCTGAAATGAAGAAAAAATTAAAGACCGCCGGAGAGCGCCTTTCCCGTCATACCCATGGACCCTTCCGCTATGCGCTTCAGAACCTTGAGTTTGAAATGTTGGATGATTTGTTGGATGATCCGTTTGATGGCTATGATGATGACTATTACTATGATGATGATGATGATGACGGGGAATTTAACCCGTTTGATTTTTTCCCTGAAGGCGTGGCGGATCTTGAAGTTCTCAAAGACCCTTTTATGAAAATTATGTTTGCGGACCAGGCAAAAAAAATGAAGCGGGAAGATCCCGGGATGTATCGAGAGATGTTTGAACAGTTGAATGCCACACTGGAAAAAATTATTGACGAAAGTGGATTACGTGGTGCACCCGCCCCTATATTAAAAAAATTTAAAAAGGATTTGATCAAAGAAAATCACGAATTTACCGGGTTGATTTTGGTGACCAATCTTTTTTTTGGGGATGAGGGGAACAAGAAATTGTCCCGGGAAGCCAAAGCCGTATTTTTACAGTAAGGAAGAAATATGCTGAAATCTTATCTTGTTCTAGGACTATCCCTTAACGCAACTGACCAGGAAATCAGAAAAAAGTACCTTCGGTTGGTCAAGGAACACAGCCCGGAAAGAAATCCTGAAATGTTTCAAAAGATAACAAACGCCTATGAGTCCATCAAGGATGCAAGAACCCGGGCGACAACCGGGCTCTTTTTTGCGCTCAAAAACGCGGAACCTAAGCAGACCATTGAGACCCTTGCCTCATCCGTTAAGATCACCCGCCGCACTCCAGGGTTGCAGGAGCTGTTAAACGCCGCCGGCAAGGGGATGGAAAAATAGATGGAAAAATCAGTGGATGCAACGTCAAGCGACAGAAAAAAAAGGCTTGAGAGCTGGTTAAAAAAAGTAGTCCACCCTCTCATAAAAATGAAGGAGAATATTATACTGTTTTGTAAAACTGTTTTAAAGGGTGTTTCAAAGGGCTCTTTGGATGATGAGAATGATGAGATATCTGTAGACCGGGCCGTATTGGAGAGCAACGAGATGCACCCTTGGAAAACCAAAGTTCTTGATGACTTTAAAGCCTGGCTTTCAGATGTGCCGGATCAAGCTCCCCCCGCCCTGTCTGTGACGCCGGATACCTGTGACCTATATACCCTGCTTTCTGAATTTACGGCCTTAAAACAGGAAATTAAGATGCAAAACAGGGAGCAGCACCGGACCTTAAAAGCCTTGGATCAAATTACGGCTATGACCGATGCCTATGGTGAGATTATGGCCCATTTTAATGAGAAGACAAGACAGATTGCCGCTTTAGAACATAATATTCGAGTGGAGACCGAGAAAAGAACTGTGTTATATTTTCTCGATATTCGGGACAGCCTGGTGCGGGGCAGGGCTGCCTGCCCCGCACCTGTTTCCAAAAAGGGATTTTTTCAGCGGACGCCTAAAAATATGGACAATATCCGTGACGGATATGATATGGCCATCCGAAAATTTGACGCATCCCTTGCTCTGCTGGACATTCAGCCCATAGCCTCCACGGGTGCCGTTTTTGACCCCATGATCATGAAAGCCCTGGAATCAAAGGCCGCTGAGGGGATGGAAAAAGGAACGGTCGTGGAAACCGTATCCGGAGGCTTTAGAAGGGGCGATGAAATTTTACGGTATGCCCAGGTGATTGTGGCCGACTGAACTTTTTAAAAGGATTTTTTTATATGGAACCGATTATCGGGATAGATCTTGGAACGACAAATTCTGAAGTCGCCTTTATTATAGATGGTAAATCAACCGTTTTAGAGGAGAATGACAACGGTATTGTGCCCTCTTGTGTGGGGCTTGGGACAACCGGAACCATGACCGTGGGAACAGCGGCCAAAAATCAGGCGACGCTTTACCCTGAAAAAACGGTTCTTTCCATTAAGCGCCTTATGGGTTCACAGGAAAAAATTTCTATAGGCGGCAATACCTATACCCCCCAGGAGATTTCCGCTTTTATACTCAAAGAACTTAAGGATAGGGCCCGGCGGATAACGGGCCAAACCATTACAAAGGCGGTCATCACCACGCCGGCCTATTTTACGGATGTCCAGCGCCAGGCGACCAGGGAGGCCGGCGAAATTGCAGGACTCACCGTTGTCCGGATTCTCAATGAACCGACAGCCGCAGCCCTTGCCTATGAATCCGCTGATACCGACTCTCGGATCATTCTGGTGTATGACCTTGGGGGCGGTACCTTTGATGTCTCCATTGTAAGAATTGAGGACGGGGTGGTGGAGGTGCTCTCTTCCACCGGGGACAACCATCTGGGCGGAGATGATTTTGACTTTGAGATTGAGAATATGCTTCTGGCTCATATTAAAGCGGAACATAATCTTGACCTTTCAGAGGATACCATTGCAAGGGCAAGGCTTAAGCGTGCGGCGGAAAAAGCGAAAATAGAGCTCTCCAGTGCCCCCTATGCCGCCATTGAAGAGGATCATATTGCCAAGAAAGACGGCATGGATGTACATCTTTCCTATGAATTATCCAGAGTGGATTTTCAATCCATGATTGAGCCCCTTCTTCAAAAAACAATGGACAGTGTGAACAAAGCTTTGAAGGATGCGGCCATGCTGCCGTCAGCCCTTGATAAAATTATTCTGGTCGGGGGCTCCACAAGGATACCCAGGCTTTCGGCCATGCTGGAAGACAGTTTCGGCATTTTACCCCATCAGGAAATTGACCCGGATCTGTGTGTCGCTATGGGCGCTGCCATCCAGGCCGGCCGGGAGATGGGGCTGGATTCCTCGGGCATATTACTGGATATTACCCCCTATACCTTTGGTACGTCTGCCTTGGGAGAACTGGACGGTGAATTAACCGAGAGCCTTTTTGTCCCTTTGATCCGCAGAAATACAAAACTTCCCGCTGTTAAAAGTGAGGTATTCTGGACTGTTATTCCCGGGCAGGAAAGAGTTCAGGTCCAGGTGTATCAGGGGGAAGACAGAGATGCATTGAACAATATTCTCATTGGCAACTACCGGCTTGATTTAAGTCCGGGACAGCCGGCACAAAGTTCGGTCATTTTGAAATATGAACTGGATTTTAACGGCATACTCAAAATTACCGCCATTGAAAAGAATACGGGAAAACAGATTACCGGTGTGATTGAAAATGCCTTTTCCGAGATTTCCCAGGACAATGTGTCGGTATCAAAAAGCAAGATCGATGAAGTCTGGGAATCCCAGGATGCTTTGGATACGCCGGCAAATGATTCCGATGAAGCAACGGCGGCCCCGGCTGAAATGCCCGAAGCGCTTCAGTCTCTTATTTCCAGGGCCAGGGATCTCCTTGAAGAGGCTTCTGCCGAAGATTGTGAGGAGATTATTAACCTCATTGAAGATATTGAGGCGCTGGCCGCTGATAAAAACCTGGATGAGGCCCAAAAATCAGCCCAAGCGCTTGAAGATATTCTTTTCTATCTTGAATAACGGCCACGGGCCGTCCTTGGTCTATCTACACCGAGACTTCGGCCCACAACAAAACTTGAAAGATCTGAGTAACTTACCCAGACTTTCTTATAAAACAGCCATGGGCCGACCTGGTCTATCAACGCCCAGGCTCAGCCCACAACAAAACATGAAAGTAATTCAGTAGGTTACTTAGGCTTTTATAACCTCTGCATTCATCTAAAAAGGATTCCCTATGGAAAAATGCCCGGCCTGTAGCGCCTTGGTGAACCCGGGGCAGACCGTTTGCCGCAGGTGCAAAACCGATCTGTCTGTTTTATTAAATATGGAAACCCAGGCGCAGATACATGGAAAAATGGCCTTGGCAGCCTTTGAAAAACAGGCATTTGAAGAGATGTTTTACCATGCAAAAAGGTCTGCTGCTCTTATCAATACGCCTGAAGCCGGCAGATTGCTGGCAGGGGCCGCGGTTCTGGCCGGAAAATATGAAACAGCCGTGAATTTTGCCTGCTCTGCAAATATGTATGGATACAAAACTGATTATTAATAAAGGATGCAGAATATAGAATGACTCAAGACATCAACACCTTGTTTGAGGTCTTACGAAAAACAAACCGGACCACAGGCAATCCAAATGTCTCGGCCACACTGGCTTTTAAAATGAATCCCCTTGAACAGGTACCGGCCATGTCCGTTTTCAGGGTAAAACCCGACAGGGAACTTCTGACGATTTTGATAAAGGGACAATACTCAAAAAATACGTTATCCGGGCAGAAAACTACCATATTGCCGTTAAAACCTCCGATTTTTCGAAAGTTAAAAAACGACTGGCTCTTTTTGGTTTTTTTATCAGCTGACCATGAATATCTGCGGTTTATCCGTCAGCATGTTCGTTGTTGGGAATTGTATAGTTCGGGGAAACACGGGACCTATTTTTTAAATTCACTGTCTATATCATCTGTTTCAGGACCGTCGTCAAATTCTGAAATTTTCTCTTCCTGCTCATCATCATCATTTTTTCCTTCACTATCTGACTTAGATGCTTTGCCGAAAATTGTTGCCCCGAGAATGCCGATTTCATATAAAAGAATCAGCGGCATGGCCATCATGATCTGGGTAACCACATCCGGCGGGGTGATGATTGCTGCACCCACAAAAAACAGGAGCAGGGCATATTTTCTGTTTTTCTTTAGAAAGGCGGGCGTCACAAGGCCCATGCGCGATAAAAAGGTCAGGACAAGGGGCAGCTCAAAAACAAACCCGAAGGCCAGAAGCATTTTGGATGCAAAAGAGAGATACTCCTTCATGGAAGGCATGGCCTGGATGGTTTCCGTGGTAAAGCCTAAAAAAAACTGAAACCCGTATGGGAAAACTATAAAATAGCCAAATGATGAACCGGCAATAAAGAAAATAAGGGAGAGAAGGATAATGGGCAGAAGGTATTTTTTCTCGTCCCGGTACAGTCCCGGAGAGACAAACATCCAGAATTCATAAAACAGTACCGGGGTCGCAAGGACAACGCCGCCCAGCAGCGCCACTTTCAGATAGGTAAAAAAGGCTTCGGGCAATCCTGTAAAGATCAGCTTTGCGTGGCCGCTTTTAGCCATGGCGGTTACCAAAGGCGCCGTGAGAATCTCAAACAGTTGTTCTTTGAAAAAATAGGCAACAGCAAAGCCTAATCCCACGGCAATAAACGCGTGAATCAAACGGTCTCGCAATTCGCCCAGATGTTCGGTAAAAGGGCTTTTTTCTTCCTGCTCGCTCATGTCGGATACCTGATGGAATTATTCTTTAGGGGTGGTTGTTTCCGGTTCTGACGAAGCCGGAGCAGGGGGATATTCATCCGGGCTGTCCTGGGGCGCTTTCGTGGATGACTTGGCTTTCAGGTCATTCGTGTTGTCCGAGGTTTCCGGTTTGTTTGGTGTCTGCTCTGGTTCAGAATCCTGAGTGCCAATGTCTTTGATAACATCCTTGAGTTTTGTTTTAACAGGCGTTGGCTTGGGGTCTTTTACCGTGGTTTCTATATCAATGGAATTTTTTAAATCCTGGGCAGACCGCTTAAATTCTCCCATTGCTTTGCCAAGCGTCTTTGCTACTTCCGGCAGCTTCTGCGGACCTATGACAATAAGGGCTATGGCCAGAATCAACAAAATTTCCGGCATTCCTAGACCAAACATGTGTTGGTGTTACTCCTTGTGGTTTCTAATTGAATTTATTACTTAAGTTATTTTTACATTGAACATGGTTGGGTGTCAACCGGGTCATGGGTTTTTGGTTGCCGTTGTTTTAGCAGGTTTTTTCCGCCTTCTATAAGGCTTTTGACCTTTGTTCGCACCTTTTGTGTTATTTTTTTGTTTGTATGGTTTTTTTGACGGCCGAGGGGCCGGTGCAGGCAGGTCTGCCTCCAAAGCCGCTGTTGGATATTCACAGCTGATTTTGTGACCCAGCACCTCTTCGATCTTTGGAATTTGAAACGAACTCATTTCATCGGCAAAGCTGACTGAGGTCCCTGTGGCACCTGCTCTGCCGGTGCGGCCGATTCGATGGATGTAATGCTCGGGTTCTATGGGTAAATCATAGTTGATGACGTGGCTGATGTTTTCAATGTGCAGTCCCCTGGCTGCTACATCCGTTGCCACTAGAACATTGAGATCCCCGGTTTTAAACCTGTTGAGCACCTTAAACCGTTTGTCCTGGGCCACGTCCCCGGACAGAACCCCCGCGTTCATGCCGTATCTGGATAATTTATCTGACAGAAACCGGGCCGTATCCTTGCGGTTGACAAAGATAATCACCCGTTCAAGTTTTTCACTGATTAAGAGATTGCAGACATTCTTAAATTTATCCGTTTCTGTGGTCAGGTAAACGATTTGGTTGATGGAATCTGCAGCGGCCTGTTCCGGATCAATCTCAATCCGTACGGCATCCCGGGTCCAGGAGTCAGCCAGACGGAGCACATCATCTGTGAGGGTGGCTGAAAAAAACAGGGTCTGGCGCTTGTCCTTGTGTGGGGTCATGTAAATCAGGCGGCGGACATCGGGGATAAATCCCATATCCAGCATTCGGTCGGCCTCGTCAATGACAACAATCTCCACCCTGGACAGATCAATCAGTTTTTTTGAGATAAAATCCAGAAGGCGCCCCGGGGTCGCGGCAATGACGTCTACGGGTTTGTCTGTGAGTAGGGTCTGTTGTTTCTGATAGTCGGTTCCGCCGAAAACCGGAACAATCCGCAGATGGGAATACTTGGCGAGCCCTTTAAAATCCTTTTCAATCTGGTGAACAAGTTCTCTTGTGGGGGCAAGGATTAGGGCCCTGGGATACTTTTTTTGCCGCTTGACGGATTTGCAGGCAAATTGATTGATTAAGGCAATTATAAAGGTGGCGCTTTTGCCTGTTCCGGTCTGGGCCTTGGCGGTGGCATCCCGGCCCTCAAGGGTGTGGGGAAGAAGTCGGGCCTGAATATCTGTGCAGTATTTAAAATTAAGATCACAGATAGCATGCATTAGTCCAGTGGTCAGCTTTAGGTCATGAAAGCGGGTCTTTCCCTCCTGGGGTTCAACCTGGAATCTTTCTATGGTCCAGCGCGGTTTTCTGGGTTTTGGACGGGGCCTTTCCTTTGCCTTGGTTTCACTGTCGGGGGGCGATGCAGGCGCTTTGGGTTTCCGGGTTTCCGGAATAGTGGTGCCGGCATCTTGTTTTTTGGGTTTTCCGGTAAAAAGTGTTTTTATAAAATTAATTAATTGTTTCAAAATGATTTAACTGCAATTCAATAAAGGTAAATATCCAAGATCTTCGGGATCAGAATTAAATGGTCAACGTTTTTTTTAACAGACACGTCGTTTTTTGGGAAGTAAAATTTCGTTTTGTGAAACGGTCCGGCATTTATCCCTAAGCATGTTTGAACGAAGCTGAATCGCCCTGTACTTTGCGAAAAAGTAGAGAAAAAAGTCAAAAAAACTTGACTTTTCGGCTGTTTCACGGTAACAAAGACCCTAAAAATAACCTGAACCAGGGTGATGTAGAATGCTGATATTGTCCAATCTTTTCATGGCGGTTGCCATTGTTCTTGACTATGCTTTAAATATTTATATGTGGATTGTTATTGCTTCGGCCGTTTTGTCCTGGGTGAATCCGGATCCGTACAACCCCATCGTCCGATTCCTTCGCAAGGCAACGGAACCCGTATTTTACCAGATCCGCAAACATCTTCCAGTGAACTTTGGGGGACTGGATATGTCCCCGATAGTTGTATTTTTAGTTATTATTTTTCTTCAAAATTTTGTTGTAAAGAGTCTCATTGGCCTGGCCCGTTCGATGTAATAACCACAAAGGAGTTTACTAATGGGCGTTACCCCACTGGTGATCAAACAAAAAGAATTTTCTACTCGTTTCAGAGGTTTTGACGTACAGGAAGTGGATGCTTTCCTTGAGAAAGTGGCAAGGGAGCTTGAATCCCAGGAATCTGCCTTGGAAAAGCTCAGGCAGGAGCATCATCGGTTGAATTTGGAAAACCAGGGCTATAGAAAACGCGAAGAATCAATGAAAAATGCCATGATTCAGTCGCAGAAGGTCTTGGAGCAGATGAAGGATAATGCGGAAAAATCAGCCCAGGTCATTATTGCCAACGCAGAAGTTCAGGCTGAAAAAATTTTGAACCAGGCCCACAAACGGCTTTCCCAGTTGCACAGCGATATTACGGAACTTAAACGCCAGCGGATCCAGCTTGAAATGCAGATTAGTTCGGTGCTTGAGTCACATTCAAAACTGCTCGAGATGACCAAAGAAGAAAATAAAGCGGCCGACGAATCAGACACGGCCCTGAAGTTTATCCGTCGGGCCTGATTTCTTTTAAATAACGGCCATGGGCCGTCCTTGGTCTAATTTACTACACCCAGGCTCAGCCCAAAACGAATGTTGAAAAGTTTGTGTAGATTACACAGACTTTCGTATATAATATCAATGGGCAGGGCTGATTCAAAAATATACACCCAGGCTCAACCCATAACGAAACATAAAAAGTAATTTAATACGTTATTTTGTTTCACATAACGCGTTTGATGGTACGCCCTTATCGTAGAGGGCTGTGTTGCGTTGTGGGCAGGCGTTTCCAATATTCTCCGTTCAGGGGGCAAACGATAAAATATAAGGGGAAGAAATGGCTGAAATTGATGCGTTTTTCAAGCTTATGCATGATCAGGGGGCGTCCGACCTCCACCTGACTGCAGGACAGCAGCCGGCGCTGAGACTTCACGGCGATATTGAGCGAATTAAATACGATAAATTGACCAATGACAAACTGCGCGGCATGCTTTATGAGATCACCTCCCAGGAAAAGATTAAGGAATTTGAAGAGACCGGGGATGTTGACTTTGGATATGAGATTCCAGGCCTTGCCCGCTACAGAGCCAATTATTTCATGCAGAAAAACGGTATAGCCGCTGTGTTCCGCGAAATTCCGTCAAACATCCTGACAGCCGAAGCACTGGGTTTGCCGGCGGTGATTTCGAAACTGGCAGATTTGCCCAGGGGGTTAGTGCTGGTTACAGGGCCCACCGGTTCCGGTAAATCAACTACTCTTGCCGCCATCATTGACCAGGCCAACAGAAACAGAAAAGACCATATTATTACCGTGGAAGATCCCATCGAGTTTGTTCACAAAAGTCAGGGCTGTATTGTGAACCACCGGGAGGTGGGCACCCATACCAAAACCTTTTCTTCGGCGCTTCGCGGTGCCTTGCGTGAGGATCCGGATATCATCCTGGTGGGTGAGCTTCGGGATCTTGAAACTATCTCTTTGGCTGTTGAAGCGGCTTCTACCGGTCATCTGGTATTTGGTACCTTGCATACATCAAGTGCTCATAAAACCGTGGACAGGCTTGTTGAAGTCTTTCCCAGCAGCGAACAGGCCCAGATTCGATCCACACTGTCAGACGGCCTTCGTGCCATCGTGGCCCAGGTGCTGTTTAAACGGATTGACAAAAAGGGTAGGTGTGCCGCACTGGAAATCCTTGTGGCAACCCCTGCGGTCCGAAATCTTATTCGCGAATCCAAAACCCATCAGATTCCTTCCATGATCCAGACCGGCAAGCAGTACGGGATGCAACTTTTGGACGATGCCATCATGAAGCTATACAAAGAAGGAAAGGTCGGTGCCGATGATGCCTATTCAAAGGCAAACAACAAATCGCTGTTCCGGCCTTTTCTTAAAAAGCCGCCTGCAGATTTTACTGAAGCGTAATCAGCGGTTCAATCATAGGAGTAAGGCATGAAAAAACAGCAGCTTGATTATATCCTTACAAAAATGCTGGATTCCCACAATAATGTGTCGGACTTAAATATTACCCCGGGAAAGCCCCTTCAGGTGGAAAGTTCCGGCCAACTTTTGCCTGTCGATCTGGGGCCGGGATTCAAGGTGCTGACACCGTTTCAAACCGAGGCTCTGGCGCTTAATCTTATCAATAATGATAGAAAACAGCTTGAAACGCTGCTGCGGGAAGGCAGCTGTGATTTATCCTACCAGCTGAGTACCAAGGCAAGATTTAGGGTGAACATTTTTTCCAGGTCAGGCAAATATGCCATTGTATTAAGAAAGCTTGAAACTGCTATCCCTACCATTGAAAAGCTAAATTTGCCAGCAAGTTTCCATAAAATGGCTGAGGAAAAGAATGGTATCATTTTTGTTACAGGTGCCACAGGTTCCGGTAAATCAACCTCACTTGCCGCACTTTTAGATAAGATTAACGATACCAAATCCGTGCATGTCATTACCCTGGAAGACCCCATAGAGTATCAGCATACTCAGAAAAGATCCACGTTTAACCAGCGGGAGTTGGGTATGGATTTTGACACCTTTGCCTCGGGGTTGCGGGCCGCTTTGCGCCAGGCCCCCAAGGTTATTCTGGTGGGCGAGATGCGTGACCGGGAAACCGTTGAAATCGGCCTGGCCGCCGCTGAGACCGGTCACCTGGTGGTCTCCACCCTGCATACCGTGGATGCCGGGCAGACCATCAACCGTGTACTGGGCATGTTTTCCACGGAAGAGGAAACCCAAATTCGCATTCGTCTGGCCGACACTGTTCGGTGGGTGGTGGCCCAACGGCTTTTGCCCAAGGTGGGCGGGGGACGTGTGGCAGCCTTTGAAATTATGGCTACCAACCTGCGAGTCAAGGACAGCATTTTAAACGGAGAGTCCGAAGGCAAGACCTTTAATGACATTATTGTTGCCGGTAAAGCCCAGGGGATGATTTCCTTTGACGAGTTCATTGTAAGTTTGTATGAAACAGGAAAGATAGACGAAAACACGGCCATGGCCTATGCGTCACGCAAAGATATTGTGGGCAGGGGGCTTGACCGGATTAAAAGTGCCAGGGGTGAATCCACCAGTGGCATTGAGTCCCTTGAAATTGACCGCAGTTATGGGGGAGAGGAGGATAACCTATTATGAAGATTGCTTGTCCGTCATGCGGCAATAATGCCAACTTGCCCGATGATAAGATACCAAAAGACAAGGACTTTTCATTTAAATGTCCCAAATGCGGGACCTCTGTTCCCGTCAAGGCATCGGCCGGGAATGCCGGGGCTGCCGATTTTGAGCCGAACATAGCCGACATGGGTTCCGATGTTTCTATGCTTCAGGCCGGCGGTGGGAACCAGGCCCTGGTCTGTATCGCACCGAGTCTTGGGCGAAATCGGATTATGGCCGGCCTTGAAAATGTCGGATTGAAAGCCCATGTGCCGGATACACAGGCCCAGGCATTGAAAAATCTTGAATATTATGTCTACCCGCTGGTGGTGATAGATGATGCCTTTGATACTGACAAGATCATAACTGCATATATGAACAATATGGATATGTTCCTTCGCCGCAAGATCTGTCTTATCCGGCTTGGTCCGGGGTTTGAGACCGGTAATGCCATGACGGCATTGAATCTCAGTGCAAATTATGTGATAAAATCCCAGGACCTTGAGATGGAAGACGCCTCCTTGGTGAATGATGTTTTAGCCGTGGCCCTGTCTGAACATGAACAGATGTATGCTGTGTTCAACGATTCAATGAAAGCTGTGGGCAAAGCATAACCTTTTTTTTTATGAATCTGCGCATGCAAAACTGGTATGGGCCGGGGACCCCGGAAGAGTGTTTTAAACGGACCTGTTCAGTTTTAAATCTGGCTGTTTTATTGATCTCCTCTATTCTTGTTGCCGCTGAATTTCGTTTTGACTGGTGTGAACGTCTGGTGGGCAATTATCTGTCGTCCACCAATGACGCCCGGCCTGAAAATGGTGCTATCTGGGATGCAGGGCGCCATATGGTCAGTGCCATGCAATCTTTGGATCAACTGGCGCTTGATCGAGAACGTGCCGGACAAACGGTGCGGAGAGCAGATTCATTTGCAGATCTTGCGGCTAAATTGGGGCCAGGGGAGTGGGCAAACCTGGACAAGGATCGGTTCAGGGAGTTGTATCTGGCTTTACCTGCCTACCGCCGCAGGCGTGTGGTAGACCCGATGCGTCTGGTATGGCTGCTTAACGGCGGCGTCACGGATCGGATTTTTTGCGAAGGCCGCATGGGCGGTATAAAAATTTTTTTTATTGATACCCGGAACCGTGTGGTTCAGCAGGTGGACCTGGATGCCCAGATTTTGGGTAACAACGGCAGTCGATCCATAATCCCTGGCACCCTGGATAATGTCCCTGAATTTTTTGGCAGGATTTATCCGGCCTCCCTTTTCTTTACAGCCGTTTCAAGGCTGCCTGGAGATATGAGATCTGATCTGATTCTGGATACACAAGATCTGTTGTCTGAAAAAGGTCTTCTTGAGCGGGTGGGGGTGGGCAATGCCGTTCAGGACGGTTTTATCGGTTTGGGATTTGAATTCCAGCATCTGGGTGAAACCTGTGTCGTGGAAGTCAAAGCCAGGGAATGGGCTGTCTGGCAGTTGATGCTGATGCTCAAGGCAGAAGGCTGATGCGACTGTTTTCACGGCTGGTTTTATTGGTGCGACTGATGTTTTATACCGGACTTTTTGCTGCGGGTCTCATGGCCGCGGCAGGCAGCTTGATGGTTTTTCATATTTCCCAAAACCTGCCTAAACTGCCTTCACCTTTAAACCGTATTATTGAAACCCCCCAAAGCCTGATCTATGCCGCTGACGGCCAGGTGCTCCTTGCCCTTGGAGAGAAGACATCCGTTTCCCTGGACATGGTCTCTGCTGATTTCCTCAACGCCATTGTCGCCACCGAGGACCACAGATTTTTTGAGCATCATGGTGTAAATAAGTTGCGTCTGTTTAAGGCCCTGTATATTACCCTGTTTGAACCCGGCCGGATTCAGGGAGCTTCAACCATTACCCAGCAACTGGCCAAAAATCTGTTTTTCAGTTTTGAGAAGACCTGGCAGCGTAAATTCAAGGAAATGCTGGTTGCGTTCCAGATTGAGCAGGCAAATACCAAGGAGCAGATTCTTGAGGCATATATCAATCAGATCCATTTCGGGGCCGGGGCCCAGGGCGTTGAGCGTGCGGCCCGCATGTATTTTGATAAATCCGCCCAGGACTTGACCCTGGCCGAAGCTGCGCTGCTTGCAGGACTGCCCAAATCTCCCTCCCAGTACAATCCTTTTCGGCATTATGATGAGGCACTTGTAAGGCGCAAGGTGGTGTTAAGCCGCATGGTGGCGGCCGGGTTTATCACTGCAGATACGGCAGCCAAAATCGATGCCGTTCGACCTGACCTGCACGATGGACGCAAAGATGCCCGCACCGGCAGTTATTTTCTGGATGCCATGATCCAAAAGCTTGTCGACATGTACGGCGAGGATGTGGTGTATCATGGCGGCATTAAAGTTTATTCCACCATGGATTCAAGATGTCAGGCCGATGCCCGTACTGCGGTAATGGAAGGTATGAACCGGCTTGATGAACTTATGGGGCTGGATGAAGCGGTCAAAGAAAAACCCCAGGCTGCGCTGGTGGCCATCGATACCGCCAGCGGCGCTGTTAGGACCATGGTCGGCGGCAGGGATTATTATGCCAGTGAATTCAACCGGGCTGTGAACAGTAAGCGCCAGGCCGGCAGCGGGTTTAAACCTTTTTTGTACTACACTGCTTTCAGGGATAAAAAATTGCATCCGGCCAGCGTGTTCCAGGACAAGCCTGTGGGCATTCCCATTAGAGGGGCAGCCGACTGGTACCCCCAGAATTTTGAAAGAAAATTCAGAGGTCCCATGATCCTCAAACAGGCTTTGATCCATTCGGTGAACACCATTGCGGCCCAGGTGGTTGTAGATGTGGGGCCTGCTGCCGTGGTGGATGTGGCCCGGTCCTGTGGTGTTAAAAGCCCCTTGAAACCGGTATATTCCCTGGCACTTGGTACGTCTGAGGTCAGCGTCATGGACATGGCCGCCGGATTTTCCACGTTGGCCTCCCTGGGTATTTACCATACCCCATTTTTGTTTTGGCGGGTTGAAGACGCAAGAGGGCGGGTCCTTTTTGAACATATTGTCAAGGATCGCAGGGTATTGGATACGGCAACAGCTTTCCAGGTGGTGGATATGATGGAAGGCGTTGTGGACTTTGGATCGGGCAGAGGCATCCGGAAGCTGGGATTTAAGCGTCCGGCTGCCGGGAAGACCGGCACCACGGATAATTATAATGATGCCTGGTTCACCGGGTTTACGCCGTCCCTTTGTGTATCTGTTTGGACCGGCTACGATAAAAAAAGAAAAATGAAAGATAAAAATCGCAGGGGGATTACCGGGGGGCGCGGGGCAGTACCCATCTGGACGGATTTTATGATCCGGGCCATGAAAGGTGAGCCGGAACGTGATTTTTTGATCCCTTCGGATATCCGGTATGAAACGGTGGAGAAAACCACGGGATGTCCTGTCGGTTTTGGGAAAAATCAGAATATGCCTGATGATACGGATGCGCCACAACCCGCGGCAGACCCTGACGCTACCATTCAAGTGGCCTTGAAAAAAGGTCAAAATCCCTGCGGGGAATATTAATATGATCCGCATTGCCCAGAATATCAGCATTCGGTTTTGGATGACAACCTTGATGGTGCTGCCTTCGGGGTTTCTTTTGTTTCCCCGGTTGACCGGATGGCTTTCGGATATGCCTGCTTCGGTGTTTATTGTTTTGATGTATCTGTTTTTCGGCTTGGGTCTCGGCGTAATTATGGATATTGCAGGGCTCTGGCGCATCAGGGGCTTGGTCCGGGACGCTCAATTGTTGGAGCAATCCGGCATTGCCTCCCGGGCTGAAAAAAAGTTTATCCGGGCAGTCCGAATTTTTGACAGCGCCTGGATATCACCTCTGGCTGCACGGCGGGCGGAGGCCGTGCTCATTTCTTGTCTGGCTCGATTTTACCTGGCATCGGGCAGCCGGCGTCGGGAGATCCAGAGCGCTGCCGGCGTCTGGCTGGCACAGCACCCCAAAGACGGAAGTCTTGCCCGATTTTGGCTTGAACGCTTTCAGGATCAGGATATACCCGGAACATTTTCCCAGTCCATACTTACGGCATTGGCCGATAGCTGGTATGCAGACCCTGAGCTTTGCCGGATACTGGTGGATGTGTTTTTAGACCAGGGGCGGATGGATTTTTCAGCAAGGCGTCTGTACCAGTCCTTTCTGGATTTGACAGACGGGGATAAAGATGCATCCCAAGAGGATCAGAAACGGGTACAAACGATTCAAGGCACGATGTTTGTAAGCCTGGACAAGCCTGGATCGGAACCGGAGATAGGAATTGCGGAATCGGGATCGGATACCCTTGGGGACGAAAGACTTGAGTTGACAACATTTATGTCCGGGGATCAAGACAACGATGATCGCTTGGACCGTCTGGATGACCATGCATTTAAAGATGGCACTGCGCGGGGACGTCTGGAAGACAGAATTTATGCCGGTTTGAGTCAGGTCCGGGAAAGATGGTGGGGCCGGGTGCGTGGCATAGTCATTGCCTGCATCGGTATCGGGTTGGTTTTTTTTGTATGGGGCACGGTTTCACACATGTTTAAGACCGCGGAGCAGCCTGCCCGGCAGATAAAGTTCGTGATTCCAAAACCGTTTACCATACAGGTGGCGGCTTATCATAAAAAAGGTCATGCCGATAAATATATGACACTCCTTGCCCAGAAGGGGATTCAGGCCTCCATGAAGGTGACGGACGGTGGGGGCAAAACCTGGTATCTGGTCCGTGTGTCTGACTTCACGGACCAGAAAAGTGCCCAGACTTACGGCAACCGCCTGAAAGCCGATCACATCATTGACGATTTTTTTGTAACCAAAAATTGATCATAAGTTGATCACTTTGTCGGCCAACTGCATGGCCGTAACGATATCCAGCATATTGGTGGTCTGGCCAATGGCCTTTTTCTCCATGAGATCCAGGTGGGTCAGGCAGGTGCCGCACACAAGAATGGTGACACCGGATGCTTCCAGTTCACGCAGGTCATCAAGCACTGCAGAATCCATCGTAGCAAGGGTGACCCCATGGTTGACAAAAACCAATCTCCACAGATCCTTGCCCATTTCTTTAAGGGTTTTAATGAAATTGATCATCAGCTTTGCGCCTAGTTCATCATCCCCAACGCCAAATTTATTGGAAGCCGCCATCACCATGATTTTTGCCGAGCTGTTGTTGTCAGATGACTCTGAGCTGGATGCCGGCTGTCCTGTTGGTCCAGAAGAGAGTTTAACGGCATCAGCCTGGTCCCGGGTGCCTTCCACAACAGACATGGTTCCGTCTGATTCCACACCAACTTCAAATCCTGCATAGGTTAAAAATCGGCTCACGTTTTCAATAGCGGCATCATTGTCCACCAGAACCCGGATTTGTGACAGCGGTTCATTCTCCAGGCATTTTTTTGTTTCCAGTACCGGTGCCGGACAATCCATTTTTCTGCAGTCAAGTTCTTTCATCATTTTATTTTAATTTCTCCTTGTAAGGGAAGGTTTATTGGTTGTGTCTATGTAATAGATTTGAATTTTATATGAAAGTACCAACAAGTTGCTGAGTTCCTTTCATGTTTTGTTGTGGGCCGGGCCTGGGTGCTGATAGACCAAGTTGGCCCATGGTCGTTATTTAAAACTTGAAGCGCCATTAAGTCAACTATGCAGGCTTTATGGCATTTTTGTAAATATATGAATGATTATATCTGGTTGGGCGATATTTTGTTTTTTCGTGCCCATTCACAGATGTGTTCAAAATCCGAAAATCGCCATTTGGCAGGAAAGTCCCGACACTGGGCCGGCTTGACGGGATTTATGCGACACTCGTTGTTCTCCAGAAAGATGCAGGCCCCGTCAGGGGCATCAATGATTGAAAGTCCGTGCCGATCCCTGGTCAGGCAGGTGAAGCTCTCTATAAAATCCCTGACGTCCATATTCAGGAAGTCGGCAATGATATCCGGTTCTTCTTTGCGCAAACGAACATATCCGCTTTGTTTGCAGCAAGCCCCGCAACCCAGGCATTTAAATTGTGTCAGGTCCAGTGTCATTGTTTCCTCGGTGCTGGAGTTCTATATCAAAGAACTAATAAGTTTCTAAATTACGTTCATGTTTTGTTGTGGGGCAAGCTTGGGTGCTGATAGACCAGGTTGCCCCATGGCCATTTATTTTGAAGGTTCGGCCAGTGTGATTTCAATGTCGGCACGGAATGATTCATTGGACAGGTTTGGCCGCTTTATGTCATCGGTTTTTCCCGGGCCTTGATTGGCACCGGAAGATCCCTTGTCGGGGTATCCGCCGCTATGTGGCCCTTCTTTGGGTGGGTTCCCTTTGTCTGCACCCGGATTTCCTCGTTGTTTCATGGGAAAAACTCGATTTTTGGCTGACAGGGCGATGTTGATCTTTGTCCCTGCTATCCGGGGGACATCAAAAAATATTGCATTAAGCGTGATCGCCGCTTCAAAAATCAGGGTGTGACGGCCTGAATCTGCCAGGCCAATGGCTATGCCTGTGATACGGGCTTCCTTCATTGACATGGTTATGGGGCCCGAAGAGAAAGGGTAGGTGACAGTCAACGTGTCCGGCAACTTGACACCCCTCATTGGGTCCGGCTGTTTGTCACGGGATTTGAATGGTGGGTGACCTTTGAGCTTGATTGAAAAAGGCTTGGCACCTTTTTCTTTTGTTTTCATAGACAGGATTAAGCCACCTTGGGTCAACTGTTGAGCTATTTGAGGATCTTTGACCTCAGCCAGGAGGAACAGATGGTCGGCATTGTTGCGGATCCATATTTGGGTGTCTGTTTCGCGGTTTGTGTATTGCGGGGTGGATTTCGGCCAGTCTTTTTTGCTGCCGTCTGCATTGATAGGGCGGCTGCCCCATTTAGCTAATGCTGTTTGTGCTGGTTTGGGTTTGGGCGCGCCTGCACAGCCGATCAGTAAAAATGCGGCAGCCAGTGCGGTTATTTCTTTAAAAATTTTTTTTTTGTTCATTTTTCTATTCATACATTTTTTGTTAAAGACATGTTTGTCAGACAAACAGATTAATATTGGGCAGGGTCAATGTCTGGGGCGGTGGGTCCAGAAGCTGCCGTATGTTGTCGTAAAGTTCGTTCATATTTTCAGTCCGTATCAGGGATTTCAAAATGGCGTTGGAGAATTTGAAATTGGCGCAGAAATACGGGGCAAATTTTTTAAACATCTTCAGGGCAAAATGGTCTTCGTAATGATTGCTTAAAAGCCTTGCCATCTCCAGAGCAGTTTCCATATAGATGGATGGTTCCGGTTTGAGACCTTTTGTCCACTGGGCAAAAATCCAGGGCCGGGCCACGGCCATTCTGCCTATGGATAGTCCCTGACAGCGGGTTTCCCGGATCATTTTGATCCCGTGTTCCGGGGCAAACAGGTTCCCGTTACCAAACACGGGAATGGTGACGGCATTGCGAACTTTTCCAATCAGCTCCCACTTGGGCCGCCGGCTTCTTCTGTCCGGAGCGACCCGGGGGTGAAAGGTCAAGGCATCTGCCCCCGCATCCTCAAAGGCCCGGGCCATGGTCACTGGGAAGTTTGGATCATCCTGCCATCCGGTTCTGAATTTAACAAAAACCGGGCATGACACCGCCTTTCTGACTGCAGCTACAATGCTGACGGCTTTCTCCGGCGTTTTTAAAAGCGCGGCTCCGCACCCTTTTTTACAAATCGCTGCAACGGAACAGCCGAAATTCAGGTCCACCCCGAAGAATCCTTCAGCATCAATGCGCCGGGCAGCCCGGGCCATAATTTCAGGTTCTGCCCCAAATATCTGGCAAACCGTGTGGTTCAGTTCCTCGGGCCGCCAGGAAAATATATGGGATACTTTGGGGTTTTCATGGGGAACGGCTTTGGCCGAGCACATGCCGGTAAAGAGCAGGCCGAATCCTGAAAATTGGGTCACAAGCTGTCTGAACGCGATATGCCCCAGTCCTGCCATGGGTGCAAGCACCATTCGATTGGAAATGGTTTTGTTGCCGATGGCAAGAGGTCTGAGCAAATATTGGGTCAGGTCTTGGGCCGTGCTGACGGTGGGTTCTATTGTTGTTTCAAAAATCGATTGTGTCATTAAAGTCGGCTGTGCGAGTCTACGGCAGTTTTTATGTTGTATCCATTCGCTTATTTGCGGTTTTTTTGTTGTATCAGTCATGGCTTGTTTATGCAATATCGGCACAAGGATCACTACAGGTTGTCGGACAACGCCAGGGCCTTTTTATTAATGCCAATGCCTAAATCCGGATGGATAATATCATGGTGAGATGACTTAAAAGGCAGAAAAATTAATGATACGCTTTGGGCGGTGACTTCGGTTATAGGTAAACATTCAAGAATTTCTTTTCTGGGTTTCAGCAGGGCGGCCATGGTAATGCGAATGGTTTGAATGGCCTCAGAAGCAGGCAGGTTTACAGGTTGATATAAATTATTTTCGACTGTTTGGGACAGGTCCGGTTCCAACTGAGCTGATGTCAGTTGTCCCAGCAGCCTTAAAAAAATATTCGGTCTGACCTTAAACGCCGGGCTCCAGAAATGAACAGGTTTTTTCTCCCATTCCCGGGGAATTGCCAGTGGCAGGTTTGCCATCCGGGCCAGATCCGCGTGGCTGGACAGGTTCATCGGTGAAATTTGGGCGCTGATCCGCCAGAACGGCAGCATGATATCATCTTTGTGGTCAGGGGCTGCAGAACGGAATTTTATTTTTGCAAGTTTTTCTCCCTTGGCCCGCCAAAGGGAATGGCAGTTCCGGCATACCAGGACAATAGAATCGCCACTGCCCTCAAGATCCGCCCCGCAGCCGGGGCAGATGCCGGCAATGAAATGGGTCTCACCACCGGGATGGACCCGATCAAGATCAAAAACCGACGGATTAATCGGATTTGTCAGGGGCAAAGCCTTATTGGTCACCCCATCCACAAGATCTTGCTGTCTGAAGTAAAACGGTGAATAAATAAGACTGAGGGTTTCGCCGATATCCTCTTTGAATGTGTGGGGCTCCGGTTTTAAATTCACTGTGGTATCTTGTAAGGCCATTGCCGAGGGCATAGGCCGATAAAAATTTCCTTTGATACCAGGCCTGATCAATTTCATGGGTATGGCCTGGGATCTCAGTCCCAGGGAAAATGGTATCTGGGACGGCATATCTGCCACAGCTAGGGTGGAAAGATCCGTAAACCTGGGTGTGACACCCGATGCGGAACAGATATAGCGTACGCCTTTGAAACGCCAATAGGGCAGGTATATCAGTTGTGCATCCCGGGGTACTTTGGACGAGCAGGGTAGATAATATCTGGGAAATCCTTTTTGGGAAATACAGGATCGGACCCGGCAGAATTCGCACACAAAAAAACGGGTATCTTCTCCTAAAGTAATCGGGGCCCCGCACTGGGGGCATTGATATTGGACCGCGTAGCTAATATTTTTCTCCGCATTGGTTACAGAACATTGAATCCGGCAGATTTTTTGCGCCGCAATTACTGCATATTTTTTCTTTGGTCTTCTCTACAACTTGTTTTCCGCATCGGGGGCAGAATTTTGTGCCGGGTGTGATGTTTTTACCGCAATATTGGCAACGGGCAAAGATCACCTGCTGGTGACCGCACTGGGGACAGAATTTTGCATCCAAAGGGATCTGGTTTTGGCACTCCGGGCAGCTTGTGGTCTGTGCGGTCTGGGCCGCCGGTTGTCCTGCCGGGGAAGGCATCTGTTGGGAAAACATGCCGGGCAGCATCATGCCAAGACCTAATCCCAATCCTGCCTGGGCACCGTCCGAGGCAATCCCTTGCGGGTTTTCAGCTATTTTTTCCATGGCCATGGCGGTTTTCATCTGCATCAGTTTATTCATGTCATCAAACAACTCTAATCTGCTTTTATCATCAATGGCCTGCTGGACCTCGGGGGGCGGGGTAATGGCATTGATGTAGAGATGGGTCAGGGCCAGCCCGAATGCACTGAAATCCTCACGCAATCTCTGGGCCAGTCCCTTTCCCAGTTCATCGTAATGTTCGGGCAGATCAAAAATGGAAGAGACCTTTTCTCCGATATAATCGTTGAACCTGGATACCACCACCTGGTTGAGATAATCGCTGACATCGGCACTTGTATAAATGCCCTGGGTGCCGGCCAGGGTGTTGATGAACAGAACCGGCTGGACAATTTTCAAATTAAAGACCCCAAAGGCCCTGAGCCTGACCAGGCCCAGATCCTTGTCCTTGAATGCCACTGGATCCCTTGTCCCCCATTTCAGGTTGGTAAAGGTTTTTAGATTGGCAAAAAAGACTTCCGCTTTCAGTGGGCTTTCCATGGCCCATGGTAGGCTTGCAATTTTTGTCAAAATGGGAATATTTGCGGTTTTTAAAGTGTGTCGTCCGGGACCAAATGCACCAACGGCCTTGCCTTGGTAGAAAAAGACAGCAGCCTGGCTTTCCCGGACAATAAGCTGGGCTCCGAATTTGATTTCGCCGGAACCTTTTTCCGGCAGACGGTGAACCAGCTCCTGTCCGGTTTGGTCAAACCACTCCAGCACTTCAAGGAAAATGAGGTTATCGGTTCCCATGGGCATCTCCTTGCGATTTTTTTAGCGGGGTTAAGTTCAAGAAAAAAGTGCTTATATTCTAAAATAAGCAGCCAAGCGGTGTCAAATGGTATTCTGTGGAGATGAAAATTAGCCATATTGACAAGGTGTTGGACCTATATTATTTATATGCTTTTTGAGAAAGGGTTAATGTGACTTTCATTTTAGCTGAAAGGATTAATCTGGGAATGATAGCGGTTTATAGCATGGGTGTTCAAGAAGGAACTTAAAGATATGCCGGATCGGCATCAGCAGGAAAAAGAGCAGTTCCGCCGCCTTTTTGGCCAGCGGGGATTCGACCGTTTTGAGGAGCGGTTCCAGATACTGGAGTCCTTTTTAAAATTGGAAGGCCATGTCAGTCTCGCCCAAATTGCCGATCAGGTCAGGCAGGATGGCCTGCGTGTGGGTAATGAATTCCTCCAGCAGTGCATGGATCAGCTGTGCCGGTTCGGATTTGCCAGTCAAGTGTTGTTTGACCGGGATGAAACCATTCTCTACGAACATCGTCATCTCGGGGTGCATCATGATCATATGGTCTGCACGCAATGCGGCGCAATTATTGAGTTCAATGATGACGCATTAGAGGACCTTCAGGAAAAACTTGCTGCCGAATACGGTTTTTTCATGCTCCAGCATAAGATGGAGATTTATGGCCTTTGTGGGCAGTGTATGGCCCAAAGAGACGATTTAATACCCTTGTCCCGAGCAAGAATCGGAGAACGGGTTGAAATCGTCAATGTGGCTGCCGGCAGGAAAATGCAGATGCGATTCGCCTCCATGGGGCTTCGCACGGGTATTTTTGTTGAAATTATTTCCAATGCCATTGGGGGGCAGATTGTCATTGCATCAGATTGCAATCGGCTGATTCTGTGCGCAGGAATGGCCGTAAAAATCTGGGTTCGCCCAGAAAAGAGATCCGAGGGGGCATCCAATGATGTTACTGGAGCAGCCTTCCTGCCGTTTTCCAACGAGTCTCTGCCGATTTTTCGGATGGCTTCAGGGAAACAAGGAAGTATTGCTAAAGTAAACGGTGGGCACTTTTCACGGCGGCGGCTGGGCAAGATGGGGTTTCATCCGGGTGTCGTTGTTCGGGTAATCAATAACAGCGCGTCGTCCGATTCCATTGAGGTTATGGTGCGAGGACATCGGTGTTCTCTGTCGGAAAAGGATGCCTCGAAAATTTTTGTTGAGAATATCACACCGTAATTTTTTTGTATCCGAGACTGGAAACGGTTTGTTCCCGGCATTACACAAATTATGAAAATTTTAGTGTCAAGCGATTACGGTTACCGCTTGTAGTAAACGATTGCAATACCTTGCATGATAAGGTCTTTTTCTGATATACCGGGTACGTTGTGATTGAAACTGGAGTCGACCGGAGATATTTATGAATCGTGTGAAAAAAGAACATATTTTATTAATTTCAGTTTGTTGCCTTTTTATTTTTCTGTGGGTCGGTATTGCGTCGGCCTCGGAACGGTTATCGGTGAAATCCTCTGTTGCAAATCTGAGAAACGGTTCGGGGACCAAGTATAAGGTGCTGTGGCAGGTGGAAAAATATCATCCTTTTCTTGTAATCAATAAAAAAAAAGATTGGTACGAGGTCAAGGATTTTGAAGGGGATACGGCCTGGATTCATAAAACCCTGCTGGGAAAAGCGGATACGGTGATTTCCACAAAATCAAAGTGCAATGTTCGCTCAAAACCTGATAAATCCAGCGACATTGTGCTCAGAGTTGAGAGGGGGGTTCCTTTCAAAGTGATCAGTCGTAAAGGGGCCTGGATTAAGATTGAGCATGCTGACGGCGAAGTCGGTTGGATATATAAAAGCTTGGTGTGGTAAATAAATAATTTTTATAAGGTAATAATTTCATGGCAAATCAAGGTGTATCAAATGAGCGAAAAAAAGAACTGGCGCAGATGGATCCGTTCCAGGGGAGTCTGAATAATTTCGTAAAATGGGCTGCTGCTCACAAAAAATTATTGATGATTTCAACCGGCGCGGTCGTTGGGGTGGTGGTTGTTTTTTCTGCGATTATGTTCAGCTTTAAGCAGTCTGAAATCAACGCATCTGAACTGGCGACCAAAGCCTATGAAACATATGAAGAACAATATTCCAAAGACCGGGATGCCCGTAACGGCTATGATGCGGTTAAAGATGATTTTCAAACGCTTTTTGATGAATATCCGAACACAAGTGCCGGGCGCTTGGCACTGATTAACTTTGGGAAGATCTGTTTTGATGCCAAGGAATATGATCAAGCATTTGATCTGTATTCCAAGGCACTGTCGACGGTGGGGGACAAAGCCGGCGTCAAGAATTTTTTACTTTGCGCTATGGGAACCATTTGTGAATTGAAAAATGACCTGGAACAGGCAAAGTCTTATTACTTGCGGGTGGATGAGGGTGAATCAAGCCTTTTAAAGGATGATGCCCGGTTTTCCCTGGCGTTGCTTTATGAAAAACTCAACGATGCGGATGCCGGGCGTCAGATGTACGAAAAAATTGCAGAGAGTCCGGGGTCTTCCATGTATAAAGACATAGCCTTGGCCCGAATCAATAAATAGTATTTGAACGGCTCGATAGAGGAGCGCATGCTCACAAAGCCACCCATCTGCGGCGTTGCAGAAAAATTTGCAATCCTCACACATTAGTATGCTTCGGTTACAAATTTTTCAGCGTCTTGCACCTGGGTAACTTTTTGTCCAAACATTGTCTGTATAGGTGCAAACTAAAAAAGGCTGCCTGGGCGTGGCAGCCTTTTTTAGAAAAGGAAAAAAAGATGAAAAAACTAACCTTGGTTAGTAAAAATTATTAAATGCAATTTTCCTGCCATACAATTTGATGTGGTTCTTAATATTTATAACTATCTGAAAAGTATTGATATATTTTTATTGTTCCTGGAAGATGCGATGGCCGCCCATGTGGTCGTGGCATGATTGTGTTCAATATTTTGAACATTAATCGGGCAGTTTTTTAAAAAAGAGAGCGTGACCCAGAAATAAAGATCTTTTCCAGGGTTCAAAATTTTGAACCCTGATTCTCTATTATTTATTATGAAGATTTAACTCCTTGTCTATATTAAATTTTTTTAATTTTTGATTCAATCCGCTTTTCCCGATACCAAGGAGCTTTGCTGCTTTGGTCTGGACGTTACCTGCCTTCTTCATTGCCCGCAGGATCATCCTTTTTTCCACTGCGGCAAGGGTTTCGGATAGGCCTACGCCATCAGGAATGCCCTCAAGCTGAAGTGTGCCGGATATGGGGCTGCGGATCTTGGAAGGAAGGTCTGAGACTGTGATTATGCTGCCCGGGGCCAGGATGACAGCCCTTTCAATGACATTCTCCAGCTCCCTGACATTGCCTTTCCACTCATAGTCACACAGCCGCTGGACGGCTTCTTTGTCAATATCGGTGACGATTCCGGCAGCCTCCGGCCCCTGGGTGTATTTTTTTATGAAATGATTAATAAGCAAAGGAATGTCCTCCAGTCTGTCACGCAAGGGGGGAATATTGGCTTTTACGACGTTGAGACGATAGTACAGGTCTTCTCTGAAGTTGCCTTTTTTGACTTCATCTTCCAGGATTTTGTTGGTCGCCGCAATGAGCCTGAAATCCACGGGTATACTTACGGTGCCGCCAACCCGCTCCACGGTACGTTCCTGGAGCACCCGCAACAGTTTAACCTGGAGCGGCATGGGTAACTCTCCAATTTCATCCAGAAAAAGGGTGCCTTTGTCTGCCATTTCAAACCGGCCTTTTTTCATCCCCACCGCTCCGGTGAACGCCCCTTTTTCATGCCCGAAAAGTTCGCTTTCCAGAAGGGATTCAGCAAAGGCCGAGCAATTCACCGCAACCAGGGGCCGATCTTTGCGCATGCTGTTGTAATGAATCGATTTGGCCACAAGTTCCTTGCCGGTGCCGCTTTCTCCTCCAACGAGCACCGAGGCACTGGTCGGGGCCACCTTTTTGATGATTTCGTATAGCCCCTGCATGGGCTTGCTTTTACCAATGATGTTGTCAAATTGGTATCGGGACTGGATGGCATCTTTTAGAAGCGTGTTCTCCCGGACAATTTTGGACATGGACAGTGCTTTGGCAATATGAGCAATGAGCGCTTCGTTTTCAAACGGTTTTAAAATAAAGGTGTAGGCCCCCTTGTGCATGGCCTCCACAGCCTTTTCCACGCTGCCGAATGCTGTCATTATGATCACCGGAAGATCCGGTTTGATCTGTTTGGCCTTTTCCAACAGGTCAATGCCGGACATGCCCGGCATTTTGACATCGGATAGAACCAGGTCAATGGGTTGAGACGTTAAAATGTCCAGTGCTTCCATACCGCTTGACGCGGTGAACGGGGTATAGCCTTCTTCCGACAGGACCTCGCCTATAATCATTGGGTAGTGTTTTTCGTCATCAACAATCAATATCTTTTCCATTATCACTCCCGGATATTTTACGGCGCTGCGGGCAGGCGTATTTCCACCCTGGTACCACAGGGTTCCGCATTGGCTATGCTGATTTCTCCCTGGTGCGCTTGAATAATGTTTTTAATAATGCCAAGCCCTAAGCCCGTTCCCATTTCCTTGGTGGTAAAAAAGGGCGTCCAAATTTTTTTTAAAATTTCTTCGTCAATGCCCGGTCCCGTATCTGTAAAACCGGCATAAACAAATCCCGGCTCATGCCATGTGGTAATGGTGATGCTTCCATTTTCATGGTCCATGGCCTGAAATGCATTTAGAAAAATATTTAAAAATGCCTGGTAGAGCATGGCTGGGTCGCCGAGAATATCAGAAGGGTTTTTTGGGTACTCCCGGATAATTTTGATCTTATTGTGCTCCTCTGAAGACGATAAAAAAGCGATGTTTTTTTCTATAATGTCTTCCAGGCAGCAGGGCCTTAAGTCTGCGATTTTAGGTTTTGCAAAATCAAGAAAATCTGTGATGATGCGATCTAAACGGGTAGATTCTTCAACAATTATCCCTGGGATGCTGCTGCTCGGGTCCAATTTGGCCATCTTTTTTTTCATCAGCTGCGCTGAGCTTTTTATAATACCTAAGGGGTTGCGAATTTCGTGTGATACACCGGCCGTCATTTCACCGATTGCGGACAGGTGCTCTGCCTGACGCAGTTTTTCTTCAAGCCTGAGCCGTTCTTCCGCCCTGCGTTCAATAATTTTTTCTCCATGTTTCACCACGAATCGAAGAATAAGGAAAAGAATGCCCATGATGATGGCGCAACTGACGACGATCAATCCCTGGAGTTTGAAAACCTGTTGATAATCGTCCGATACATCTCTGATAATTTCAATCACGCCGATGACCATCCTGTCCTTTTCCCGGGTGAGTTGGACTTCCTGCATCAAGGGGGCAAAGGTGACAATTTTTGTTTCTTTGGGGAACCAGAACGTCAATTCCATCCAGTTGCCTTGCTGAACCAGTTTGGAAATCACCTCTTTATTCATGGCTTTTTCATAGTGGACACCACCGGCATTTTTTTTACCGATCTGAGCTTTATCCAGGCTATAGGCAATCACATTGTCTGTTGCATATATATTGACCATTTCGACATGGAAACTGTGCAGGGTGCTTTTAACAACCGTGTCAAGAAGTCTATACTGGCTAGGTTCACGCAATTTTATTTCTCCATGTTTGAAAACCACAGGCCAGACAAATCTTAAAAAGATCTGGTGATTTAGATTCTCCACTAAAAGCCGGTTATATTCTTTACTTTTCTCAAGCAGTATTTTTCTTACCCAGTGGGCATTCAACGCTGCAATAACAATGGTTGCCGTCAGCATGACAACAAGGCTTGAGACAGTAAAGGCTTTGACGAGGACAAAAGGTCGGGTCCCGGAATTGCCGGGATCTTTCTGCTGCTTTTTTTTCAAATTAATCCGTTTTTATAGCGTTGCTATGAAAAAAAAATCATATTTTTTTGGGGGTTAAAATTTGACAAATGCTTTTTTTATCTGTTATTCAGTTAGTTAAATAATGTGATTCTACTTGACTTTGCGTACATTTCGTATCAAATATATAGTTATATTAACGCAGGATATCAATAATTATTATTTGCATTCTTAAGTTCACAATCCTTTACGACAGCCACAATTGAGGATAGATGCGTATGATATTCGGAAAAAAAGATCACCTTGTCGGTTTAGACATCGGGGCTGCTTTTGTGAAAGTAGCCGAACTAAAGACGACCAAAAAAGGCCCCGTTCTTCATAAATTCGGCACTGCAAAGGTTCCCGAAGGAATGATTCAGGAGGGCCGGGTTGCCGATATGGAGGGACTGGCTGAAATTATTCGTTCCTTATTCCAGTCTCAGAAAATCAAGGAAAAGAATGTAGCGCTTTCAACCGGCGGTCATTCAGTGGTGGTGAAGACCATCAGCACATCAAAGGTTCCGGATGAGCAGCTGCATCGAAATATCCGGGCTGAAGCTGAGCAATATATCCCATACGACATAGATGATGTTAATATTGATTATCAGATTATAGGGGACAGCGAGTTTTCAGCGGAACAAATGAATGTGCTTCTTGTCGCGGTGAGACAGGATTTGGTGGCTGAATATGTCGAGCTGATTCGTATGGCAGGACTTAATCCCGTTATTATTGACGTGGACGCGTTTGCGCTTCAAAATATTTATGAAACCCTTCCCGATGTTGATCATGATCGTATAACCCTGTTGCTGGATGTCGGGGCCTCCAAAACGAGTGTGAATATACTTGAGAATAACAATTCCAGGATGATGCGGGATATGACCAATGGATGTGAGCAGCTCGTTTCCGTTGTCAGTGAACGACTTGAAATTGACCGGGAAAAGGCATTGCAGATCATTATGGGCGAGGTCGATTATCCGGAATCCGAACAGGCGTTGGAGGAACTTTATGAAATGGTTGTCGGCAACTGGTGTTCGGATATCTGCGAGGTGGTATATACTTTTGAGTCCAGCCCCGGTAATGCCCGGGTGGAAAATATTATTGTCAGCGGCGGGGGCGGCTTCATCGACCTGCTGACTGAAAAATTGACTAACGAGCTGAAGGTAACGGTGTCAAAGATTAATCCCTTTGCCGGACTGGTCAGCGATTCAAAAGAACTTGGCGAGCTGGGAGCGTATCAGCTTCTGGCCCCCATTGCACTGGGGCTTGCCATGAGACGGGTGAATGATAAATGATACGAATTAATCTGTTGCCGTTCAGGCTTGCCAGAAAAAAGGAGAATATCCGTCGCCAGGTATCCATATTTTTCCTTTCCATTGCTTTGATTATTCTGGCACTGGGTTGGGTGACTTTTGCGCTGGATAATAAAATTAGTCAGACACGCAGTGAGGTTGCCCGGGTCAAGGCCGAAAGCCTAAAGTATAAAAAAAAGGCGGATAAGGTTACCCGCATTAAAAAAGATTTGGCGATTTTGGAGAATAAACTGGCCATCGTAGCGAATTTGAAAAAAAGAAGGAATGAACAGCAGGTATTGTTAGAGCAGTTGGCAGACAGACTTGAAAAAACAAAAATGTGGCTGTCCAGTGTGGCCGCAGATACCAAGGCCGTTTCTATAAAAGGGATTGCCTTTGATAACCCGACTATTGCCGCATTCATGAGAAATCTTGAAAGTTCTCAAATGTTTGGGGCCGTGGACTTAAAGCGGTCTCAGACAAAAGTCATTGGCGGTGATATTCGGTTAAAGGCCTTTGAAATAACTTGCAAAAAGATACAGCCTGCAAAGCCTGATAAGGACGGGAAGTCCAAAAAAGGGAAAAAATAATGGCCGGGAAAAAGAAAGATCGCACTGTGAAGCTAAGTGAAAAAATGGATCTCCTGTTTGAAAAAATAGGCGCGTTGACAAGAATCCAACGCCTGCTTATCTGTCTGGGCACATTGGGTATCATTGGTGTCGGTTTTTATTTCCTGTTGCTTGCCCCAAAGCTTGATGCCCTTACGGCAGCCAGACAGGATTTGGAAAAACAAAACGATCTTTTAGCATCTTATAAAAGCAAAGCAAAGGCCCTTGAAAAGGTGGAAGCCCAGATGGCCCAAGCCCGGGAAAAGTTCAACATTGCCATGACCGCCCTGCCGGATAAAAGAGAACTGCCGTCCTTGCTGGATGAAATATCTAAGGCCGGAAGGGATGCCGGCCTCGAGGTCCAGCTGTTTGCGCCCCAGAACATGGTGACAAAGACCTCCTACATAGAGATCCCATTGTCCATGACGGTTTCCGGCCGTTATCATCAGATGGCCGAATTTTTTTACCGGGTTGCAGGACTCAATCGTATTGTCAATATGTCGACCATAAATATGAATCGGGTATCTGGAAAAGACGCGGCCGACAGGAATACGATTCAGATGAAATGCGTGGCCGTTACCTATATGTTTGTTGAACCCAAAGAAGATAAGAATGCTGGTAAGAAAGGCAAGAAGAGACGCAAAAAAAGGTAGAGGGTGTCGGATATGCAAAAAATAATGAAAATATTCTGTGTGGTTGGCTTGGGTGTCTTATTATTGTTCGTATCCGCTTGTAATGAGGAACCGGCCCCGAATCCAAAAATAACAACGCCAAGCCAGGTGGTTTCCAAACCTATTTCCAAATCAAATCCATCGGCAAAGAAATCTGCCGTTTCCGGGGATGCAGAGAAAAAACAGGCTTCGGTTTCTGATGTGCCCCCTGCCCGAAATTTTGTGAAAAATAGCCAGATTGGGAGCGGCATTGATGGTTCAGAGGGGTTACAAAAAACGGGTATCTCTAAGCCCATGGCAAAATATAACAGCAATAATCGGGTGGATCCCTTCGTTCCTTTGATAGCAGAAAAAAATGTTTCTGCCGAATCAGATTCCTCCGAGGATTCAAAGCCCAAAAGAACATTGACTCCTCTGGAAAAATTGGCCTTAAGCCAGGTTAAGCTGGTGGCGGTTGTTGAAATGCAGAACCGGACCATTGCCATGGTGGAAGAGGCTACCGGTAAAGGGTATGAGGTTGCCGTTGGTACGTATATCGGGCCAAATGGCGGTAGGGTGACCGCCATCACCCAGGAAGGAATTAAAATCGAAGAAAAAGCAAAAGATTATCAGGGAAAACATCATAAGCGGTATGAGGAGATTAAATTTCATAAAAGCGAGGATGGGGAATAAGATGATGGTTAATTATCAATCTTCTGGAAGACATTATGGGACTGGTCTTATCATGTCGGTTCTGCTGCTTGCCTTTACGGCAGGGTGCGTCACTCAAAAAAATGCAGTACCGGCAAGTACCGTCAAGGTGCAGGAAAGTCGGACGGCTCAAAGCGATTCAGCCGCTTTACCCAATACGGTTGATAAAATTTGGGTCAATCCGGAAGAAGAGACGTTTGAGGTATGGATACAGGGTTCTCCGGGGTTGGATGATTATACCTCGATTAAACAGGCTTTTCCCTTTGCTGTGAGTGTCTATCTGTCCAATGTCCGTCTTGCCCCCGGTGTGGATGCAGGGTCATTTTCCGACTCCCGTGTCAGCGGTATTAAAGTCGGATTTATTGATGAGGAGCAGACCACTGTCAAAATTGATATTCTGCTGAAGGCGGATTTGCCGTATGTTGTGGAGGAAAAACCGGGGCGTCTGGGTATCATTCTCAAGGGCAGACAGCCCTCTTTTGTTTCGGCGGCCGGGGCAGATCCTGTTATGGAAGAACCCGCACTGGACTTGAAAGAGGCTTCGGTGTTACCCGAAAATGTTCCTATTCCTAAAACAACAGCACATCTGACCCATATTGAATTTGAGAACAACGATCTTGGTCAGTCTGATATTCAGATTGTAACAGATCATCCGGTTCGATACGAAACAATTCAGGACCGCAATAATTCCCTGGGACTGATATTGTATAATACAATGGTTCCTTTATACCATCAGCGTCCTCTTATAACCCGGTATTTTAATTCTGCCGTGGAGCAGGTCATGCCACGGCCAAATCCTGCAAATCCCAATGATACATTGGTGGATATTAAGATCAGGGAAAAAGTGCCGTTTCAAGTGGTTCAAACCACCAAGGGCCTTCATATGACCTTTGAAGCGTCCACCATCGCGCCACCTGAATTTGATAAATCAAAAGTGAATCTGCACTCCGGTCAAAAGTCTACTGCGGATGTTGAAGAACTAGATCAGGGGCGGTTAACGGCCCAGGAAAAAAAGAATTTTCCAGACCAGGATCCTTTGCTGAATCCTGCCTCGGTCCGGTACACCGGTGAAAAAATCAAACTGGACTTTTATGAGACGGATATTAAAAATGTTTTCAGGATTTTGAAAAGTGTGAGCGGCAAGAACTTTGCCATTGATAAGGATGTGAATGGTAAGGTCACATTGAGTCTTCAGGATCCGGTTCCCTGGGACCAGATTCTTGATCTTGTTTTGAAAATGAATAGCCTTGGTAAAAAAATGGAGGGCAATGTTATTCGAATTGCCACCACGGCAACCCTTGCCAAGGAGGAAAACGAACGGCAGGAAGCTATTGCGGCCCGGCAGAAATCCGAAAATCAAAAAAAGGCCTTAGAACCCCTTGTCACCGAATATATCCCGGTCAACTATTCGGATGCAAAGGCGGATATTGAACCCCATGTCTCCCAGATTTTGACCCCGGATCGGGGCAAGATTTCGGTGGACACCCGTACCAATATGCTGATCATCACCGATACCCAGTCCAAAATTGATCAGGCCAATGATTTGATCTACCGTCTGGATAAGGTGACGCCTCAGATTATGATTGAGGCCAAGGTCGTTGAGGTCACCAAGGAATTTTCTAGAAGTTTTGGTATTAACTGGAATTTATCGAATGATTCTGATGTGTTATCTGATTTTGTGGATGATTTCTCTGTGTCTGTTAACGGCGCGGGACCTAACGTGGGGATGTCCGGTGATTTCTCTTTTTTCGGGCTGTTCGGATCGTCTGTCAGCGCACTGAATGCTCAACTCGAGGCCTCTGAAGAACAGGGCGATGTCAGGATTGTCTCCTCTCCAAGAATTCTGACCCTGGACAACAAAAAAGCCATGATTAAGCAAGGGCAGGAGTACGCCTATCTGGAGCGTGATGATTCAGGCGGCTCTTCTGTGGCATATAAAGATATTGATTTGTTGTTGGAAGTAACGCCCCATGTTACCCCGGACAACAGAATTTCAATGACCGTCCGGTTGACCAAAAATGACGTTGCCAGCATCAGTTCCGATGGTGTCCCGACCCTGGCGACCAATGAGGCGGAAACAGAACTTTTGGTCAATAATAACGATACGGTTGTTATCGGTGGTGTGGTTAAGACAACCCAGAGCCATGACATCGATGGTGTCCCATTTTTGGCCGGCATTCCGGGGTTAGGCTATCTTTTTGGCTCAAAATCCAAGGCTGATGATCGAAATGAACTGCTTATTTTCCTGACACCTTCTATTGTTCAGCTTGAGCAGAAAAAGCATATGGTTCAATAGCTATTAAGTGATAAGTTCTGCCTGGCAAATTGATAAATTTTTATGAGAAAGCCTGGGTAAGTTAATCAGATCTTTCAATCATTGTTGTGGGCTGAATCCTGGCTGCGGATATATCAGGTTAGCCCATGGCTGTTATGAAAACCGGATACATTTATTATCATGATCCCCATACAAAAATTTAAAGAAATTGTTGGTGATGCGTTTGTCTTTCAAGATGAATCAACCATTCATCGGTATTCCCGGGCCACTCTTCCGAAAGGCACTACGCCCGCAGCTGTTTTAAAACCGTTAAACAGCAGTGAAGTTACGGATATTATAAAAATTGCCAAAGAACATCATGTCGGCATTTATCCGGTGAGTCGGGGGTGTAACTGGGGATACGGCTCGGCCTGTGCTGTGGGGGATGGCCAGGTTATCCTTGATTTGTCACGTATGAATCGGATTATCCATGTGGATAAGACGTTGGCATATGCCGTGATCGAGCCTGGAGTGACCCAGATTCAGCTCGTATCTTATTTAAAAGAAAATAATATTCCTCTGTGGTTGGACTGTAGCGGATCAGGGCCTGAGGCCAGTATTTTAGGCAATACCATGGAACGGGGGTTCGGACATACGCCTTACGGCGATCATTTTCTGCATTCCTGCGGTATGGAGGTGGTACTGGGGGACGGGCGGACTCTGAAAACAGGGTATGGGCATTATGATAATGCGCAATCCACCTATGTATTTAAATACGGTATCGGGCCTTATATGGATGGGTTGTTTACCCAGTCCAACTTCGGTGTTGTAACCCGGTTGGGAATCTGGTTAATGCCTGTGCCCGAATGTTTGAATATGTTTTATTGTAACGTGCCCCGGGACGAAGATCTGGCCGCAGTTGTGGATGCGTTGCGCCCCCTGAAGCTGAGTGGTCAGGTTAGAAGTCTGATTCATATCGGCAATGATTTGAGAGTGTTTTCTTCCTTTAATCAATATCCTTGGGAAAAGGCTGGGAATAGGACGCCGTTGGCTGATGATTTGCGGAATCAGTTCTGCAAAAAAGGCGGATTCGGCGCCTGGAATGTCAGCGGGGCCATCTATGGAAGTCGGGCGCAGGTTAGGATGACACGCAAAGAGTTGAAAAAGGCGTTAAAATCGCTGGGGCAGATTCGGTTTATCGGTGATGGAACCCTGAGAATTATAAATTGTCTGTCTAAGCTGTTTGACTGGTTTTCTCTGCTCCCGGACCTGCAAACCAAATTTAAATCTTTGGACAAAGTGTACGGACTGCTCAAAGGGGAGCCCACAGATGCATTTTTGTTTGGTACGCTGTGGCGTGTCAAAACGCCTGTTGATCCCGGAGCCATAGTCGATCCCCTTGATTTTAATGCCGGCATGATGTGGATCGCCCCGATCATGCCTATGACCGGAGAGACGGCAGAGCGTTTGATTCAATTGGTAAACCCGGTATTTGACAAATACGGTTTTGAACCCTTAATCACTGTGTCGCTGATCACGGAACGGGCTATGGCCAGTGTTATTACCATTGCCTATGATAAGGATAATCCTGCAGAATGCAAAAGGGCACAGGAATGTTATGATGCTTTTTTTAGCCTGATCATGTCCCAGGGATATGTGCCGTATAGAACGAATATCCATACCATGAAAAAATTGGCAGATCAATCTCAGACCTTCTGGGAGATAACAAAAGAGATCAAATCGGTCTTGGATCCTGAGGGGATCATCGCCCCTGGACGATATCAACCATTTGACAAGGTGTGAATAATGCCAAATGGCTTTTATTGCAGTTCAAGCAGACGCTGTTCTGCCTTGTAGTAAAGACTTGAATGTTCAGGGGCCAACTGCTTGGTCACCTGCCAGGCTTTGATGGCCTGCCGGGTCTTGCCACATGCTTCATATGCCTGGGCAAGGTCTTTATGGAATATGGTTGTCTCCGGGGCTCTTTTTATATGTTTTTCCAGATAAGCCACAGCCCTGTCTGTCTGTCCTGTTTGCATGTATAGCTGGGCAAGGCCATGGATGGCTGGAATAAATCCCGGCACTTCCCTTAATGCTTTGAAGAAATATTTTTGGGCAACAGCGTAGTTATTCTGTGCCAGTTGTGCCCAGCCAATATTGGCCAAGGGGTAATGGGGGGTGGGGTAGGTAATATCTTCAAGAACCTTGTTGAATGTCTTAATGGCAGTATCAAATTTTTCATCCCGAAGGTAGGCTGCACCAAGATTGTTCATGGCCTCGGTATAATCGGGCTTGATTGACAATGCTTTGTCAAAGGCCTTAATGGCCATATCATCTCTTTCTTTTCCCATGTAAGCCAGGCCCAGGCTGTTTTGAATATATGGATCATCCGGGGCCATTTTTTCTGCTTCAAGCAGTTTGTTCAATGCCGCTGTATAATTTCCCTGAACCTGGAACACATCACCCTCTTTTTTAATGGCCTGGGCGATTTTGTTTTGTTTCTGGGTTTGTACTGTTGTGGTGCAGGATGCCGTGACGGCACAGATACAGATTAGGATAAATAATTTTGTTTTCATTGGGCCGGCTCCTTGTCTAACATAATCACATTAATTTTTTCATTTTTCAGAAAGGTTGTGGCACTTTTGAAAAGAGGCGTTCTGGTCAAAAAAAGTTTATCCATACCTTTTTCTGCGTAAACCCCCAGAATACTTTTTACTTTTCGATCAACGTTGAACGATGGATTTTTCCATACTTGATATCCAAGTTGGGAAAAAAGGCGGATACAAGTTTTTTCAAAGGTGAAATCCGGCGGCAGGTTCAGTATCCGGTATCCCTGGTTTTTAAGGCGTTCAAGAGCACTGCCGTAAACGTTTCCCAAATTGATTAAAATATCTGGGACATGCTCATGGGTGATCCTGCCCAAAGAGACCGTCATCTTTACTTTGTTAAAAGATACGGGGAACGATACCTGGGGGGTATAGGTGTAGGGCGTGTTGGCCAGAAGGATACGGATCAATGATTCCTGGGATTTAGGAATGTCTTTCATGGTCTGTGCGTAACGCACTGCGCTGAGGTTGAGGACTTCACTGCATTTTTTAAATTCCAGATTTTTCCAATAGGCTTTCATGGCGGAAATAAGATCAGGGTCCAAAGAGGCTTCAGTGACATCAGTCCCGAGCAGCACGGTTTTCTTGCCGGTGTCGTCATTGATGACCGGTGTTTTTGACAAATCAATGAAATTCGGCGAGGCGTCAAGATTACCGGGTGGGAAAAACAATTTGCCCTGGTGCATAAGGTGCCCTTGGATAAGCTGGGTGTAGCGTTTCAGGTGTGCCAATTCAGCCATAGAGATGGGTTTTGACTTAAGTGGCTCTTTTCGATCTTTTTCAGGGGTGACCTCTGCAATAGGCGTATCTTCTTTTCCCATGGTAACGAAAGTGCTGAACCAGGGCTGGGAAAGGATTGAAGGATCCGGGATTACGATGTTTGCGCCCTGGTAGATATGATTAATGTCTTTAATGTCCGGATTCAGATGAAGCACCGCTTGCTCACCCGTCTTGGATACAGTTCCAGCAGATATTAAAAATTCTTTGGAAAGCAGTCCTGATATGGTGTCTCCGGCTTTGACCTTGTGTGTATGGGTGTGCCGGGATAAATTATCGGTCGTCATTTGGGCTGAGAACGCCAGCATGGGTACCTCTACAGTGCCGTTGTCGGTCTGTTCGTACGCATTTTTATCCACTTGTTTAAGGGGGATCATGACCCGGCTGCCGGGAGAGATGGCATCAATATTGTCAATTCTGGGATTGATGTGTTTAAAGATTTTTAAGAACAGTGGAAAATCCGATGCGGATATTTCTCCTTTCTGGCGAAAAATTTTATACAGCCATTCATTTTCTTGAACCAGGTAGGGTTCACACAGGTAAGTTCGGTTATCGTAGGTGAAAAGGGAATATTTTTTAAAACTGGTTTTCACCCCGGCTGCTGAAAAAGCGGCACAAGGGGTGAAAACCAGTATCACCGGGATAATAACACCTCTTGTTATGGCGGCCCGGAAAAAAGACATAAATTAAAGTCCTAAACGGGTGGCGATTTTTTTGGATACATCCTTTACGAATTTCTCAAATTGGGAGGACCCAAGGGGATTTTCCTGGGACGGGACCAAGTCCGGGTCGTCAGGTGAGACAAAATCCGGTAAATTAATAAAACGGCTGTCAGATGAAATGCCGTAGGCGTCAGACAATTCACCTTTAAAATACAGGTCCTGGAATCCTGAGAATTTGATGGCATGTGCCGTGGCATCCAGAATTACGGTTTCGTTGTCATTCACAAGGTTTAATGCCTTTGCCTGGACCATTCCCGCAAGACACTCGCCACCCTGAGTGCAGGTAATATGCCCGTTCTGGTTGGCTGTCAGCTGCCAGTCCATTATTTGTTGCTCTTTTACCTGGACCACAAAAACATTTCTGTGTCCGCTGGCCGCATCATATTCCCGGGCAATCTGAATCACCCGCGGCATGGATACGGGATTTCCGATCATGGCTGCCTGGGCGACGCTTGGCTGGGTTTGAACCGGTTTAAATTCACGTTTGCCCTCATCGGGTTCAAGGTAGTATTTGTATACCGGATCTGCATGTTCGGACTGAACCCCGATGATTTTTGGCAGTTTATCGATAATACCGGTGTTATAAAATTTTAAGAACCCATTCATGACCGCTGAAATATTGCCGGCATTGCCGATGGGTACCATGACCACTTTTTTGTCCATATCCCAGTCAAAGTCCTGGGCAATTTCATATGAGTAGGACTCCTGGCCAAGTATCCGCCAGGCGTTTTTGGAGTTGAGCAGTGCAACGGGATAACTTGATGAAAGGTGCTCCACAACTTTCATGCAGTCATCAAAAACCCCTGGGATTTCAAATACCCTGGCACCGCTTCCCAGGGGCTGGGCCAGCTGGGCGGATGTGACCTTTTTATGGGGCAAAAGTACGGCCGATTTTACTTGGGACCCTAGATAAGAGGCATAAAGGGCAGCCGATGCCGAGGTATCGCCAGTGGAGGCACAGACCGATATCACCTCGGATACCAATCCCTGGTCAATGAGAAATTTAATGCTGGACAGGGCCGAGGCCATGCCCCTGTCTTTAAAAGAGGCTGACGGGTTTTGGCCATCGTTTTTGTAATAGAACTTTACCCCGGTTTTTTCCTGGAGCCCGGCGTTGGCTTCCACCATTGGTGTGTGCCCTTCACCCAGATAGATGATGGACTCAAGGGGGATGCTGGGGCCGATGAATTCGTGATACCGGTAAATTCCTTTAAGGGCCGGGATTTTAAGCATTTTGCGGTAATCAAAGATTTTCTGCCAGGTTTCGCCTGAAACGTCTTTAAGCCGGTCTTTATTTCGGTCGTGGATCAGTAGAACCTGGTTACACGCAGGACACACGTATAAAAGCTCTTCAATGCCGTATTCTGCACCGCAGCCAAGGCATTTATAGTACATCTCCCCCTTGGGCGAGGGGATGATATTCGGTCTGATATCTTCTGGAAACAGATCAAGATTCGTGTTCAATTACTTCTAAGCCTCCCATGTACGGTACCAGCGCCTTGGGCACTTTGACGGTTCCGTCTTTCATTTGATAGTTTTCAAGAATTGCTGCAAATGTTCTGCCCACGGCCAGTCCGGACCCGTTCAGGGTATGGCAGAATTCAGGTTTTTTGACATTTTCCCGTCGGAATCGGATATTTGCCCGTCTGGCCTGGAAATCAATGCAGTTTGAACATGAGGAGATCTCTCTGTATTTATCCTGGCCGGGCATCCAAACTTCAATGTCATAGGTTTTGGTGGCGGAAAATCCCAAATCCCCGGTGCACAGGGTCACCACTTGGTAGGGCAGTTCCAGGCGCTGGAGAATATCTTCGGCATTGGCCAGTAATGATTCAAGCTCATCGAATGAGGTTTCAGGAGAGGTGATTTTCACCATTTCCACTTTGTTGAACTGGTGCTGTCGGATCAGTCCTTTGGTATCTTTGCCGTAGGAGCCTGCTTCGGACCTGAAACAGGGCGTAAATGCCGTGAATTTTAAGGGTAACTTGGATTCCTCCAGGATTTCTCCGGCCGGGATGTTGGTCATGGGTACTTCTGATGTGGGAATCAGGTAGTAATCCCAGCCCTCAAGTTTAAACAGATCTTCTTCAAATTTAGGTAACTGGCCCGTGCCGGTCATGGTCTCTTTATTTACGATAAACGGCGGTAACACTTCCGTATACCCGTGCTCTGTGATGTGAATGTCCAGCATGAAATTAATTAAGGCCCGCTCCAGGCGAGCGCCTGCGCCTATGTACAAAGGAAATCTGGAACCGGCAAGTTTTGCTGCACACTTAAGATTGAGAATCCCCAAGTCTTCGGCAATGTCAGCATGATCCTTGATTTGAAAATCAAAGGATTGAGGAGAACCCCATGTCTTTTCATGTCGATTTTCAGTATCATCCTTTCCCATGGGGACATCTTCATGGGGTAGATTAGGAATATTAATAAGAAAAGCCTTGATCCAGGCCTCCAGGTGATTGAGTGTTTTGTCCATTTCCTTAATTTGTTCAGAAACGCCTTTCATTTTATCTATGCTTGGCTGGGCGTCCTGGCCGGATTTCTTCATTTTGGCTATTTCATCGGAAACAGTATTTCTTAGATGGCGTAACTCTTCAATATCAATTAAGAGGGCTTTCCTTTTTTCCTCATTTTCGAGAAATGGGGAAAAGTCAATGTTTGCCCGGCGTTTTTTCATGCCCTGGACAACAGTATCCAGGTCGTTTTTAATCAATTTTAGATCAAGCATTTTTGATTTTTGTCCTGCATGATTATAGGGTTGAAGGGTGGCTGGTTATAATATTTTCACAATTATATTCAGATAACACGGGCCATGTAAACAGTCAATGATTATTGCCGGTTGACAATTGCCGGACAGTGTTTAATATTTCTCAAAAAATTTATTGTGTAATAATCTAAGGAAACGATTATGGATGAAGCGAAAAGTGCTAAAAACAGTGTGTTAAGCCAAGTGGCTGAGCGTATGAACTCCTTGTCCCCGGAACAGATTGACGAGAAATACGATATTATTGAGAATAAATTGTTTGAATTTGCAAATTTTTTAGAATCCCATCAGGTGTTCCTGTACCCACCCGGGAGTAAAGAAATTCCTACTGAAAAAATCATCCGGAAAGCAATGGAAATCGAAAAAAGCATTATTCTTCCGGTGTTTACGGATGTTAAAAATACTTTTCTTTTGTATAAAATTAGTAACTTTGACAAGGATCTGGTTTCCAACGCCCATGACATGCTGGAGCCTAATCCTGAACGATGCAAGAAAATAGCCCTGGACGATGTCGATATTGCCATTATCCCTGGTCTGGCCTTTGATGACAAGGGTGGACGTATGGGGTTCGGGAACAACTACTATTCAAAGTTGATTACAAAGTTACCGGAAACATGCCGCAAGGTCGCTTTGGCTTATGAAGAGCAAATTGTTGACCAGATTCAGATGGAATCAAGAAAATATACGGTAGATATTATTATTACCGATACCCGGGTCATTTATAAGATTTAGTAATACGGAAAGGCAGAGCTTAAAGGGACTCGGAAAGAATAAGCACCACATTGTTTGCCCCAGTTTTTTTGCGAGTCCTTACATATTACCGAGGGCATGTCTGAATGCCTTCAAGTCTTCGGTTTTTCCCATCACAATCAATGTGTCACGGGGATGGATAATCGTTTCAAAATGGGGGGCAAACTCCATGTGACCTGATTTTTCTTTAATGGCGATAATGATCAGGTTGTAATTTTGCCGAATACCCGAATCTTTCAGCGGTTTCCCTGCATAACTTGATGTCTCCGGCACAAAGGCCTCTTCAATTTGTATGGCATCGCTTTCCCGGGACAGTGCTGTGCTCAGAAAATTGGAAACCGTGGGGCGTAATAATTTCAACCCCATGGAGACCCCACCGATATCATAGGGGGATTCCACCTGGGTGGCACCGGCCACATATAGTTTTTTTCTCACCATGGGGTTCGATGCCCGGGCCATAATATAGATGTCTGGATTAAGCTGTCTGGCTGTGAGCACCAGGAACACATTTTCCGTATCCGTTGCAAGGGCTGCCACCAGCGCCTTTGCCCGTTTAATTCCAGCTTTTTCCAGAACGTCCTCATTGCTGGCATCCCCGATAATATAATGAATTTTATCCTTTTCCAGGATTTCTTTGAGTTCTTCACTCTGTTCCACCACGACAATGTCTCGGGTATCTTCTGCAACGAATTTACACAGAACTCTGCCGATGCGACCGTACCCGCAAACAATGTAATGATCGTTCATTTTTTTTATTTTGCTGTTCAAACGCTGCCTCCCCAACATGCTTTTAATTTCACCATCCACCACCGAACTGATGAAAACGCCGCCTAGATATAGAAAATATCCTACGCCCGTAAATATCAGAAAGATAGTGAATAGTCGTCCACCGTCAGACATGTCGTGGACCTCAAGAAAGCCCACCGTGCTCAAGGTTATGGCCGTCATGTATGCCGAATCCAAAAGCCCCCAGCCTTCAATGGCCATGTACCCGCTTGTACCGAGTATAAAAAACAGAACCGCGATAAATACGGTTATCTTCATTTTTGACGTTTTATCCATGGCATTTTATTTACTTTTACTTACGGGCAAATGCAAGGGAAAGATGCAAGGAGGCTAATTACCACAATGGCTCTGATTACAGGCTTTAAACTCGTTTTCTAATGCTTGACGGCCCTGGTGGTTACTGGTATTAAAAGGCCATGAGCGACGAATCTACAAAATTTTCGCACTGGCGCAGGGATATGGTGGAAAAACAGATCATTGCCAGAGGGATTACTGATCCTCTGGTGATTCAGTCCATGCTCAAGGTGCCTCGCCATCTTTTTGTCAGTGAGGCGCTTGTAGACAGCGCCTATGGGGATTTCCCGCTGCCCATCGGTGAGGGGCAGACCATTTCTCAGCCTTTTATCATCGCCGAAATGACCCAAGGCATGACCCTGACAGGTCAGGAGCGTGTCCTTGAGATCGGCACGGGTTCCGGTTACCAAGCTGCTGTGTTGTCCCGGATTGTTTACAAGGTGTATACCATTGAACGCAATAATACCCTTTATCTGCGGACCCGGAAACTGTTTGACCACCTGAAATACCATAATATCGTTACCCGCTATTCCGACGGCACCCAGGGCTGGAAAGCCGAAAGCCCCTTTGATGCTATTATTGTTACAGCCGGGGGGAATCAGGTTCCTGAACCTTTAGTGAACCAGCTCGTTGAGGGAGGGCGGCTGATCATCCCTGTCGGTGGCCTTCATTCCCAGGAGCTTTTACGTATTGAAAGAACCAGTACCGGAATCAGAACGGCAAATCTTGGGGGCTGCCGTTTTGTTAAGCTTATCGGCGAACACGGATGGCCCTCGTAAGTGTTTGAACGCAAAGTCACCCACCTGCGGCGTTGCAGAAAAATTTGCAATACTCACAACCATGAGGTTGCTCCGGTTACAAAATTTTCTGCGCTTTGCATCTGGGCAACCTTGCGTCCAAACACGGGGCCTGTTGAGGCTTTATTAACACCTGCTATCTGATCAATTCACCTGAATATGTATTGAGGTAAAATTTTCATGTCTTCTTCTGCTACTTCGGCAACCATAAAAGAGTTGCTTATGGGGTTCTGCTTAGGCGTTGCCAATATTATCCCGGGGGTTTCCGGCGGGACCTTTCTGTTGGTGTTTGGAATATATGAACGGGTATTTTTAATTTTAAACCAGATCAATAAATCCTTTGTTTTCAAATGCCTTGAACTTGTTTTTTATTGTTTCAGACACCCGGTCCCGGGGATTAAGAATGTGTATTTGTTTTCCAAGGAAACCGACTTTTTGTTTCTGTTTAAACTTGCTGTCGGGACCGTCGCGGCCATTCTTGCCTTATCAAGTCTGATGAAATATCTTTTACTTCACCATTTCAGTGTGACCTATTCTCTTTTTTTCGGATTGATTTTGGTTTCAATCATTATACCGATAAAGATGCTCAGACGTTTTGATGTTTGGGCCGTGATTTGTCTTTTGGCCGGTATCGGTCTTACCGTGTGGGTATCAGCCATGGTAAATCCCTATGATAAGATCAAGATTAAGTCCGATCATCTTGCCAGGGCCTACCAGGTCCAGTCCCCTTCAGCTACAGGGCAAAATACCGTGTCAGAATCCGGAAAAATGGGTTCAACAGTCGAAGGATACTCTTCCCGATATTATCTGTATATTGCACTTTGCGGTGCCCTTGCCATTTCCGCAACCGTGTTGCCGGGGGTCAGCGGTTCCCTGGTACTTATTTTAATGGGAAGTTATTTTGACGTTATTTCAGCCATTTCCGAATTGAAATTTTTTCATTTGGAGACATTCGTTTTTCTGGGGATATTCGGTTTGGGGGTCGTTTTCGGCGGTCTTTTGTTTGCCCGGCTGGTTAGTTTTGTCCTTTCCCGGTTTTATAATGCCACCATGGGTTTTTTAGGCGGACTGATGGCAGGCTCGCTTTATGCGTTGTGGCCCTTCAAAAAGACCGTGATCATGGCCCAGCAGTATGTAAAACAGGCTGGGGAGATCATCAGGCTTGAGAATGTGGCGGTCCAAACCAATGTCAATGTTCTTCCAACCAGTCATGATCCGGTGATTGTCGCTTTTGTTTTTTTTGTACTTGGCGGTATTATCATGATGTGTTTTGTCGGAAAGGAGGCCGCCGCGTCAACGGCAGACCGGTAAACCGGCCAAACTTTTATCGCTGTTTGGGAAAATTTGAGCCATGATGACCCGAGAAGACTTGTTAAAAATAGAAGAACAGTTTAATGCGTATACCAAACCCTTTGTGGACAGGGCCAAAGATGCCTACCCATTTGTGCTCAAACAGGAACACACTGCCCGGGTCTGCAGGGCCATGGAAATGCTTTGCGTATCCCTTGGGCTTGACGCACCGAAAACTGCCCGGGCCTGTGCGGCTGCTATGGTTCATGATATGGGACGATTTCCTCAGTTTGCTGTTTTTCACACCTATTCCGATGCCCTTTCCAAAAATCATGCGGCCTTAGGTTGCCGGGAGATTGTACGAAGCAAGATTCTTTCCCATTTACCCGTTACGGACAGGCAGTTGATTTTGAGGGCAGTGGCCCTGCATAACCGCCCCCGGCTTTCCGGAAAATATGGGCGTGATTTGAATCTTCTGGCCCGGTTGCTCAGGGATGCGGACAAGATTGATATTTTTGGTGTAATGAAAGACCACTATTTGAATCCGGATTTAAGCCACGGCTTTATTACCCATGATCTGAACGATGATGGTAAAATACCCGAAACGGCAGCCCGTGAACTTCTTGAAACCCGGCAGAACGATTTAAGCTATGTCAATACGCTTAACAGCATGAAAGTTTTCCAGGCCGGCATGGTCTATGATTTAAATTTTCCTGCCGCCGCTGCAGCTGTCCTGGATCTGGAAGTCATACCTGTCTTGTTAAGCGGTATTCCTCCCTCCGATTTGATTACCGGACTGGAGCAAGCGCTTTTGGATCATCTGAAATTTCTTGCTTCATCGAACCACGGAAAACACGGAATGACACGGAAATAAGCCTGCTTTTTCATTTTCAGTGTTTTCTGTGTATTCCGTGGTTATAAAAATGCGGTTGTTTTCAGTTGAGAACGCTGGTTAACTCCTCCTTACTGAAACGGTAGACGGAATTACAATGATGGCATCGAAGTTCCAATGGGAATGGACCGTTTGCCAGAATGTCTTTACGGTCTTCTTTGGGCAGGTTTTTAAGGTGGCCTGCCATACGTTCCTGGGAGCAGCGGCAGTAAAATTCCACCCGGGAACTGTCCAAAAATCGCGGTGACAGATCAGCAAAACCGGTCTCAATGATGGACTCCGGTCTTTGATTCTGGGCAAAACGGTGGCCTAAGTTGTCGATTTCATGGATCATTTTTTCGGCCCGGACAACGTTGTCTGGTTGGGCACCGGGCAGAGCCTGTAGAAATATACCGCCTGCGCCGGTAATGTTTTCATTTTCATCAAAAGCCACGCTCAGGCAAAAGCCGGACGGAATCTGTTCAGAGGTCAGAAAGTATTCCGCCAGATCTTCGGCAATGGAACCGTGGACCAGGGCAATATGGCCGGTATAGGGTCGCTTTGTGTCATCTATGTACCTGGTTACAGACAAAAAGCCCGCTCCGTAAAGTGTGGAGAGCCGTTTAATTTTTTCCGGATTTTCCACCTCAATGGGATTTGCTTTTAAATATCCGCGGATTTCGCCGAATGCATTGGCCTCTACATCAAGACCTTTTATGGGGCCGGAACACTGGATATTCATTGCAATCCGGTCCCGGCCTTTCAAGGGGGAACTTATCAACGCTGCTGCAATGTATGCCTGCCCCAAAACCAGGGTCTCCAAAGGCCCCAGGTTATGGTTTGCCTGCATCTCCTTGATCATTCTGGTGGTATGCACCACCACCCCTTTGATCTGGTCACCCGCCATGACAAACCGGTACATCCGTTCTTTGGCCGAGGCTTGAAACTGGGCTTTTACGTCATGGTTAAATATATCTTTTTTTATCATTATTTTAATTCCCAAAAGTAATTATGCCGGGTTATTATAAGGCTTGATTTGTAAATGTAAACCATTGGGACGCGCATCAGCTGAAGCCATCTCGACTCTGGTCCAGGCGTTTGTACTGAACGGCCTCAAGCACATGGGGTTTGAGTATATCAGGGGTGTCTGCCAGATCGGCGATGGTTCTGGCAAGTTTTAATATGGAGGCATAGGCCCGGCCGGACAGATTGAACTGTTTCATGGCTTGCTCGACCACCCGGCGGCTTTGGGTATCCAGAGGACAAAATTGCTGCAAAAGTTTTGGACCCATGTCTGCATTGGAAAAACACGTTGTCCCTGCTTTTTCAAATCGGCGGACCTGGGTGTTCCGGGCCTTTTCCACCCGCTTGCGGATGGCTTGGGACGCCTCCCGGTGGCCGTCTGCCGTCATTTCATTAAAGGACAACCGGGGAACCTCCACGAGGATGTCCATCCTGTCCATGAGCGGACCTGAGATTTTGTTTTTGTACTGCTCAATTTTTGCCGGTGTGCAGGTGCACTCCCTGTCCGGATTGGTCAGATTGCCGCAGGGACAGGGATTCATGGCGCCGGCCAGCATAAACCGGCATGGATAGGTGGCCTTGGCATTGGCCCGGGCCAGGGTGATGACGCCCTCCTCAATAGGCTGACGCAGCACCTCAAGTACGCTGCGCCGGAATTCAGGCAATTCATCCAGAAACAGTACCCCGTTATGGGACAGTGTAATTTCACCGGGCTTAGGTACTGTGCCGCCGCCCACAAGTCCGGCATCGGAAATGGAATGGTGGGGGGATCTAAAAGGCCGTGCGCCCAAAGGTTGCCCCGGTTCCCGGGAAACGCCTGCCACCGAATAGACCTTGGCGATTTCCATGGCCTCTTCAAAGGACGGATTCGGCATAATTCCCGGCAGGCATTTTGCCATCAGACTTTTCCCGGAACCCGCCGGGCCGTTTAGTAAAATGTGATGATGGCCTGCTGCCGCAACCTCCATGGCCCGTTTTACATGGGTCTGGCCCCGGACATGGGAAAAATCGTTTTCCCTTTCTTCGCCGTCGGTCTCCAGGAGCATGGACAGGTCCGGTTCCAGGGGCATCAGGTTTGCCTTTTCTGCCAGAAAATCGACCACCTGGGTTAGATGCTCCGGGGCCAGGACGTCAATATCTTTAACCAGCGCAGCTTGGGTGCCGTTTTCTTTGGGCAGGATGATACCTTTAAAGCCATTGTCCCGGGCGGCCAGTGCAAAGGGTAGTGCCGCTTTGACCGGCCGCAGATACCCGTCCAGGGACAATTCGCCGGCAAACAGCCAGGATGCAGCTGCCGACGCCTCAAATAACCCCTGAGCGCCAAGAATGCCAAGCGCCACTGGCAGATCCAGGCCCGTCCCCTCTTTTTTGAAATCCGCGGGTGCCAGGTTCACCACCACTCTATCCATGGGGAACTTATATCCGGCATTTTGCAGGGCAGACCGGACCCTGTCACGGCTTTCCCGGACCGCGGTCTCAGCTAATCCCACCATGTTGAATACCGGCAAACCCAGTGTGATGTCTATTTCAACATCCACAATCATGGCTTCAAAGCCGTTTACCGCGCAGGATTTCATTTTGGCAATCATAAAAGGTCCTGTTTTAAAAAATTCCAAATGTGAGAAAAAATGGAACTTAATTCATTGAAATCATATTTAATTATCAGCAAAGAGCTGCAAATCTAATAATTTTCTCATTTGTTTTGCTTTGTATTTTCAAATCAGCTATATATACCACGTTTTATCGTATTCAGACAATTTGGAACGGACAATGAACAGTTTTTATAACCAGCAAACCATCGCCGGAAAGGTGACGCTTTCGGGGACGGGCGTCCATTCGGGTAAAAAGACAAACCTGACCATCCGTCCGGCCGAGGAAAACCACGGGATTAAATTCCGGCGCCTTGATCTTCCCGGAACCTCTGATATCCCGGCGCTTTTTAAACTGGTGGTGGATACCAGCCTTGCCACGGTCATCGGGCACAATGGTGCCATTGTCTCTACCATTGAGCACTTGATGGCAAGTTTTGTAGGCCTTGGCATTGATAATGCTCTGGTGGAGGTTGATGATTATGAGATGCCCATCATGGACGGATCCGCCAGGGCATTTACCCGGGCGATTACCAGCGTGGGTGTGGTGGAACAGAAGATGCCCCGGCAGCTTTTTATTGTGAAGGAACCCATAGAAATCATCCAGGCAGATAAATGGGTCCGGGTGGAGCCGGAGCCCTGTTTTAGGATTTCGTGCACCATTGAGTTTGATCATCCGCTTATCGGCTTGCAGGAAATCGTCTATGACAGGGCAAAAAACAGTTTTGAAGAAGAAATATGCGGGGCCAGAACCTTTGGGTTTGTGAAAGATCTTGAATTATTGAAAAAATTCAGCCTTGGCAAGGGTGGAAGCCTTGACAACGCCATTGTGATTGATGATGATAAAATTTTGAATGAGGGAGGCCTGCGGTATCCGGATGAATTTGTCCGGCACAAGCTCCTGGATTGCCTTGGAGACTTTTCGCTTCTTGGGATGCCCATACAGGGGCATATTATCACCCATAAGTCCGGGCATCACCTGAATCATCTGTTTATCAAAAAATTTCTTGATGAAAAGCAGGCCTGGAAAACAGGACCTGCAAAGCGCTGACTATATATCAATGCCAATGACCATTAAAGGTGCGTTTTCAAAATTTTTATGTGCAGTTATTTTTTTTATCACACCTATTTTCTTTATTGTCCCGGATAGCGTGCTTGCCCATGACGATGCGATTCTTTCCAATATCAAGCTGGCCAACACACGGGACGATTTGTTTGCTTATTTTAAAGTAGAAAATGCCTTTAATGAAAAAAATATTCAGGCCATTGAGAATGGCATTCCCACCTCGTTTACCTTTTATGTAACCTTATTTAAAACGACGAGCAGTTTGTTGGACACGAAAATCACTGATATTAAAACCTGTGCTACAATAAAATATAATTCCATGAAACAGGAATACACGGTGGTTTGCCAATGGAAGGACGCGCCTGCGTTGATCACAAAATCTTTTGATGAGGCAAAGACCTGGATGTCCGAAGTTGATAACCTCAGGGTGGTATCCCTTAACCGATTGATAAAAGGGGATAAATACCGGATCCGGATGAAAGCTGAACTTGAAAAGGTCACGTTGCCCCTGGCATTGCACTATGTGTTCTTTTTTGTCTCTTACTGGGACTTTGAAACGGACTGGTATGTGATTGATTTTACGTATTAACGGCCATATGGGCCGTCCTTGTTGGTCTTGTCTACACCCAGGCCTCGGCCCACAACAAAGATAGAACGATCTGAGTAGCTTACCCAGACTTTATTATAAACTATCAGCTGAACAGGCATGGCATCTATGATCCAGAAACGACAGGATACAGGACAAAAACGGTCCGGGCTAAAAAAAGAGGGTGTTGCTATTTTATGCCTTCTTCTGGCCGTGGTTATCCTGACTGTTCTTGAAACCCGTGTCACGCCCTTTGACACGGGGCTGCCCCTGTCATCCACTGTGTTGATGTTCATTTTAATAAACATCAATTTGCTGTTGCTGCTGACCCTTCTACTTCTGGTTTTCAGAAATCTTGCCAAGCTTTACTATGAGAGAAAAAATAACATTCTGGGTTCGAAAATAAAAACCCGCTTGACCGTTGCCTTTATTGTACTGGCCCTTTTGCCCACCACCGTACTTTTTTTCTTTTCCATTCAATTTATTTCCACCTCCATTGCATTCTGGTTTAACGCGCCTGTGGAGCAGACCCTTGACGCGTCGCTGGCTGTGGGGCAGACCCTGTATGATTATATTGAAGAGAAAAATGCCTTTTTTGCCAAAAGAGGGGCGTTTCAGATTCATTCCCGGGACCTGCTCAAAGCAGAAAATCAGGAAAAACTCAGCCGGTATACCCAAGTGATCCAGCGTGCTTTTAACCGGCATGCGGTGGAGATCTATACCCCAGGAGCCCAGCGGATCAGCCTCTCTTTGGCCAGCGAGTTGGAGAATATGCATTTCGGGTTGCTGACCACCACGGAATTAAGGGGTATCCCGGACGGCAGTGCCAGTCACACCGTTTACCAGACAATGGAACAGGGGGAATTTTTACGTACGGTCTGCACCATCCCCTTTAATCTATCGCCGAACAAAGCCGACGGATTTATTGTGATCACCACCCTGATGTCCCCGGACCTGTCTGAGAACCTAAAATCCATTCTCAAAGGCGTGGAAGAGTACCGCCAGCTTAAATTGACAAAGAGACCGGCCCAGATCTCTTATTATATTATGTTGTCCATTGTGGCGCTTCTTGTTGTGTTTTGCGCAGTGTGGTTTGGATTCCAGATTGCCAAGTCCATCACCATTCCCATTATGAAATTTGCCGAGGGCACCCAGCGGATCATAGACGGTGACATGACGTATCAGATTAACTTTAAAACCGACGATGAGATCGGTACCCTAATTGAAAGTTTTAACTCCATGACCCGCCAGCTGGCGTCCGGCCGCCGGCAAATCGCCTTGTCCGAAAGTATGCTTAAACAGCAGAATGTCGAGCTGGAAAAAAGCCGTCAGTATATTGAAATCGTTTTGAAAAACATCTCTGCCGGTGTTGTCTCTATGGACAATGAGGGAACTATCACCACTATGAATAAAGCGGCCGAGTCCATGCTGGATGTGAACAGCCATGATATTCTGAACAAAAATTTCAGGAAAGTTCTAACAGGAGAATACCTCTCTTTGGCCAATAAGATATTTGAACAGGTCGAGGAGGGGGGGGGGCATTTCAAAATTCCCGTATCTGCCTCCGTGGCCGGCGCACCCAAGCATTTTTCATTAAATTATACCGCGCTCAAGGACGATACCGGCCAAAATTTGGGGGCAGTACTTGTTTTTGATGATGTGACGGAACTTGAAAAAGCCCAGCGGCTTGTGGCCTGGCGGGAGGTGGCCCGCCGCATTGCCCATGAGGTGAAAAATCCGTTAACCCCCATTAAGCTGTCTGCCCAGCGCCTTAAACGCAAATACGGTAAAATCATTGATGATGAGGTTTTCACCGGTTGTGCCGACACCATTGTGGAGCATGTTGATCTGATCCGGAATTTGGTGAACCAGTTTTCCACCTTTGCCAAATTTCCGGATACCAATTTTGCATCGGCCCGCATTGAAAATATTATTTTTGAAACCGTTGCCTTGTATAAAGAAGGATTGGAACAGGTGGACATTCAGACCCGGTTCAAAGATAATATCCCCACCTTGAAACTGGATCACCAGCACATGAAGCAGGCCTTTATCAATCTCATTGATAATGCGGTCTACGCGATAAATAAAAAAGGCACCATTGTGATTGATCTCTCCTATGATCCCATTCTTAAAATTGTACGCATTGAAATAGCAGACAATGGCAAAGGTATTTCGGACAAGGAAAAAACCAAGTTGTTTGAACCCTATTTTTCCACCAAGAAAACAGGTATGGGACTTGGGCTTGCCATTGTAAATTCCATTATTTCAGATCATAACGGTGTGATCCGGGTGCAGGATAATCAGCCCAATGGCGCCAAGTTTATCATTGAATTGCCTGCCGAAGAAACTTAATATAAAAGTCTTTTGAGCGGCAGGTAGTGTTTGAGTAGAATCCCGTGTCTGGACGGCTCGTCAGAGAGGCACATGCCTGCAAAGTTGGCCTGATGCAAGGTGCAAGTGGGTGACTATGTGAGTTGCGCTCCTCTTACGAGCCGTTCAAATACAGAATATACAAAGGAAGGATAGTAAACTATGTACCCGGCAGTTTTGATTGTTGATGACGAATCCACCATTATTGATTCTCTGGAAGGCATTCTTTCCGATGACGGATTCGAAGTGATTCATGCATTCAACGGATACGAAGCCTTAAAAAAAATTGACTCCCACTCCCCGGACATTGTGCTGCTGGATATCTGGATGCCTGGGATGGACGGGATTGACACCCTAAAAGAGATCAAACAGCACCATCCCAGTCTGCCGGTGGTTATGATTACAGGCCACGGTTCCATTGAGTCTGCCGTGGATGCCACCAAATCCGGCGCGTTTGACTTTTTGGAAAAACCTTTATCCATTGACAAGGTGATACTTACCATCAACAACGCCCTGAATTTCAGAAAACTTGAAGAAGAGAACCGGTACCTTCGAAAAAAAGCGATTGAAAAAAATTCCATTACCGGCACAAGTCCGTCGGTCCAGAAACTTTATGGCGAAATTATGTCCGCAGCCCCTACCGATACCTCTATTTTGATCACAGGTGAAAACGGTACGGGCAAGGAGATGGTGGCGCGTACCATTCATCAGTTCAGTAAACGTCCCGAAGGGCCTTTTATCATTATCAACTGTGCGGCAATTCCCGAAGAGCACCTGGAATCTGAACTGTTCGGCCATGAGAAAGGGGCTTTTGAAGGTGCCGCGGCAAAAAATAGAGGTAAGTTTGAACTGGCTGCCGGCGGAACCCTGTTTTTGGATGAAATAGGGGATATGGATATCAGTACCCAGGCTAAAATGCTGCGGGCTTTGGAATCCAAAACCTTCCAGCGCATTGGTTCCAGTCGTACCCTGCACATGGATGTGCGGGTGATCACGTCATCAAACAAAGATCTTGATGTAGAAATCAAAGAAGGCCGATTTAGGGAAGACTTGTTTTTCAGACTTAATGTTATACCGATCCATGTGCCGGCGTTAAGGGAAAGGATTGAGGATCTGCCTTTGTTGGTGGATTGTTTCTTAGGTCATTTGGCTGAAAAATTATCTGCCCCTAAAAAAACATTGTCTAAAGAGGCCATTGACATTTTAAAACAATGGCATTGGAAGGGTAATGTCCGGGAGCTTAAAAATTTGATGGAGCGCTTATCCATTATGGTGGAAGGCGATGTCATTGGGAAAAATGAAATTCCTGCGCCTTATAATCCTGACATAAGGGCAGTGCCTGAAACGGGTGAAGCGCCTGCCCGGATTTTTAGTCTGGAAAAACTGGACCGGGCAAAAGAAGTCTTTGAAACTGAGTTTGTCCGCTTCAGGGTGGATCAGATGAACGGGGATCTTGAGGCTGCGGCAAAACTGATGGGTAAAAGTCTGGACTTTGTAAAAAAAAGAATGTCTGAAAACTGATGCGTATTATCAGCGGTACCTGCCGGGGCAGGAAATTGGTTCAGATTGAGGGAAAGGACATCCGGCCAACCTCGGACCGGGTCAGAGAGGCTTTGTTTAATATCCTTGGCCCGGGTATCCGGGAGAAAAGAGTTCTTGATATGTTTGCCGGTACCGGGGCCTTCGGGCTTGAAGCGTTGAGCCGTGGGGCGCAGTTCGCTGTCTTTGTGGATGCGGCCAGGTCTTCCTGCGATGTAATCAAGCGCAACGTTGAGCTGTGCCGGATGGCCGATTCTGCCCGGATTATCAATCATAATCTTATCAATGCGTCTTTATCGGTATTTAATCAACCCTTTGATTTGATTTTTATGGATCCGCCTTACAATAAAGGGTATCCCGAACAGGTGCTTGGAAAACCAGGGTTTTTTGACCTCCTTACACCCGGTGCAATTGTCATTGTGGAACAGTCTGTCAAAGAAAGCCTCAACTATCCTGTAAACAGCCTTGACAAATACCTGGAAAAAAAATACTCAAGAACAGCACTTATATTTTTGCGGAAATCCGACAGACTACAAGGATGCGTATGATTACCCGAAAACGTACAATTGCCATTTACCCTGGTTCCTTTGATCCTTTGACAAACGGACATCTTGATGTCATCAGACGCGCCCAGGAAATTTTTGATCATGTGATTGTAGGGGTATTGTATAATTCGTCTAAGAGGACACCCTTGTTTTCTACCGAGGAGCGTATCTCCATAATTCAGGAATGTTTTGACGAACCATCGGTCGAGTTGGACGCAGCAAGGATTGAGGTGGAGACCTTTGACGGGCTTCTTGTGGAATATGCCCGAATGAAAAATGCCGTGGCCATTATCCGGGGTATGCGCGCATTGTCTGATTTTGAAAGTGAGTTTCAGATGGCACTGATGAATCGAAAACTTAATCGGGAGGTCCAGTCCGTCTTTCTTATGACAGGATCTCGCTGGATTTTTACTTCATCGTCCATCATCAAAGAGGTCGCGCGGTATGGCGGGGACATTTCCGATATGGTTCCCCGACCCGTGGAGCGCAGGGTAAAAGAGAAATTCGAGACACTCGTGAAAAGTAAAAAATGGAAAGATCATTATAATTAATATTAACGGGTTCTATCTGAGAAGCAACCCGCTTCAAATTTTGTGATAGATTGTCAAATTGCATAGACGTGTCAAATTTGCATAGACAATAATCTTAGATGCCCATTAAATTAAAGGATATATCAACGTGGACTTGTGGCAACTTCATATTTTTGTTTCTGTTGTTGAGCAGAAAAGTTTTTCCAGAGCGTCAGAACAGATTCATCTATCCCAGCCAACAGTGTCCACGCATATCAAAGAGCTGGAGGCGCATTTCCAATGTCGCCTGCTGGATAGGTTGGGGAAGGTGACAGAGCCTACCCGGGCCGGCACGATCCTCTATGACTATGCCAAGCGGATGTTGGCCTTAAAACAGGAAACCCAGTCCGCCATGCTGGATTTTTTGGGGCATACCAAAGGACAGTTGATCATTGGGGGGTCAACCATTCCGGCCGGGTATATCCTGCCCAGGATGATGGGGGCATTTAAAATTGCTTTTCCGGATGTATCCATCCATATGACGGTCGGGGATACCGGCCAGATTTCCCGGGCGGTAAAAGACGGTGAACTGGAACTGGCTGTGGTGGGTGCACAGATCAATGATCCCGACATTGTCCAGGAAAAACTGGTTGAAGATGAAATGAAACTTGTCGTGCCCTCCGGTCATGAATGGGCGGATCGGGAAAGCGTGACCTGCAAGGATTTGCTGTCCCAACCGGTGATCGCCAGGGAACAAGGGTCAGGTACCTGGAAAACTGTTTTGGCCAGCATGGAAAAGGCCGGGGTTGATGTCTCTCGGCTTGAGCCCGCAGTGACTATGGGCAATTCGGTTTCGGTCATTCAAGGCATTCTCAATAATGTGGGTATCTCCATTCTCTCAACCATCGCAGTAACCGAGGAACTGGCCAGGGGCAGCCTGCATGCCTTGAGTGTTGAAGATCTTGACCTGTCCAGACATTTTTATCTGACCTTGTCCCGCAAGAGAACCCGTTCACCGATTTGTGAAAAATTTGTCCAATTTTTAAAGGACCAAGTGTTGGCCTGAAATTTTATTCTTCGGCGACAAACAGATTGAGCGTGTCAATATATTCAGGGTCCTGTTCATCCATTATTCGGATCACGCGGTTATGAACCCGGTTTTTCAGTTCCCGGAAAATACCGCGCTTTTTGTCAAAATTTGTGGCAAATGCCATAGCTTCTTTCATCAAATCTTCCTGGTTTTCACAGGCTTTGACAAGCACATTGGCATGTTCAAGGTCCACTGCGGTCATCCGCTGACCGGACAGCATCATATGATTGAATATGTATTCGGGAAGCGCCTTGCGTATCAGAGCGATCATGCCGGGCAGAAAAGGAATGCCGATATCCACCTCGGGAAAACAAAAGAACCCTTTGTCTTTTCTCATGAACCTGAAATCGCAGGCGCAAGTTAGAATGGCGCCGTTACCAAAGGCATGACCGTTAATAGCAGCGATTACAGGTACGGGAAAAAGCAGCAGGCGCTTGAATACATCATTCATGCCATACATGAAGTCAATAACTTCTTGGCCTTGGTTTACAGCGAATTTTTCACCGATCCATTCCACATCAACACCCTGGGAAAAGTTCTTTTCATCCAGACTCGTAAGGATTATCGATTTGACTTGTGCATCTGACTCTATCCGGTCAAGACAGTGCTTAAAATCCTGTGAAAAAATTTTATTCATTCTGTTGGCAGCGTTGTTCATCGAAACGATTGCCACCCCATTTTGTTTTTTCCATTCGATAACGGCCAATAGACGCTCCTGTTAACTAAAAATAGCATTGAAGAAAGTTCAGAGAAGGGAACATTGCTGATGAAACATAAATTAAATATTTTCATATTTCAAGGGGCTAAAACTTCATTGACAAGCCAATCGATTTCTGACAAGCTTCCTGAATACCGTATATTTCGGCGCAAAATCTTTATGCCAAGGAAGACGCCATGATTTTAGGATTAGATGTCGGGGGCACACATACAGACGTTGTTTTTCTCAGCCAAAAGGGTGTTCAAAAACATGTGAAGGTGCCTACCCAACCGGACAATTTGTTTAAAAGCGTTCTTTCAGGTTTTACCTTGATTCTTGAGGACGTCGATCCCAAATGCATTGAGCGGGTGGTCATCTCCACCACCCTGACCACAAACGCCATTGTTCAGCAGACTGTGACACCGGTGGGCATGATTGTTTCAGCCGGACCGGGCGTAGACCCTGAAAATTTCAGGACCGGGGATCACTACTACGCTGTGGGTGGTTCCGTTAACCATCGCGGCCGGGAAATCGAGTCGATCAATGAGATGGAAATTCAGGATGTGGGTGAAAAGCTCAAAAAGGCGGGCATTGAATATGTAGGAGTTGCTAGTAAGTTTTGTGTCAGAAATCCTTCCCATGAAATTTTGATCAAGCGGATATTAAATAAGCAGTTTAAACAGATTTTTTTAGGGCACCATGTTTCCGGGAATTTGAATTTTCCCCGGCGTATCGCCACAACTTACATGAATGCGGCCGTATACCCATTGCATAAAGAATTTTTCCAGGCCGTTGAACAATCCCTTGAGGAGATGGGGCTTACCGTACCCATTCAGATTCTCAAAGCGGATGGCGGCACCATGACATTGGAAGCCTCAATGGATTTTCCGGCCCAGACGGTTTTATCCGGGCCTGCAGCCAGTATCATGGGGGCCATTCCCTATGCCCCTGAAGGCCAGGATGCCGTTGTGCTTGATATCGGCGGCACCACCACGGATATTGCATTTCTGGTGGATAAGACTCCGCTGCTTGAGCCGGTGGGCATCCAGCGCGGAGGGTATAGAAGTCTGATACGGTCTCTGCGGACGGTTTCCAAAGGTATTGGCGGCGACTCGGCCTTAAGGGTCAATGACAAAGGCATGCTGACTGTGGGACCCGACCGTGTGGGGCCGTCCATGGCCTTTGGCGGATCGATACCCACACCCACGGATGCCCTGGTGGTTTTAGGGCTCATGGAAGCAGGCGACCAGGACCGGGCCCGGCAGGGTATAAAGTCCATTGCCGATGAGCTGGGCACAAACGAAAAAGACGCTGCGGAGCATGTATTTAAACTTTGCTGTAATATCATTTTGAAAAAAACCTTTGAGATGATAGATACCTTGAATTCCAAGCCTGTTTATACGGTCCATGATTTCCTTGAAGGGTACAAGTTCAGTCCGGATACGATCCTTCTCATGGGTGGGCCGGCCAGATTCTTCGCCAAAAAGATCCAGGAGATGTATCAGCTTGAGACCATAGCCGTCCCCTATGCTTCAGTGGCAAACGCCATTGGTGCTGCCCTTGCCAGGACCACCTGTGAGGTCACGGTGAATGCGGACACGGAGCAGGGCGTTGTCACTGCCCATGAAGAGGATTTTGCGGAGCCTGTTTCCAAATCCTTTTCTAAAGATGACCTGGAGGAGACCGCTTACAGCCTGCTCAAGGACAAGGCTGAAAATGCAGGAGCTGATCCCGATAATCTCAACGAGATAGAAGTGGTGGAGTTCCAGGAATTTAATATTGTGCGCAACTTTTCTCCCAAAGGAAAAATATTTCGGACAAAAATTCAGCTTAAACCCGGCCTGATACATGGGTATGAATCGATGCTTAACCACCAGACGCTGGAAATTTAAAGGGGATACCATGTTAAACGCACCTCATAAAACAGGGCTGGTCTTTTTTCCTGCATTTGACTGGGCCATTGACCCCACCCATCCTGAAAGGGAAGAGCGGCTTTTATATACCCAGGACCAGGTCACCGAAGAAGGGATTTTTGATGTACCTGAAATCATAGAGTACAAACCTGAACTCGTAACACCGCAGGATATACAAAGGGCCCATTTCTGTGTGCCTGATGAACAGAGCGTTACAACCGAATCCCATTTGATCTCTGCAGGTGGAGCCAAGGCCATTGCCGATGCCGTTATGCTAAAAGAGGTTAAAAACGGTTTTGCACTGGTCAGACCTCCGGGACATCATTCCATGCGGGTAACCCACGGAGGCCGGGGATTTTGCCACATCAATATTGAAGCGGTGATGGTGGAATATATTCGTACCCAGTTCCACGTCAAGCGTATTGCCGTCATTGATACGGACTGTCACCACGGGGACGGTACCAATGATATTTTCTGGCATGACCCAGATGTGCTGTTTATCTCTTTGCACCAGGACGGGCGGACCATGTATCCGGGCACAGGCTTTCCAAATGAACTGGGCGGTCCCAATGCCAAGGGGTCCAACTTGAATATCCCGCTCCCCCCGGGTACTTCCACCGAAGGGTATCTCTATGTTATTGAAAATTGTGTGCTGCCGGTAATTGAGGAATTCAAACCGGATCTTGTGGTCAATTCCGCCGGTCAGGACAACCACTACACAGACCCTTTGACCAATATGAATTTTTCGGCCCAGGGGTATGCGCGCCTGACGTCCATGCTTAAACCGGACATTGCGGTGCTTGAAGGGGGATATGCCATTGAAGGTGCCCTGCCTTATGTCAACTTAGGCATTATCCTTGCCATGGCAGGTATTGATTATTCCGGTGTGGTGGAACCCAATTACAATCCGGAAAGGCTCAAGCAGTCGGTGAGTACTACGGATAAAATAAAACAGACCTGCGATCAGATCATGCGCTACTGGAGTGAGCGATATGAAATGAGAGACGCTGCCGGCGAACCCGGACAGATTGTGACCCGCCACCGTGAAGTGTTTTATGACACGGACAATATTTTTGAGCGGCAGAAGGAAAAGGTCCGGGTATGCAGGGATTGTGGCGGCAGCTTTGAGGTGGATTCCGACGCCACGCCGGGCAATCATGTTTTGGGGGTTCATATCCCCATTAATGCCTGTAAAGCCTGCCGGGAACAGGGCTATGAATTTTATGATCAGGCAGATAAAGCCAAATACCGTCGCGTCTATCTCCAGGATCGGACAAAGGATTTATACGAGGTTAAACAGTAACAGCCCGGCGAAAAGTAAAAAAGATGAACGGTTCCCAGTTGCTGGAAAATTTAAAAAAAAGATCCCTTGTCATGGAATTGACAAGGGATTTTTTTCGTTCCATGGATTATATCGAGGTGGAAACTCCGGTTCGGTGCCCATCAGTCATTCCCGAAGCCCATATTGACCCGGTGACATCCCAGGGTGCATATCTGCAAGCCTCCCCGGAACAGTGCATGAAGCGGCTTTTGGCCCGGGGTGCAGATAAAATTTTTCAGATCTGCAAATGTTTTCGTAAAGGTGAGCGCGGTCATCGTCATTTGCCTGAACTGACATTGCTTGAGTGGTATGCCGTCCACCAAACCTACGAAGATCTTATGGATCAGTGCCAAGGGCTTTTGCGACATATTGCAAAGGGCTTGGGAACACCGGACCGTCTGGTCTATCAAGGCACGTCCCTGGATCTTGCCGCCACCTTTCAGCGGATGACGGTTTCCCGGGCCTTTGAACGCTTTTCAGACATCTCTTTGAATCAGGCCGTTGATACCGGGCAGTTTGATGAGATTATCAGTTTCGACATTGAACCCCATTTAGGCGCATCCCGTCCCTGTTTCCTTTATGATTACCCCATATCCATGGCAAGCCTTTCTGCAGTTCATCCTGAAAAACCGGATATCGCCCAAAGATTTGAGATGTATGTTGCAGGCATTGAGCTGGCCAACGGATTCACGGAACTGACCGACCACAAGCTTCAGAGGAAACGGTTTGAAATGGAAAACGAACTGCGTATCAAGCATGG